>SIAZ01000183.1 GCA_009695405.1 Pedosphaera sp. | reverse complement strand
GCTTACCCAGTTGTTGCGACTGGGTCCCGCTGTTTAAATTGTCAGGTGTATTCACCAACGTAGGGCAACATTTTCAGCGGCTTATGTCTAGCCGTTTCTTTTACCCCCTTTCCATCGGCCCTTTCCAGCCACCAGCCAAACGCCCTGTAGGCGGGGGTATCAGTCGATGAGCCATTTATAATCAATAAAAAAGGCAGCCACAAAAGTGGCCGCCTTGGTTTTGGCTATCGGTCGCTGCCCGAATCAGCTCTGTGGATCGCCCGATGATTCGGGAGCAACTCGAGACTCAGAAGAGGTGAGCTTTTCCCGCTCTTCCATCGCAGCCTTGCGGCTCAGACGGACACGCCCCTTCTCATCCTGACCGAGGAGCTTAACCCAGATCTCGTCATTCAGTTGAACGATGTCTTCGACTTGCTTAACTCGGAAGTTGGCCAACTCGCTGACATGAACCAATCCTTCGCGGCCGGGCAGGAATTCGACGAAAGCGCCGAAGTCTTTAATGTTGACAACCTTCGCACGGAAGATTTTGCCCACATCTAGGGCCTCATTGGAAGATTCCCCTTCACCCCCCTCAGGGCGATCATTGCGACGTCCGCCCCGTGAAGGACGATCGTTGCTTCGTTCGGGGCGATCATTGCGACTGCGGTTCGGGCGATCACTCGAAGGACGTTCGGAACGTTCAGTTCTAGGTTCTTCTGCAGTTGTCCCCGTTGCAGACGGTTCAGAGCTCGGTGTTTCAGAGGTAGATGGCGTCGATGGGGCCATTTCACCTCGTTCTTCCATTGCAGCACGGCGACTGAGTTTGACACGGCCCTTTTCGTCGACCCCGATGCATTTAACCCAAATATCATCGCCCATTTTGATAACGTCTTCGACGCGAGCGACGCGTGTATTAGAAAGTTCGGAGACATGGACGAGGCCATCCTGCCCGGGGAAGATTTCGACGAACGCGCCGAATTCTTTAATGGTGACCACTCGACCTTTGTAAACCTTGTTGATTTCGATTTCGGCGCTCAGGGCTTCGATTTCGCGGCGGGCGATTTCCATACCCTCAGGGGAGACAGAGAATACTTTAACCGTGCCGTCATCTTCGATGTTGATTTCGCATCCCGATTCGTCGACGAGGCGTTTGATGTTTTTGCCGCCGGGTCCGATGAGAGCGCCGATTTTCTCGGGGTTAATTTTCAGCACCACAATGCGAGGAGCGTACTTAGAGATATCGGTGCGCGGAGCTGGGAGGACCGAGACCATGTGCTCCAGAATGGTGAGACGAGCGAGGTAAGCTTGATGGACGGTCTCCATCATGATGGGAAGGGGGATTCCCTTTAGTTTAAGATCAAGCTGAAAGCCAGTGATTCCTTTGTCGGTACCAGCGATCTTGCAATCCATATCACAATAAGCATCTTCCCAGCCTATGATATCGGTCAGCAGCTTGTAGCGGCTTATGGTTTTATCGGGACCATATTCGGTGCAGATACCGATGGAAATACCAGCCACGGGGCGGGTAATTGGAACACCAGCGTCCATCAGAGCCAAGCAGGCACCGCAGACACTCGCCATTGAAGTGGAGCCGTTGGACTCCATGATTTCTGCGGTGATCCGGACTGCGTAAGGATAATCAGCGAGGGGAATAATGGGTCGGACGCTTCGTTCAGCTAGGGCGCCATGGCCGATTTCACGTCGGCCGGGTCCGGTGATTCGACCCGTTTCACCCACTGAAAAGTTTGGGAAATTGTAGTGCAGCAGGAATTGCTTTTTGGTTTCTCCTCCGGTGTACGAGTCGAACGATTGAATATCGTCGCTGGTCCCTAAGGTTGCGAGGCAGACAGCTTGAGTTTCGCCTCGGGCAAACACGGCGGAGCCATGGGCGCGCGGAAGGATTCCCACTTCGCTTTGAAGGGCGCGAACTGTTTGGAAATCTCGGCCATCAAGGCGTTTACCGTGATCCAAAATTAAGCTGCGAACAGATTCTTTTTGGATGTAGTATTGGGCGTCTTTGAGGACGAATTCAGTGACTTTGTCAGCGCCAAATTTGGCAACCAGTTTCGATCCTACGTCGGCGAAGACAGCAGCGACAGCGGCCTCACGGGCTAGCTTTTGGGGAGTGAGGAGGGCGGTAATGATTCGATCACCAGCCAGAGACTTGGCTTCGTTTAGGATTTCTTCCGGGACGATGTTGACGGTAATTGTTCGTTTCGCTTTGCCGGCTTTAGCCGCAAGTTCTTCTTGGGCGGTAATGAGCGGTTGGCAGGCTTCTTGGGCGAATTTGAGAGCAGAAATAAAATCAGCTTCGCTGATTTCATTGGCGGCACCCTCGTACATCATCACTTCGCTTTTATTTCCCACGTAGACCAAGTCGAGGTCGGATTGGCCTTGTTGTTCGTGAGTCGGATTGACGACGAATTGACCTTCAACTCGACCGACACGGACGGCCCCTAACGGACCATCCCAAGGGATGTCCGAGACTGTAAGAGCCGCCGAGGCGCCGAGAATAGAGAGGATATCAGGCTCGTTTTGGCCATCTGCAGAGAGAAGCAGAGTTTGCACCTGAACTTCGTTATTCCATCCTTTGGGAAAGAGAGGACGAATCGGTCGATCAGTGAGGCGGCAGGTGAGGATTTCCTTTTCGGAAGGACGCCCTTCGCGTTTGAAATACCCTCCGGGAAAGCGGCCAGCAGCAGCAGCCTTTTCGCGGTAATCAACGGTGAGGGGGAAAAAATCCTGCCCTAGCTTGGCTTTTGAAGCAGCGACAGCTGCGGTTAGAATAATGGTTTCGCCGATTTGGACGGTGACGGCACCGTCAGCCTGTTTGGCGAAGCGACCGGTTTCAATGGTGATCTCCTGAGCACCTAGCGGAATTGTGACTTTATAGGACATGTTCGGACTGTCCGGACTCTTCCGAGGAACTTCAATCAATCGCCCCTACCGCCGCAGCGGGCAGTAATGGGAGGCTGATTGAAATCACCCGGAGTCCGGTTTTTTTGAATTTGACGCGGCTTGGGGTTGAGTTAGGCGGAAGTGGGGCGTGCGCGCGTCATACGAGCTCGCCCCCAGCAGATCCCACGGGAACTACTGGGCCCGCCCTATAGCGAAAACCGGGCAAACTGCCCAGCGTCGCAAAATTATTTACGGAGCTTTAGTTTCTTGGTCAGCGCCTGATACCGACCCTCATCCTTGCGGTTGAGGTAATCTAGCAGACTCCGACGCTTTCCAACCATGAGTAAAAGTCCACGGCGACTGCTATGGTCCTTTTTGTTCGTATCAAGGTGCTCTGTCAGCGACTTGATTCTCTCAGTAAGAATGGCGATTTGGACGTCGGCAGAACCGGTGTCGGTAGGGTGAACTCGCGTTGACGCGATAATTTTAGACTTTTCTATCATGATGCGGTGTCGGGAAGCCCAATGCCTCCCAGTATTCGATTCCGTTTATCGAGGACTGACTGTAGAATGGGGAAAGGGTTGGGATCAAGTCTTGATTTGTTGTGAAGAATTTTTAGAGGAGGGGCGGCTTTTTTAAAAGTAATTAGGTGATCGGAAAAAAGGACGAGTCATCTACAAAAAATCGGTTTCTTTTTTAAAGAAGTTTGTCGAGAGTGTGAATGAGGGGGTGGACGCTTTTAGAGGTGTAAGCGAAGAATTCCAAGAATGAGAATTTTAGAATTAGGTAAGTTCTATCCACCCGAACGCGGGGGCATGGAGACCTTATTGAAAATTTAGGCAGAGGGTTTTGCCGCTGAGGGTGATGACGTTCAGTGTGTGGTGAGCAATCGTCAATGCAAGATCATGGTCGAGACTTTATCGGGAGTAAAAATAAAAAGGCAGGCGAGTGCTGGAATGGTTTTGTCGACTTCTCTTTGCCCAACCTACCCCTTTGCAGTTCGCCAATGGAGACCGAATTTGATCCATGCTCATGCTCCTAATCCTTTGGCTGACCTAGCCATTTTGACTGCTGCTCGAGATATTCCGGTGGTGATTAGTTGGCATAGTGACGTCATTCGCCAAAAGTTGGCGACGCGTTTGTATGCCCCGCTTCAGAGGGCAGTTTTGAGGCGTGCATCGGTGGTCGTAGTCGCTACTGAAAATCATCATAGGTTCTCTACTGCGTTGCAGGGTTGTTCTGAAAAGGTTCAAGTAATTCCTTTCGGTCTAGGTTTGTCGCGATTTGCCTCATCACCCTTAAATCAAGCCGCCGCCGCCCATTGGAGATCGAGGACAGAGGCGGGTTTTATTTTTCTGAATTTGGGGCGTTTGGTTGGATACAAGGGACAGCGTTATGCGATTGAGGCTTTGGTGCGGGTTCCTAAAGCGGAACTTTGGATTGCTGGGACCGGTCCGCTGGGCGATCGATTGAAGGTAATCGCTCGAGAGTTTCGGGTTAGTGAGCGAGTTCGCTTTCTAGGCGATATTAGTGATGATGATCTTCCAGGGCTTCTTCACGCTTGCGATGCCTTCGTCTTTCCATCAATTTCGCGAAATGAAGCTTTCGGTTTGGTTTTAGTGGAAGCGATGGCGTGTGGGAAACCGATTATTGCCTGCGACCTCGAGTCCGGCGTGCCCTGTGTCTGTCGTGACGGAGTGAACGGTCTAATTGTTCCCCCAGAAGATACGATGGCATTAGCAAGCGCTATGAATTCGTTGGTAGATAGTTCCGTTTTAAGGGCTACCCTGTCTCACAACGGCGTTCAATTAGCAAAAAAAGAGTTCGATAAGGATGTTATGAGAGTTCGATAAGGATGTTATGATTCGGCGTTATCGAACTCTGTTTGCAAAGTGCCTTTCAGAGATGAAAAGATGACCCATTACAGAACATATATAGCGGTATTGCTAATTTCAGCTTTGATTTCAGCTGTGGTTAGCCCATTGGCTTGTTTTTTGGCGAAACGTTTAGGCGCAATTGATTTGCCAGGGCCGAGGAAAATCCACCAAATTCCGATACCTCGCTTTGGGGGGGTGGCTATTTTCCGAGGTTTTTGCTTCTCTTTAGGGTGTCTTTATTTGGTGGATAATTCGGTTTCTAGTTATTTCCGAAATTTCGAGAAGCTGACTTTATCCTTGGTTTTTGGAGCGTTTTTGATGCTTTGTTTGGGCATTTATGACGATTGTCGTGGCGCAAATCCCACCCAAAAGTTTCTGGATCAAATTTTGATTGCTAACCTTTTGTATTTATTTGGTTTTCGGATTGATGCAATGACCAATCCGTTCGGGGGGGAGGATTTCCAACTGGGGTTGGTGGGGGTTCCAATCACGATTATTTGGATTGTAGGAGTGACCAATTCCCTCAACTTATTGGACGAAATCGATGGACTGGTGGCCGGGGTCACCCTGATTATCTCGGCATCATTGGCAGTGATCAATACGTTAACGGGCGATGTGTTGTTGGCGTTGTTGAATTTGTGCCTAGCAGGAGCTTGTATTGGGTTCCTTCCCTCTAATAAGCATCCTGCGAAATTTTTTTTGGGAGATTCTGGGAGTCTGACCATTGGGTTGATTCTTTCTTGCATCGGGATTATTTCGTTATTTGAAACGGGAACAACTTCAGTAGCTGATACTCCCATATTTAGTGTCCCTTTGATTTTATTTGGTCTGCCACTTTTCGACACAACGAGAGTCATTGTGCTGCGCCTTCTACGTGGGGTTCCTATTTTTCAAGCCGATAAAGAACATGTCCATCATCGATTATTAGATTTAGGATTAAGTCAGAGACAAACGGTTTGGGTACTCTATTTTATCGCCTCTGGCTTTGGGCTTTTTAGCATCTTTTTATCTAGGCTGAAGTCGGGGCATCAGGTTCAGTTAAGTTTTCTTTTTGGAGTTGTCTCTGTCGGTGCTCTTTTGGTCTGGCGATTTGGTCTAAAAAGCATAGTAAAACGGGGATAGTCTCTTTTTGATTTTAAGAATGCTTTCTTACGAAAACGCCCTAGGCGATCTCCTTAAGCTTCTGTCGCCCTTGGGTACAGAGTCCCAAGTCTTAGAAGATGCCCTCGGTGGCTTTGTCGCTTCTGATATTTTGGCGGCGCTCGATCTTCCTCCTTTTGACGCCTCGGCGATGGATGGTTACGCGTTACACTCAGAAAGGGAAGGGTGTGCTCCGTTCGACTTAACGCTGTTGGGAACAATGGCAGCGGGATCAACTCAAGTGATCCCATTGCAACCTTTCGGTTGTGTGCGGGTTTTCACTGGATCTCCCCTGCCTCCCGGTGCAGATGCGGTGGTGATGCAGGAGGAAACGTGTGTCTTAGATGCAGGCCGGATTCGCTTTGATGAATCTGTGAAGCCTTGGCAGAATGTTCGCTTTCGTGGTGAAGATGTTGGAAAAGGAGAGGTGTTGCTCTCTGCAGGCTCAAGGTTTGGGCCCGCCCAAAAGGCTTTGTTATCTGCCGCCGGTTTAGAGAGGGTCCTTGTGCATCGTTGCCCCCGAGTGGCGGTGGCCTCAAGTGGAGATGAATTGGTTTCGCCTGGGCTAACCTTGGGATTTGGGCAGGTGTTCGATTGTAATGCCGCTTGCTTGGCCGCATTGATGCGCACCGAGGGGGCGTTGACTCGTATTTTACCTGTCATTCCTGATACCGTGGAGAGAGCGATGGAGGGACTAGCAGCGGCTTTTGAGGATTCAGATTTGGTGGTAACAGCAGGGGGCGCTTCGGTAGGCGATCGGGATGTGATTCGTCCCGCACTGGAGCGTTTAGGCGGGACAGTACGCTTTTGGCGGATTGATCTACGGCCGGGAAAGCCTTTTTTCCTCGGTGAGTGGAAGGGGAAGTTTCTTCTGGGACTTCCAGGAAATCCTGTGTCGGCATTTGTGACGGCCGTTTTATTGGTTTTACCGGCATTACGACGCCTTCGAGGGGCCCGTTACCCGGCGCCGAGGGCGGTGCTGAGTCCGCTTTCTGAGCCCTTCAGAAATTTGGGCGATCGGCGTCATTTTGTGCGAGTTATGACACTCGAAGAGGGTTCTGTGCGGCCGATCGGCATTCAGGCCTCCCATATTTTGTCTTCTCTAACCTTGGCCGATGGTTTGGCTGACGTCCCGGCGGGCGCGGATTTAGCGGCGGGTACGCTTGTCAGAGTGATTCGTTGGTAACCGGCTAGTGAGGTTGCTTCGATTTCTCGGACGGAGAGTAAGAGGAATCCTGTACCATGGAATCCATCATCAAAGACTCCCCTACAAAAACGCGCCGGAAGTTCGATAAATCGTTCAAATGCGAGGTCGTTCGCAACTGGTTATCGAGCGGTAA
>SIAZ01000182.1 GCA_009695405.1 Pedosphaera sp. | reverse complement strand
GGGCCAAGCGTTCAGTCAGAGAGAAGAAGGAAAGTTCAGCGGGACGGATCAATTCAGGCATGCTGTCTTGGACGAAAACCCAGCCCTGCTTACTCACCTTTTAGACACATTTCTTTCCGCGAATTGAGTTTCTGGAAGTCCCCTTTAAGTAAAAATCAGGTGGCTGTTAAGGCAATGGCTCTGAATGATCCCGACCTCAAACCGCTGTGGTCGGAAATCGTGGGTGTCCAACTTCGCTGAGACATCACGCGTCTCATTACTTCTTACGGTTGAATTTCTATGGTGCGACTTGTCCTCTTTGATATTGACGGAACACTGATTCGGACCGGTGGGGCTGGAATGGTTGCCTTCGGGCAAACCGCAGAACTTCTCTATGGTATCCATGGGGTTGCTGATAAAACTCACTTCCATGGCCGAACAGACTCTTCACTTATTCGAGAATTTTTTGTCTCCAATGGATTTGCTGGAAAGTATTGGGAAATCCGTCACTTCCTCGATGCGTACGTTTATCTACTCGATCATCGCATGGGGATTCAGTCGGGGGAAATTTGCTCGGGTGTGATCCAATTTATAGCCGAACTTAACGCGTTGCCTGTACCCCCAGTTCTGGGCCTACTCACTGGGAACGTTCGACTTGGTGCCGAAATTAAGCTGAGGCCGCATCACCTCTGGAATCATTGGAGGGTCGGCGCGTTCGGAGATGATCACGAAGATCGTAATCAGTTGGCCCGTATTGCTCAGGATCGTGGGGCACGCCACTTGAGAAGTCGGCTTCCTGGGGATGATATTTTGATCATTGGCGATACAATACTTGATGTCGCCTGTGCTCAATCTATTGGAGCTCGATGCCTTGGAGTAGGGACAGGCGGCGGATCTCTGGAATCCCTTTCTTTTGCGGGTGCCCATTGGTCGGTACCTGACCTCACCCATATTCACCCCTCCGTCGTCTGTAGGTGATCTTCGGAAACCGAATCGGCCCTTCTTCCCCTCACTGAGACTCCTCTTCAACCCGTCGAGTAGGCACCGGGTTGCCGCGAAGAAAAGCTCCTAATCCAGCCAAGTTATCGGTGTTGAGACTGTCCACACCTTCTTCTTTCAGCAGTTTCCAGACTGCTTGTTGGTCAGGCCCGCCCCAAAATCGCAGTTTCCGTCCCTGCTTGTGAGCCGTAGCCACTAACTCTCGCAGACGAACTAACTCCGAACTTGGCATCGATCCATTCCCGCGCCATTGAAATAATGAGGGCCAACTGTCGCTAATTAGAGGATACAACAAGGACGAAGAGCCATCCTTCAATTGTTCCACTCGCCCATCCACCGCACAAAGTCGATCGGTGTCAGCGGCGATCCGATTTACAGCTCTATCGCCACTGATAACGACGGTCACGGCACCGGTCACGACTCCCGAAGTGCCATAATGAGTGAGGATATCCGAGTACGGCCTTAATTGTTGACGAAGAATCTCGTAGGTAGCCTGCCCCTGTTCTTTGACGTCAATCAAAAGAAGGAGTCGGGTGTTAGGATAGGCAAAAATACCGATTCGCCCACGGACTCTCTTTGCTAGTGGCTCGAGATAAGCTGTGCGAAGACTCAAGTTTGGCTTCACGTCCTTTCTGTTGTGGGCCACCAGTAAATCACCTGCGACCAAAAAAACATCTGCCTCAACACCGCAGAATCCTTGGTCCAAGGCGTCCAAGAGGGGACGCTTTTGAAGATAATCATTGTGTGAATGAGCCCCAACTAAAGGAGTGGCCTCCTTCGTAGAGTTCTGAGCTAGCAAATCGGAACCGCCGAAGCAAAGGCTCGCCATCAGAAAACAAAGAAAACGAAGCATCGAGCGAGACTGTTTACGGAAATTTCGCTTTCGACAATAGCTAGTCGGGTTACGTTTTCTAACCCGCACAGAGGCGGTTGCACTAAATCGCCTTTGCGCAAGGCTGTCTCTCCTCGATTGTCTGCGCCGTGGATGAGACCATTTCGAGACTCTCGCCGCCGACAGAACCACTGGCGGTTGCCATGGCCTCAAAATCCGAACGGCTGGTGATGGAGTGGGGGTTAGTTTTAGTAAGTCAGGGGATTGAGACGGTCATCGACCACACAGAATCACTGGGATCTGGTTCCGGCACTCGCCGAGTCTGGTGTCTTAAAGTAGCGACAGTCAATGTCGAGGGCGCGCGCGAAGCGATCCGATTATATCGCCGCGAGAATCGCCGTTTTAATTGGGCCCACGAGGGATCGGCGGGCTGGGTTCTCTTCCACAAAGGAGCCATGCGCTGGTCGCTAACGATGGGCTGCATCTTTCTTAGCCAAACAGTCCTGCTGGAGCCCTGCATCTTTGATTCGCGCTCCGTGCGAACTGGGGATTGGTGGCGAGCACTGACTGCGACTTGGTTACATGCTGACATCGCCCATCTTGCTGCCAATACACTCGCTGGGGGAGTTATGATGGGTTTGGCGATGGGTCGGTTCGGGCTAGGGACAGCACTCTTACTTACTTTGATCGGCGGAATGTGTGGCAACCTCTTTGCTCTGCTTGTTCGGGGCGTTGACTACCGAGGACTCGGGGCCTCTGGCGTGGTGATGGCAGCCCTAGGACTTCTAGCGGGTCAAGCGGTAACAGGTTGACAGATGAACCGTCACGCAACACGCTGGCTGGTAACCCGTATCGGGGCGGGTATTTTTCTTTTTCTGATTATCGGCGTCGACCCTCGTGCCGATGTGTTAGCCCATTTTGGCGGCTTTTTTTTCGGTCTAGGATTGGGCGCGGTCGGGGCTTTGCTTTCTTGGAACCGTTGGGACAGCCAACTCGGCATTGCCTATGTGACACTCGTAATCGTTGCTTGGGGACAGACTCTGTTAAGGATTCAATGATTCAACGGCGTCAGGCGCCCATCGCCTTTGACGCGATAAACTATCCCGCGCCAGACCACATGGTTTCCGAGGAACGCTGCGATCCAAATAAGCACCCCCAGCAGATCTTTCAACGGTGCCATCCAGAGAATGAACCGATAAGAATCAATCGCGCGCCCCGGCTGTGCGGCAAGTCTTTGGGCGAGGCTACGAGCCATCACCGCACGCAGGCCGATAAAGCCCACCATTACTGAGGTTAACTGGATAAACTGAGTCTGAGAAACGGAAGTGGTTAAACCTGCAGCTAGACTCGCGAGCAGAGGCCAAAAAGTGCCGTTGGCAAAAATACTAGCAGCGTAAGGAAAAGGGCGACAGACACGGATGGTCCGATTCCAACGGAGTTGATGTAACCAAACCGCCCCCCATCCGGAGGGTAATTCGAAGCAGTCAACCACGAGTGAGGCTATTTCGATACGATGGCCCTGATTGGCAATGCGATGACCGAGTTGAAAATCGTCGGCTAAATACTCAGTTAAACTACGAAACCCTCCAATTTCATCGAGGGCAGTTCGCCGAACTAAAAGGGCGGCACCGAGAGCAAAATCGAGAGGTGCCAGCATACGCGATTGAAGAACTTGACTCCAAAAGTCGGCATTGATGGCGATGGCTTCCCATTTCATGGCGTTGTTTATCGGATTAGCCAACCGATAAAAACAGTTCACTAGCCCGACCTGACAATCCCCCATCGGAAAGACCATCTGGGCAAGAAAATCAGGTGACACTCGCACATCGGCATCACTGACCAAAACCAGACCGTGTTCGATGTACGCCTCGGCTCCAGCAAGCTGTGAGGCTTTGCCGTTCGCTCCTGAGATTCCCTGAAAAAGGTGCAATCGAGCGTTCGCTAAAGGGAATTCCAACAGAAGAGTCCGGACACAGTCACAAACAGGATCTGCTGGATCTTGTACGAGGAATAGAATCTGGATGGGCCCAAAATACACCTGTTGAAGCCAACTTTGAAGACAAGCTCGTGTATGGGCATCACAACCCCTCAGGGGTTTAAGAAGGGTCAGCCCTGGCGTAAAGCCGACAACAGAGTTGCGTTGATGCAAAGGGAACCGACAAGCAACAAGAAACTGCCAAACGACACTCAAGAAACTGAGTACCCCGAGGCCGCTCAGCACCACGAAAAGAATCGGTTGAACTTCGCTCATTGTTAGGCCGCGCAACCCACAACTTGCTCCCAACGTGCACCTCCGAGGCGGTCAATTAACCCGGTCACAATAGCCCCAGCAATCCCAGGACCTTCGTACACCAAACCCGTATAGGTCTGCACCAAAGTCGCACCGGCTGTTACCTTTTCCCAAGCATCCGCCGCATCAAAAACACCGCCCACGCCAATGATGGGAACCCGACCTCGGGTTTGACGATAAAGATGGCGAATCACCTCGGTACTGCGCCCAGCAAGGGGCCGCCCGCTAAGCCCACCCGCTTCTCGATAAATTCGTTGAGCTTGATAATCCTGCATCGTTGGTCGAGTCACGGTCGTGTTCGTGGCGACCAATCCGGCGATTCCACGCTGTTCCACCAGCCCTGCAATTTCGTCAAGTGCCTCCAATGTAAGATCGGGGGCCACTTTCACTAGCAGCGGTTTTCCAGATCCGCCTTGAGCCAATTCTAAATTGATCAACTGAAGTGCTTTCAGAATTTCGTTTAAAGCGTCGCGATCCTGTAACTGACGAAGATTGGGCGTATTCGGCGAGCTCACATTGACCACAAAAAAATCAGCTAAGCCCCAGAGGACACGAAATGAAGCGGCGTAATCGCCCGCAGCTTCTTGGAGAGGTGTCCTTTTCGATTTACCCAAGTTGATTCCCACCGGATGCGCCGGCCAAAGCCCAGCGGTGCGCCACTCTTGAAGTCGAACAGCAAGAGCCGAAGCCCCGCCGTTGTTAAATCCCATACGGTTAACCAAAGCGGCATCCGGCTCGCAACGGAACATACGTGGCGCTGGATTCCCCGGTTGGGCCTCCCAAGTAACCCCGCCCAGTTCACTGAATCCAAAGCCCATAGCCCTCCACATCGGTACAGCCGCTCCTTGCTTATCCATGCCACCCGCCAACCCGATCGGATTAGGGAAGACCAATCCCAAAGTCCGGACAGGTAAATCAGGCACGTCGCAGATCGCTGCGACCAAGTCGCGTGCTAAACCAATGCGACTGGCCGCTGCAAGCAGCGCCAAAGTACGATTATGAACAGCCTCGGATTCCTGAGAAAACAACAGGGGACGGGCCAAAGTGCGGTACAGCCAACTCATGAACCGCGACAGTATACACAAAGTCGTAACCGAATTCCACAGTCAGGCTGATCTTGACATATATTCCTCATAAGGAATTATCAAATTCAATTATGCGCGCTCAAGGGCTCATTGAAATTTACCGGTGTCTTGGCGACATCAGCCGCTTGCGCATTATGAGCCTGCTAGACCACGCGCCGCTCTGTGTGTATCACGTTCAAGAAGTCCTTGGATTGGGCCAAGTCGCGGCTTCTAAACACCTGTCTTATCTGCGTCGACACGGATTAGTCACCGCCCAGCGTTACCAACAATGGATGATTTATTCTATAACTGCTCCGCATCCAACAGAATTGGATTGGCAGTTACGTTGTCTCCGCGAGTGCGCAAGCGTATCGACTGAACTCAAGGCTGACCTGATAAAGCTCAAGGCTTGCCGCTCGAGTTGTTGTTGGGTTGACACCCTTTCAAAGCCAACTTCTTTCAAACGTCTCACTCGATCTTCCACCTCAGAAACGGGTAGAAAATCTCATGAATAAACCCACTGTCCTCATTCTTTGCACCGGCAACTCCTGTCGTAGTCACCTTGCCGAAGGCATCCTTCGATCCGTCGCCTGTGAGACTCTTGACGTCCAAAGTGCAGGTTCAAAGCCGGCGGGATACGTGCACCCCTTAGCCATTCAAGTAATGGAAGAGATCGGGATCGATATTTCCAAACATACCTCCAAACACATGGACCTTTTCTTGGCTAGATCCGTTGAGACAGTGATCACCATTTGCGGGAATGCCGATCAAGTTTGTCCCATCTATCCGGGACAATTAAATCGACATCATTGGGGCTTTGATGATCCGGCGCATGCTCAAGGAACTGAGACAGAAAAACTTCTGGCTTTCCGGCGTGTACGCGACGAAATCTCTCGCATTTTTACTGCCTACGCCATCGGACGTCGGGACCAACTTAAATCAACTCCTGCGGTTTCAGTTTAGTGGGACCTGATCCCTCCTCACCCCTTTTTCTCGCCTTTCACTTCGACCCAATGAAGACCTTTGAATCCTACGATCCGCCGATGTGTTGTTCCACCGGCCTCTGCGGCAGTGGAATAGATCCTGTATTGGTGAATTATGCCGCCCTTCTTAACGGACTCGGACGAAAGGGTGTCACTATTTATCGATACAACCTGGGGCAACAACCGATGGCTTTCGTCCAGCATCCTCTAGTAAAAGCACTCCTAGACGTCGACGGAGTGGAAGTTCTACCGGTGGTACTAGTCGACGGGGCTGTGTATTTGAAGGGTCGTTACCCAACCGCAGCGGAAAACGAGGCTCTCTTGAAATCGGCTTCCGCGGGTGCCGACGAAGGTGCCGACATATCAACCGAGTGAATTTCCCTCTTTATTCTCCCAATCTAACGACGGCGACCCCGTATCTTTTTTAACCGGGAAAGGCGGTGTCGGGAAGACCTCTTTGTCCTGTGCCACGGCTCTGTTCCTAGCCAACGCCGGTCGAAGTGTCTTACTCATCAGCACAGATCCTGCCTCTAACCTCGACGAAGTCCTCCAAACCCGATTAACCAGCGCTCCCTTACCTGTCGACGGAGTAACCGAACTACACGCTTTAAACATTAGTCCCTTAGCGGCAGCGGCAGCTTATCGAGAACGGCTAATTGGGCCGAGGCGAGGCCTGCTCCCAGAGTCGGCACTTCGCAGTATGGAAGAACAATTATCCGGCTCTTGTACCGTCGAGATCGCCGCCTTTGATGAATTTACAGGGCTCATTGGAAATCCGGAGACGACTCGGCACTTTGATCATTTGGTTTTTGATACCGCTCCCACTGGGCACACCCTCCGTTTGATGGGTCTAACTCAAGCTTGGAGTCAGTTTATTAGTACCGCCTCAGGTCACCTCTCTTGCCTCGGCCCCTTAGCGGGGCTAAGCCGACAACGAGCGGTCTACAGTAAGCGTACGCCGAACCCCATGGTTCCCAATTCGCCTTCCTTGGGTTTAGCCTGAGCGAATGAACTCAATTAAACCGTCTCGGAAGCGGCGTGGTCTTGCTGAAATCCAACTGCTAATCACTGAATTCAAAAGCTCGGGACTCTCAA
>SIAZ01000181.1 GCA_009695405.1 Pedosphaera sp. | reverse complement strand
GCGGTTCCTCCGTCAGCTCCTCCCAAGTCAGCGAGTGTTCCAAGCTGCTGGCTGCCGAGCTGCAAAAGTGGCGCGACCGGCCCCTGCACAGCCATGCCTATGTGATGTTCGACGCCCGCTATGAAAAGGTCCGACACGACGGGCAGTTGTGCGACTGCGCCGTGCTCATCGCCCTGGACATCGGCCCAGAGGGCCAGCACCACATCCTCGGCGTGAGCGTCGCCCTCAGCGAGGCCGAGGTGCATTGGCGCGCCTTCTTCCAAAGCCTCGTTGCGCGTAGCCTGTGCGGCGTCGAGTTCATCGTCAGCGACGACCACTCTGGCATGGCCGCGGCCCGCAAGGCCGTCTTTGGCGGCGTACCCTGGCAACGCTGCTAGTTCCACCTCCAGCAAATCGCGCAGGCCCAAGTGCCACGGTTGGAGCAGCGGGCCGAAGTCGCCCGGGCCATCCGCAACGTCTTCGACAGTGCCAGCCGCCCGGCGGCGGAACGGCGGCTTAAGGAAATCGTCACCAGCTACGCCCCAGTCGCGCCCAAACTCGCCCTGTGGCTGGAGGAAAACCTGTCGCAGGGTCTGACGGTGTTCACCCTGCCTTATGCCCACCAGAAACCGATGCGCACCTCCAACGCGCTGGAGCGGGTCAATCAGGAACTCAAACGGCGCACCCGCGTCGCCCGGGTCTTTTGGAATGAAATTTCCCTCCTGCGCCTAGTCACAGCGCTCCTAGTCGAAACCAGTGACGAGTGGGAAACCGGAACCCTCTACCTCAACATGAAACCCACAACCCACCCCTCAGTTTAGATGCTCAAACAATTTACAGAAAAAAAATTGCTCGGCCAGAGATACTGACGCGCATTGGCAGCCTCAGCTAGAAAACCGAGCGGACGAGTGTTTAGATCCACGGTCAAACAAGTCCGTAAAGCGAGCGCTTGATCGCTGCCGTTCAAGCCTGCACGGAATTGGTGATCAAGAGTTTCGTAACGCACACGTTGCTCCCCAGAAAAGGCAAGAACTTCGGGAAGAGAAAGGGCATCAGACAAACGCCAAGGCGTGCCGGCAAAAGACGGCATAGCGTATAAAAGTGATGGGCCTCGGATTGCTAACGAGGCAACTTTGGTCATTGTAAAAAAATTAAGCGATTTATTGAACCCAATGGGCTCAAAGGACTTGGGTCTTCCTTCAAGACGGATCAAATCGGTTTAAGCGCAAATCATGACCAGACGCAAAAATCGCGGTTCCCGCTAAAAGGAACCGCGATCAAGAGCTGGAGCGAGTGAAGGGATTCGAACCCTCGACATTCACCTTGGCAAGGTGACGCTCTACCAGGCTGAGCTACACTCGCAAACCCGACGATAAAGACGATGACGAAAAGTGAGGGGAATTGGCAAGCGCTGTTTTTAAGAAGTTAAACGAAAGTGAGTTTAGCAGTCTATGCGGCCTTATTTTGACGCCACTTATCCAACCACACAGCCATGACGATAACCATGCCAATGATGATCTCTTGAACGTAAGAGTCCCAGCCAAGTTGATTGGTTCCATTCCGGAGAACCGCCATCAGGAGGGCGCCAAGTAGCGACCCACCGATGCCACCAATGCCTCCATTCAGACTAGCGCCACCGATAACCACGGCAGCGATAATGTCGAGTTCCAGACCCACAGCAACCGTGGGATCGCCTTGAGTGAGCCGCGACTGTTGCATCAGGCCAGCCATCCCAAAGAAAGCGCCAGCGACGGCGTACAAAAGAAGTTTCACCTGCGGAACGCGAATACCGCAAAGCCGAGCGGCAGCTTCGTTGGAACCAATAGCGTAGACATGGCGACCAAAGACACTGCGTCGCATCACCAAACTAGCCACCATAGCGAGCCCAAGAGTCATCCAAACACCAGGGGGCAATGGTAAAAAGCCACTCGGATTGGTTCGGTCCATCAAAGTGTTGAGACCCGTGTTTTCTGGGTTATAAACAGCTTGTTTTCCACTAATCCACTTTGCACCTCCCCGGACGACACCCATCATCCCGAGGGTAATGATAAAAGGGGGAAGCCGTAGACCTGCAATGAGACTCCCATTCAGAGCACCGATGACAGCACCGGTAGCAACGACTGCAACTGCCGCAACCCAAGAAGACGTACCGGCAACCAGTAATTTAGCACCCACAACCGAACTAAAGGCCACTGCAGCTCCGACGCTCAGGTCAATACCTCCACCCACAATAATTAGGGTCATGCCCAAGGCACCGAGAGCGACAATCACCGTTTGGGTGAGGACGATGGCGGCATTGCGGCCGGTGAAGACTGTGGGTCGGGCCTCGTCACTCAGGGCAAGAAGCCCAAGGACAAAGAAAAGACCCAGCAAAGGGCCCGCTGACTGGAAGAACTTCCTCCAAGCGGGCGGCGACAGTTTAGATTGTTTCGACATGCCAGAGTTTGTAGCCGGTCAGAGGCTGAAGCTTGCAAGGGTTGTCTGCCAATAGCCGAAACGCGTTTAGGTGCTAATTTTCCCTAGTCAGTGCAAAAGATAGTTTTGGTGACGCAACCCCTTCCTTGCTTGATTTTATCCGGCTAACTCCGGTTAGAAGTAGCTCGAACCCGCAAGAACAGCTCTTTTTCCTCAGCCCCAACGAAAAACCTACTTCGCCGCGAGCCCTTTTTACGTCAGGCTCACTCCTGTCATGTCTTTGCAGGAACACCGCCGGGCCATTGATTCTATCGACGCAGATATCGTCCGGCTTCTGAACGAGCGCACACAGCATGTTCTGGAGATCGGGGCGATCAAGACGCTTGAGGGTCAAGAAATCTATGCTCCACACCGGGAGAGAAGTGTCTTTCAACGGGTGACCCAGTTGAATGCGGGACCGATAACCAATGAGGCCTTAAGGGCGATTTACAGGGAGGTCATGTCGAGTGCCCTCTCCTTGGAACGAAGTTTAAAGATCGCCTACCTCGGACCTGAAGCCACCTTTACCCACCAAGCCGCGATCCGACGGTTTGGGCAGTCTCTTTCCTATGTGGCCCAGAAGACCATTGCCGACGTCTTCCATGAGGTGTCCAAAGGCCGAGCGGATTACGGAGTCGTGCCGGTCGAAAATTCGACCGAAGGCGTGGTAACTCACACCTTAGACATGTTTGTGGACAGCGATTTAAAAATCGTTTCGCAGATTGTCCTCAAGATTTCCCACTGTCTTGCAGCTAAGGGGCGATTGGCATCCGTGCAACGTTTGTATGTACACCCACAGACTCTTGCCCAGTGCCGAGGTTGGATCCAAAGGACCTTGCCACAGGCGGAGTTGATTGAGACCAGTTCAAACGCTCGGTCAGCTGAGTTGGCGGCTAAGGATAAGACCTCGGCTGCAATCACCGGTGAACTCGCCGCCGAACGGTATAAAGTGACTTTACTGGAACGTGACATTCAGGATAATGCAGCTAATGCCACGCGCTTTCTAGTTCTGGGACGGCAGTGCGGTCCAAGTTCAGGGGCCGACCGAACCAGTCTCATGTTCAGCATCCGAGACGAAGCGGGGGCCTTGCATAAATCATTAGCTCCCTTTCGGCGCTTCCATATTAACATGACCAAAATTGAGTCTCGCCCCTCGAAGAGAAAGGCTTGGGAATACTTTTTCTTTGCCGATGTCGATGGTCATTCTGAGGACCCAAAATTAGACAAAGCAATCGAACAACTGGGAGCGCACTGCAGCTTTGTCAAAGTCCTTGGTTCATATCCCAACGGCGAATAATCGGAGCACTGAGTTCGTGCATAAGAGCCGATTCGAAGTAAGGCTCGACTCCTTTAACTGGGTTCAATGGGGACTAAAACCCTCCATCCCAATGACCCTGAGGACCTCCTCAAGTGTTGTTTCGCCTCGAATGACCCGTTTTAAACCGGCGTCCCAAAGGGTTTGCATTCCACGGCCCACGGCAACCTCTTGAAGCTTGCGCGTGGGCATTTTTTGCATAATTGCATCCCGCATCACTTCGTCGAGGAGCAGCGTTTCCATCACCGTAGCCCGACCACTAAACCCAGTGTGACTGCAGGCCGGGCAACCCCCACCGCGGCGGAAGTCGATAGACTCTCTGATTTGCTCAGGAAGATTCCGCAAAACCGAGTCTTCAGGCCGATACGATTCGGAGCAAACTGGACAGTTTTTACGGATAAGCCGCATTCCCAGAACTCCAGCGATCGAAGAAGAAAGAAGAAAGGGTTCAATCCCCATATTAATCAACCGAGCGAACACTCCAGCCGTGCTGCCTGAGTGAATGGTACTAATCACCAAATGCCCAGTAAGCCCCGCTTGAACGGCGATGTGAGCCGTTTCTGTATCACGGATCTCGCCGATCATGATGACTTGAGGATCCTGCCGCATCAGAGAGCGAAGAGCGATTGGGTAAGTATAATCTCGGGCTACATTACACTGAGACTGAGCTACCAAAGGGAGATTATATTCCACCGGATCCTCCACTGTGGCGATACTAATGCTCGGGCCAGCACGTTCAATAATATGATAAAGCGACGCGTAAATAGCTGTGGTTTTACCAGAACCAGTGGGACCAGTCATTAGGACCAAACCAGTCGGTCGCACCAGAAGCATTTTGAGGGTTTGAATCGTGTCATCCTCCATACCGAGAGCTTCGAGATTAAAGGCACGATTGGTTGGATCAAAAATTCGAATCACCGTTTTCTCACCGCGAACCGTCGGAAATGTCGAAACACGTAAGACGACATTGCCGGCTTCTGGAAACGTATTCGCTCGGCCTTCCTGTGGGAGTTGAGTTTCATGACCAATCAGGTTTGCCATCACCTTTAGTCGCCCAGTAACTCTGGGAAGGAGATCACTAGGAAGATGAACTAATTCGTTGAGGACGCCGCTAAGTCGAACCCGAACGGCAATGCTAGATTCCCAAGGTTCGATATGAATATCGCTCGCACCAGCGCGAACGGCATCAATGATAACACAGTCCACCAGACGAACGATGTCAATTTCAGCGTCCGAGGCACAAGATTGGAGGAAGCGGACCGTTTCGCTCATAACATAAAGATCTAACTAAAAACAGTAAGGACTCAGGAAGCTCCCAGCCTATAATTACCAACGGTTTAAGTGAACTACAGAATCAGTCTGCTCACCCACCCACTAAATGAAAAGTCAACCTATGAGCGCGACAAGTTCTGCACTGAAAGAATTGACGTCATAAACCAAAATCGCCCGACGCAAGAGTCGCTTCAATTCGATCGCGTCGATGAGGAATTGAACCTGTTTCCGTACTAGGTCAGAGACCTCTCCAAATCGAGTTTTTAGAGCATCTAAGACAGCCTCTTGGTGCCCTTTCTCAACGCCTTGTTCAAGAACGGAGAGTTCAAAACTACTGATGGAAATTATGGCATTTGTTTTTTATTGAGCTTGGAGTTCGATGTTAATTTGCTGTGTAAGATCTTCAGGTAAGATCATCAACCAATCAATTGAGCGGAGGGTTTTGCTGACTTTTTGACAGGCATTCTGCGTTGCAAAAAGCCCTAGATGATTTCGCGTTTGAGCCGATAGCGCTCAGGGAGATTGTTCATTGTCCATTGTGCCGCTAAGTGGGCATCAATCGTAAGCGTACCCAAAACCCCATGGTTCCCTAGTTACCAAAAGTAGAGTAATCCGCGATCGAATGCGGGGGGAGAAAAGTCGACCGACCGGATTAGGCTTTCGCCGGTTTCCAGTTCTAACGCAGGCGTTCGGCAACGGTAGGGTTCGTTGCCTGTGGAATACGCCCGATTAAATCTGTCCGGATTACCTTGTAAATCGGTTCGAGCGCTACGGCGGCTGCATCAAATCAATCGACCAAAGTTGTGCGGATAATTTCCACGTCGTTGCGCGCTAATTCTTGCTGCATGTGAGGTGGACCCCAAAAATCGGACCAAAGGCTAAGAGATAAAAAAGCGGAGGCTGGAGGAGGTCAATAAACCTACACCCAACTATTGAAATGAAAGCCCAACGCAGAAGACATGATAGCGCCTTCAAGGCGCGGGTGGCCATAGAGGCCATGAAAGAAGGAAAAACAATCCACCAGATCGCGTAGGAGAACGACATTCATCCCACGCAGGTCACGGACTGGAAGAAGACCCTGGCAGAAAATATCGCCGGAGTATTTGAAAGCGGCACACGCACTGGGAAGGAGGATTTTGAACGGGAACGCGCGCGACTGCATTCAAAGATTGGAGAACTGACGATGTGTGTGGATTTTCTGGAAAAAAATCCAAACAGCTCGGCCTGTGAAGCGGGCCGAGCTGGTAGAAAAAATCATCCGAAGTTGAGCGCGAGAAAACAATGCGCGCTATTGAGCGTGATGCGCTCGGTGTATTATTACAATCCCATGAAGCAGAGTGAGGAAGAAAGGAAGCTCATGCGGGCGCTAGACGAGATTTACATGATCGATCCGTGTATGGGAAGTAGGCGACTTGTGACGAAGCTGAGCGAGGATTACGGAATGGGGAGCAATCGCAAACAAGTCCAGCGGATGCGGAGAGAAATGGGAATCGAAACAATCTGGTGCAAACCCAAGCGCACGAGCGTGCCGGATAATGGACACCGTAAATATCCCTATTTACTTAGAGAGCGAAAGATCAGCGAAGCGGATGAAGTCTGGTGCACAGACATCACCTACATTCCCATGCCCAAAGGCCACGCCTACCTGTGTGCGGTGATGGACTGGCACACGCGCTATGTGCTAGGTTGGGCGGTATCCAATACGATGGACGCCGCCTTGACGAGCAAGGCGCTTGCGGCCGCAGTCAAGAAAGGCAGGAGGCTCCCGAAAATCTTCAATACCGACCAAGGTAGCCAGTTTACCTCGCCGGAATGGATAGGAAATTTGGAGAGCCTAGGCATCAAGGTGAGCATGGATGGAAAAGGCCGATGGATGGACAATGTTTTCATTGAACGGCTTTGAAGAAGTCTGAAATACGAGGATGTGTATTTGAGGGAATACAGCACCCTATGGGACTTGGAGCGCGGATTGGGGAAATGGTTCGCGCGATACAACACTTGGCGACCACATGCGGCACTCCGCAACCGAACCTCTGAGAAAGCCTATTGGGAAGATCGTAAAGAGCAGAAGGAGGCCCAAGCCGCATGAAAACAAGCCGAACAAATAAGCGCCCCCCAAGGCGCTTCCGATTTTTGTCTCCTCCGCTGCGGGCCCGCGCAGGCCTCTGCGCTACGGAGACAAAAATCGAAGACCAGTCCCCAAAGAAGATTGAACTCAACCAGCATCCACTATAACAACCAA
>SIAZ01000180.1 GCA_009695405.1 Pedosphaera sp. | reverse complement strand
GACTTACCGCTCGATAACCAGTTGCGAACGACCTCGCATTTGAACGATTTATCGAACTTCCGGCGCGTTTTTGTAGGGGAGTCTTTGATGATGGATTCCATGGTATAGGATTCCTCTTACTCTCCGTCCGAGAAATCGAAGCAACCTCAGGTTGGTCACTCACTCAACCGCACGGAAAAGGCCACCACAAAGCCTCCGCTGTAATTATCTCAGGCTTTCCGTGGCAATCGCTTAATCCAGACCAAATCCATCAAGTGGCCGCTGTAGTACGATATCACCGCAAGGCTCTTCCCTCGGATGATCATCTCGAATTCTCTCGACTCCGCGCGTGTCTGCGTTCTCGAACCCTCTGGCTCGCTGCCTGTTTAAGGATCGCTGATGGATTAGATTGTCGTCATCTGCAGAGGGTCTCATCGGTGCGGATTGAGCCATGGGGCGACGGATGGACCCTACAAATCTGTAACAAAGCTGAAATCGGACCTGAGCTAGAGGTTGCTGAAAAGAAATCAGATCTCTTACGCCAACTTGTCGAAGTTCCCTTACGAATTTGCTCAAGTGAAGTCAGTGTCACTGTCTAAAGAATAGAACAAGATGGATCACTCTCTACTAACCTAAGAATTTGATAAGAAAAAGCCCGCCGGCTAGCCGGCGGGCCATGAAAGTCAGACGAAAGCTAGACTAAAAGCGATCGCTGCGTCCGCCACGGTCACCACGGTCGCGATCGCCGCCGCGTTCTCCGCGCCATCCGCCGCCGCCACTGCCGCCGCCACGGAATCCACCGCCGCCGCCGCCACCACCGCGGTACCCGCCACCGCCGCCACCGCCGCCACCGCCGCGGTATCCGCCACCACCGCCGCCGCCGCCGCCCGGACGCTCTTCACGAGGACGTGCGATATTGACGGTCAAAGGACGACCACCGAGTTCTTTGCCGTGGTACATCTCCACGGCCTTGTTGGCTTCGTCAGAAGAACTGAATTCGACAAAGGCGAAACCACGGGACTTACCGGTAACACGGTCCAGCATCAGGTTTACGTTGGTGACCACACCGGCTCCACCGAAGTGATCCTGTATATCACGCTCTAGGGTCTGATAGGACAGATTGCCTACGAACAAACGGGCATTGTTTTCCATACTAAATACTTTAAGCCGCTCTACAACCGAGTGAGGGAGTCTGCACTAGCAAACCTCTATTTTTGGGGACACCGAACTGAGATCCTCCGCAAACCGTCAACGCGACGCCGACACTGAATGTTAAAAACGGACGTCGGAGAAGGACAGATTGAGGTCCGGCCGTCAACGGAATAAACATAAATAAATATAAATAGTTAAAATTAGTTACCTCGCCCTCCACGAACCCACGCTGACGCCGCAGGTTCAGGAAGTCCAAGCACTCGGTACGCTGTTCTAAAATGCATTTTGGCAATCTTGGGAAGAACTTCCGGGCCATGCTTGGCAATCGCAGTTCGTCCCGCGACTTCAACTCCCTTGGATGCGCCCTTCGGCAATGGCACCTCATACTCCCGCTCCAGTCGTTCCATTCGTGTGACATACTCGTCCCGAGCTAAAATCGAAGCCGCAGCGACCGCCATGTCCGACTCCGCCTTATGTCTTTGAACCAATTCTAGTGTCCGCCCCTTCTCCATCAACGCCCTCTCCACAGTCGTCTTGCTCGATGCAAACTGATCACTGATCGCTCGCACCGGTAGCGGGATCATCAGGGCGCTCCGCTCCATTAGATTCTCAATCACTCGCGCATGTCCCCAGGCCAGAACGGTGTTCACTGACCCATACCGAGAATGCATACGGTTATAAGCCTCGTTGCCAATGGCCACCAC
Organism: Pedosphaera sp.; assembly: GCA_009695405.1. Lineage (GTDB taxonomy): Bacteria > Verrucomicrobiota > Verrucomicrobiia > Limisphaerales > UBA9464 > SXXZ01. Next base: position 5,535 of record SIAZ01000180.1, on the reverse strand, counting down.
ATCGTAAACACATCCTAGGGTCGACCGAATAATTTTTGCTAATTTTCCAATCTGCACATCGCTACTGACACTCTTTGAATCTTTAACCCCAGCGTCGCTCCATGCCCCGAATATCTTCTTATTGACATAAACTCCAGCAATACACAACGGCCCAAAAAAATCTCCCTTTCCGGATTCATCAACTCCAATCCGCGGATCCATCAACGTTGGATCCAGAACTTCCTCATAGCCCAATGCCACTTTTTGCAGAATCTCAGGCTCTAATATGAACTCAACAAACTCTCGTGTCCCCTTCCCTTGTACAACTAACTTACCGCTTAGATAAAAGGTCACGCTGCACTCTTTTTTCACCCCACTCAATCGAGCATAGGGCACCTCTCTCAAAAGGTAGTTCCCTTCTCGAACATGCCTCTCCAGTCGGTCTGCCTGCTCTGCGGTTAATGTTGCGGTGTAGATCGTCACGTCCCTACCTTTCCTCGCTGAGCCCCTCTCAAGTCCAGCCGGAACTTACCTTCTTCTTTCTCTCAGGTTCCTGATAATTTATAGTCTCCCTCCTCGGCATGGCCCTCCCTAGCCTCATCCCCAAAAAGCAGTACTTGCCTCTGGTTTCCCAGTTGCTTGACTGGTTTGACACGCTCGCCCGCCCTCTTCCTTGGCGTTTGTCTCGCGATCCTTATGCCATCTGGATCTCCGAAATCATGCTTCAGCAAACCCAAGTTAAGACGGTGATTCCCTACTGGATGCGCTGGATGAAATCTCTGCCTGATGTCAACTCTCTCGCCGCCGCTCCTGAAGATCAGGTCTTAAAACTCTGGGAAGGCCTTGGCTACTATTCCCGTGCCCGTAATCTCCAAAGGGCTGCTCGCAAAATTAGCGCGCGAACTGACGGTTGCTTTCCTAAGTCCCTTGCCGATCTTCTCGATCTTCCAGGCGTAGGCCCTTACACCGCTGGGGCCATCGCTTCTATCGCCTTCGATCAGCCAGAACCGATTCTTGACGGAAATGTCATCCGTGTCCTCACTCGCCTTCTTGCCCTCTCAGGAGATCCCAAAACTAAGGCGATCAACCAACACCTTTGGACAGTAGCAGCTGCCCTCGTCGAGGAAGCTGATGCCGCCTCTCACTGCGGGACACAACGCTGCGCTCGTTTTAATCAGGCTTTGATGGAACTAGGTGCCATCGTGTGTACCCCAAAGCAACCCCTCTGCCACCTCTGCCCTTGGCTCTCGCTCTGCGCGGCTCAGCGCCTCGGCCAAACCCAACGCTTCCCTGAAACACCACCACGACCCCCAACCACACCACGCTTCTTCGCCACCGCTCTTCTTTCCTATTCGGGTCGTTTTCTTCTCCGCAGACGCACCAACGCTGATGTCAATGTCGGCCTCTGGGAATTTCCAAATCTAGAAACCGAACCCGATGCTAACCCAATCAATCAACTGGAAGATTGGCTTGGACTTCCTCCACTCAACTGGGTTCGGAAAGCGGATCTTCATCATTCAATCACCCGCTATCGAATGACTCAAAGAATCCTCTTCGCTGAAGCGAATCCTGACCTTCGCCGTCTCCCCAGCGAATGGCTTTGGGTCGCTCCGAACGACCTTCAACACTTCGCTCTCACTGGGCCTCATCGGCGCTTGGTTCAACGACTCCGACTTGACTCCATATTATCACCCTCACAAGCCGCATTGTCACCGACACCCCAACAGTGGCATCCTCCTCTCACGTGAACGAAGACAGCCTCATCGAACCGGAACATCCGCACTTCTCCGGATTCATCTTCAAGATCCAAGCCAATATGGATCCAAAACATCGCGATCGTATCGCCTTCGTTCGGGTGGTGAGCGGGAAATTTCAGCGTGATATGACCGTTCTTCATGTTCAATCCGGTAAAAAAGTTCGGCTAAGCTCCTCTCACAAACTGTTTGGCAACGAACGGGAAACCATCAATGAAGCCTTTCCGGGAGACATTATTGGCTTGGTCGGTCACGACGGATTTGGCATCGGAGATACATTAACCTGCGACCCGTCGATCCGCTACGACGAGATTCCTCGCTTCACACCGGAAGTCTTCGAATATTTTCACAATCCCAATACCGCCAAATTTAAACAGTTCCGTCAGGGCCTCGACCAATTACTTCTCGAGGGGGTCGCCCAAGCCTTTCACCTCAAGGATACCGCGAGTCGAGTTCCCCTGCTGGCAGCCGTCGGCCCCCTTCAGTTCGAAGTTCTTCAATACCGTATGGAAACGGAATACACAGCAGAAACCCGTCGTGAACCCGCCCCTTTTAACTGCGTTCGCTGGCTTCCAGTTGGCACTCTCCCCGAAGATCTAGATTCCATTTCACTTCCAACGGGCGGGCGCTTTGCTCTCGATATCGACAATAACCCGGTTGCACTATTCCCGTCTGAGTGGAGTTTAAATTATTTCCGGCAAAACAATCCTACCGTTTCCCTCAATAGCCTCGCCCCAGCACGGACCAGCGATCGCTAAATTTCTTTTAAACCTACCCCGAGCTTTCCATGTCATCGACGCAGTACGCCACCCCATCGATGCCGGACGCCCAAGGCCATTTCGGCCCCTTTGGCGGACGGTACGTCCCTGAAACCCTCGTTCATCCACTTCAACAACTAGAGAATGAATACTGGCGCGCCCAACAAGACCCCGAATTCCAACAAGAATTAGACTATTACCTCCGCGAATTTGTCGGTCGCCCCACACCATTGTATTACGCCGAACGCCTGACCCGCGAGCTGGGCGGAGCCAAGATTTATCTGAAGCGCGAAGACCTACTCCATACCGGTGCTCACAAAATTAATAACGCCATGGGGCAGGTCCTCCTCGCTCGACGCATGGGTAAAACGCGTATCATCGCCGAAACTGGAGCCGGTCAACACGGTGTCGCGACCGCCACCGTAGCGGCCATGTTCGGGATGCAATGCGTCATCTACATGGGCGCAGTCGATTGCAAACGTCAGGAGTTAAATGTCTACCGCATGAAAATGCTGGGGGCTGAAGTCTTCGCAGTCAAAGCCGGTCAACAGACACTGAAAGAGGCGGTCAATGAAGCCATGCGCGACTGGGTCACCCACGTCCGCTCCACACACTATATTCTTGGGACCGCCTACGGTGCGCATCCTTATCCGGTCATGGTGCGCAACTTTCACCGGATCATCGGCGATGAAGCGCGTCGTCAAATTCTCGAGCAAGAAAAACGACTACCCGACATGTTGATCGCCTGCGTCGGTGGCGGTTCCAACGCCATCGGCCTCTTCTACCCCTTCCTCAATGATCCGTCGGTCAGCATGCTCGGTATTGAGGCCGGCGGTGAAGGTATACTGCCCGAAAAACACGCAGCACGCTTTCAGGGAGGCTCTCTAGGCGTTCTCCAAGGAACCCGCAGCTATATTTTACAAGATGAGTTTGGTCAGATCCAACTTACTCACTCGGTGAGTGCCGGTCTCGATTACGCGGCTGTCGGACCCGAGCACGCTTGGCTACGCGACGAAAAACGAGTGAATTACGATTATGCAACCGACACAGAAGCCCTCGATGGTTTCATGCGATTGTCACGGCTCGAAGGAATTATTCCCGCCCTAGAAAGTGCTCATGCTGTCGCCGGCGTGATCAAGGTAGCTCCAACTCTTGCCAAAGACGCTCTGATCATAGTCAATCTATCGGGTCGCGGAGACAAAGATGTCATGCATGCAGCCCAGCAAATCGGGCTGAAACTGCCAGATTAAGTGAGCAACAAAACCAAGAGCAACCGGTGCGGCCTTAACTGCCGACTCTAAAACAAATTAGAACGTCCCTTGATCTGATCTAAAAGGCCTGTCAGAGTCTCAACTTCCGCAACGTGGGGGGCGCACCGGTTTCGACTGGGTTAGCCTGCACGAGACGGCATGCCGAGGATGGTACGTTGGCCTCGTAAATCATCGAACCAAAAAATAAAAGCTAACGAAGAGTTGGCCCTCGCAGCCTAATTGGCTCGACGTTTCGCCCTGAACACCTGCTACAGGAACGGAACGCATTTAGCAGGTAGGGTCGCCGGCGGAGTTCGCGCGTTGGCGGCCGAGAAACTTCATGCGAGCTGGGAGTTGGCGATCCATGTCAGCCGGTTACGACAACTCCAAGACAAAAAGGCTGACTAAGCATGTAGTCGTTTCGGGTTGAATGATCTAGGACGCGGGTTCAATTCCCGCCGCCTCCACCACTTTTCATTGGGGTTTTTGAAGGTTGGTTGACTTTTCACACAGTTTTCACACATGTTCCGCCATGGCCAAGAGCAATGAGCGGAAGCAAAAGACCAGCGGACGGAACCAGAAGGAAAAGCCGATCACCTTCAAGCGGGGGTCCTTCACCGGTACGATCTACACGACCTCCCGCGAGATGCGCGGCCAAACCTACACGGTTTTCCGATCTTCATACTACCAACCGGATGGGAAGCGAGTCGTCAAAGACTCGGGCTCGATGGAGCGAGCGCAGCAAATTATGGAGGACGCCACGCAAGCGTTTGGTCGAGCCCAACCGGACGCGCTCTCCTTCACGCCAGAGCAACGGAGGGATGCTGATGCAGCCATGGAGATCCTCGCTCCTTTCAAGCTGACGCTCTACACCGCAGCAAGCCAACTGACTGAAGCTCTATTGGCACTCCCGGCCGGAATGAGCCTGATGGATGCTGTCCGGTTTGCGGCTCAGCGAAATCCGAGCAACGGCACAGCCAAGTTGGTCCACGAGGTGGTTGCCGAACTGGTGCAAGACCGAGAATCGAATGGCCGTTCAGACAAGTACCTGAGCGACCTTAGAAAGCGTCTTCAGCAATTTTCAAACGCCTTCCCCTGCTCGATCGCAAACATCAGCCCAAGCCAAATCCGGCAGCATATCGCGACGATGAAGGGGGAGAACGGCCAACCGTTAGCCGCCAGAAGCCGCGAAAACCACAGACGCCTCATCGTCACGCTGTTTTCGTTCGCAAGCCAACAACGCTACGTTTCGCGGGATACAGCGGCAGAAATCGCTGAGATCCAAGGACCACGGGTTGTTGCGCCGCAAACGGAGATATTCAAGCCGGAACAGATTCAGAGCATCCTCAATGCTTCAACCGACACCGACCGTGTTCTTTTGGTGATTGGTGCGTTCTGTGGACTGCGTGCAGCCGAGTTGGGAAGACTCACTTGGGATTGTATCAAATGGGACCAGCAAGTGGTAATTGTCGGTGCCGATATGGCGAAAACACAATCTCGCCGAGTAGTACCTCTATTGCCAAATGCCATCGCTTGGCTTTCACCTATATTTAACGAGTCACTATCGGGTAAAATCAGCCGGTATGGGCACGCTGATCACCTGTCTCGTCGCTTTTCTGAGATCGCCAACCAAGTCGGTGTCGAGTGGGTACGAAACGGGCTACGACACTCGTTTTGCTCATACAGACTGGCACAAACTAAGAATGCTGCTCAGACAGCACATGAAGCGGGAAACTCTCCAAGCATCCTGCACAGACACTATTCAGAGTTGGTGACCCAACAAGAGGCCGAACA
>SIAZ01000179.1 GCA_009695405.1 Pedosphaera sp. | reverse complement strand
ATCCGAAATCTTCGACTACATTGAAATCTTCTATAACCGCCAGCGCCGTCACACCTCCCTCCGAGGCCTTTCACCCGCTCAGTTCGAACTCAAAAATAACTAACCAATAACTCCCTTTTCTCTGTCCGTTTTATCGAAGCAGGCCCATCACGCTAAAACTGTGAACTAGAGTCGGACAGGGATTCCAAGTGCCTGCAAATACTGCTTAGCCTGTTGCACGGTGTAAGTACCAAAGTGGAAAATGCTCGCCGCTAGGACAGCGTCCGCGTGGCCTCCAAGAAGAACCTCGGCAAGATGGTCTAATGTCCCTGCCCCGCCGCTGGCCACCACTGGGACACCTACCGCATCGGCAATTTGGCGGGTGATATCTAAATCAAAACCGGCCTTTGTGCCGTCGGCATCGATTGAATTAAGAACAATTTCGCCGGCCCCAAGTTTGCAGGCATGGACGGCCCAATCCAGAGCCTGCAATCCGGTTGGTTTACGCCCCCCAGCGGTAAATACCTCCCATTTTCCAGGCGCAGTCCGTTTAGTGTCGATGGAGACGACAATACACTGACTTCCGTATTTTTCGGCACCCGAACGGATTAGATCCGGATCAGTTACCGCGCTGGAATTGATACTCACCTTATCGGCCCCAGCACGTAGCATTTGCCCCATATCTTCCAATGTCCGAATCCCACCTCCTACCGTGAGAGGCATGAAGCACTGATCGGCAGCACGTTCAATAACCTCAATCATCGACTGCCGACCGTGGGCACTTGCGGTGATATCAAAGAAGACCATTTCATCGGCCCCCTGCTCATTGTACCGAATAGCGAGTTCGACTGGATCACCTACGCAACGGAGTTCCCCATTTTCAGCGCGACCAAACTGCACTCCACGAGTCACTTTGCCGTCATGAACATCCAAGCAAGGAATAATACGGCGGGCGAGCATAGTGTACGAAAGAGTAAAAAGGCTCGCCTAGAACGGACCTTCATTTTCCAATTTTATTAAACCAAGGAAATAGAGCCCTTCTTCGCACTGAAGATTTTGCGGTTGCTATAAATCAGCGTACTAAGGGAGTTAAGTGGATCCGCTGCCGAAAACTTATATCCGCCTTCTATAACAGCTTGAAGAATTTCCTGCCGAGTTAGGCTTTTTTTCTCCGTAAGAAGGTCAATCAAAATCTGCTTCAAAGAACGACCATCATTGCTGCGACGTTTGCTAACCTGCGAAGTTTTTGAAATCCTCAGGCTCTTACCGATTTCGGCGATTTCCGATCTTTTCGACTTAGAAACTGAAGGCTCCTTCGATCGACTAGCACTGAGGGGCTGAAGAAGAACTTCCTGCTGGGTCAATTCAGAGACTGAAATGCCGAGGGCTTGATTGATTTGTTCCAATCGTTCCTCTAAGGCCATTTTCTCCGCGAGAAGAGTTTCCAAAAGGGTAACAAATTGCTTCAACGGATCAGACTTCATTCGGTGAGAGTAGATACCTTTCAGAGGAGTGAGTTTCAAGATATACTTTGGCGCAGTCGGGGCTATCGAATCCGACCCGGTAGACGAAACTATCGAACCGCGAGCAAAATATCTTTTCTAGCCGACGAATCCGCTTACCGCCAGTCTTCGCCCTTAGATGCATGTGATTGTCGTCACTGGGACTGGAACAAATGTCGGGAAAACGGTTTTGTCGACTCTCTTTGTTCGACACCTCAAAGCTCGAGGAATGACGGTTGCTGCCTTCAAACCCCTTTGCAGCGGCGGGCGCTCCGATGCCTTGAAATTGGCTAAGACTCTAGGTTCCGTGCCTGTAGATATTATTAACCCTTGGTATTTCCGCCAACCCTTAGCCCCAGCCATAGCCGCCCAACTAACCGGACGTTCTCTTTGTATCGACGAGATCACAACCCACGTTCGAATCCACACTGGGACAGCGGAGGTTACTTTAGTCGAGGCCGCCGGAGGCCTCCTTAGTCCACTGGCGAGCGACGGAGATGCCCCAGAACTGATTAAAGCACTCAAAGCGTATCCAGTGCTCGTCTCCGTTAATCGCTTGGGTGTTATCCATGATGTCCGCTCAGCTTTGGCCAATACCGCACTCAAACGAATCGGGGGTGCTCCGGTTCTTTTAATGGCACCTCTTAAACGTGATTTTTCCTACCAGCATAATCTTAATTTTCTAAGGGACGAACTCGGGGAAGACCGACTTTTTCACTTCCCTAGATTGTCCACAGCGGCTCTATCCTGTTCGATCCCCGTAAGATTGGAGAAAGAATTAGACCGATTACTGGCAGCATTGAAAGTTAAGTTGGCCCACTGAAATAAGGGACAGCACAGAGATTCCAACTCCGGATTGCACCCAGCGACCGAAAGCCGCTAGACTCTCGCAACGCTTTTATGACGCTAACTGAAAAACTACTTGCCCGCGCGGCAGGCAAAGCTCGAGTGACCGCTGGAGAGAACATCTGGATCAACGCAGATGTCTTAATGACACATGATGTTTGCGGCCCTGGGACGATCGGGGTATTCAAGCGAGAGTTTGGAACAACCGCCAAGGTCTGGGACCGGAATCGTGTGGTGATTATTCCTGACCACTACATTTTTACCGCCGATTCCAAGTCAAACCGCAATGTGGATATTCTGCGCGATTTCGTTCGCGAACAGCAAATCCCCTACTTTTATGATGTGATTGACGATCCGGAAGGATCTTGGAAATTTGATACGACTAAGGGACTACTAAAACGGCAATATGGATCCCAGTATGCAGGCGTCTGCCACACCGCCCTTCCCCAAAAGGGCCATACCCGACCGGGCGAAGTCCTCTTTGGTACAGATTCCCATACCTGCATGGCTGGAGCGTTCAACCAATTTGCTACGGGCATTGGCAACACCGACGCCGGATTTGTCCTCGGCACAGGAAAGCTCCTTATCAAAGTCCCAGAAACGATGCGTTTCCGCTTTGAAGGACGCCTTCAACCCGGAGTTATGGCCAAGGACGTTATCCTTCACCTAATTGGCGAAATCGGTTTCGACGGTGCGACCTACCGAGCCTTGCAATTTGATGGTCCCAGCGTAACGACCCTCTCCATTGATGACCGTATGACCATTGCCAACATGGCTATCGAAGCCGGCGGAAAGAACGGAATTTTTCCATTCGACGCGCGGACGGCGGAATATGTGGACGCACGGACGCGACTCAACGGCACGATCCAGAAGTACGAACCGGTGGAAGAAGATACCGATCAAGCCTTCTGTTTTGATCAGACGATTGACCTTTCCAAGCTTCAACCCACGGTTGCCTGCCATCCTGATCCGGGTCAGAGGAAGAGTGCGAGGGAGTTAGAATCGGTGAAACTCGATCGTGCCTACATGGGATCCTGTACCGGAGGTAAGACCAGCGACTTTGTTGAGTTCGCCAGAATCCTGCGTGGCCGCCGGGTCGTCATCGACACTTTTGGAGTCCCTGCCACTCCGGAAATTGTCCACGATTTACAATCCACCCGTTGGGGTGGGCAGACCATTTGGGATATTCTCGTCGCAGCCGGTGTCCAAATGACCGAAAATGCGGGATGTTCCGCTTGCTTGGGCGGTCCTGTAGATACCTTCGGCCGAATGAATACGCCGATGAAATGTATTAGCGCTACCAACCGAAATTTCCCGGGCCGGATGGGTCACAAGGAGAGCCAAGTTTTTCTAGCCTCACCCGCCACAGTCGCGGCCAGTGCCCTCGCGGGGCATATTGCTGATCCTCGCGATTACTTGACTGCCTGAGAGATTGGAACGGGTTCAATCCAATGAGCTAACACGCCTGTGGGCTATTACCCAGGCGTTAAACAATCCGTACTTCAACGGAGTTAAATTCAACAGCCAGTCAGCGATCGCTGGTACAGTCCGATCCGTGCAGGCCACATCCAAAAGATCACAACCATACTTTTCTAAAAAGAAGGCAATATCCAAAGCATTGGTGCAGACAATCGCATCGTCATCGGGTGTAAATGGCTCTTTAATAATCGGAGTCATTCGTTCGAAACGAACACTCTCTGGCTGAGTTCGCATCCGAGATCGACGCGCTAGAAGTGCCAGCAAGTTTCGCCATTTTTGAGTTATTCCACGCATCCGAGGGTGGTAATCGCGCCAGCCTAAAAATCTCAAGAAATTTGGACTACTCAGAATCACCTGCCCTCCAGGAGCACAGACGCGGACCGCTTCGCGAATAAAGTCCTCGGGATCTTGGACATGTTCGACCACATTCAATGCCCCCACTCGATGAAAGTGTCCATCTGGATAAGGTAATCTTTCCCCATCGTAGAGGAGGCAGCGGTCAGTAAAAGAATGTGTCTTAGCAATGTTAGGTGCTGAAACATCCACGCCATGGGCTTCAAATCCTTCCAAAGTAAGTGCGGCTACAACTTGCCCGACCCCGCAACCAATATCTAAAATACGTTGTTCCCTTAGGGCGGGGCGAATCGCAGCAGTAAATTTGGCGTAGAAGGCAGCATCCCAATTCGCCAAAATTTCAGCATACGCCGTATCATCACGGACATGATCGAGATGGCTAGGTTGAGCAGACTTCAAGAACTGGATTCCAAGTCAATAGAGCCAATACGATCAAGCAGAATCAGCCTACCTGCGGCGCAGCAACTCCGCTGGCCATTCCGTTGGGTGATCCCAAACCGACTCCGCACATCCTCGTGGAACACTCCTTAGATTCTTCAAAATTCTATCCGTCGCCATACTCGAGTATCCTGGAGTTACCAATCGGTGATAAACTTGGCGGAACAGTTGAACTACCTCAAAAATCGCCACCTTGATTAGAAACGTCGACCTTTGATTAAGCATCCCCAAACTGAAGGGCATGCAACCGTGCATAATGACCACCACGGGTCAGTAACTCCAAATGGGTTCCCTGCTCTGTAATCCGGCCTGCATCCATAACCACAATACGATTCGCTCTTTGAATGGTGGACAATCGATGAGCAATGCAAAGCGTCGTGCGCCCTCGCATCAGCACTTCTAGTTCCGTTTGAACAGCGCGTTCAGATTCGCTGTCGAGAGCGCTCGTCGCTTCATCGAGAATTAGAATCGGCGCGTTGCGCAAAAGAGCACGAGCAATGGCGATACGTTGACGCTGCCCGCCAGATAATCCTGAGCCTCGTTCCCCGACGTTGGCCTCGTAGCCGCCAGGTCTCGCTAGAATAAACTCGTGGGCGTTAGCATACTGCGCTGCCGTCTCTACTTCCCCATCAGTCGCATCGAGACGCCCCATCCGAATGTTAGCCCGAATAGTATCGTTAAAGAGTTGGGTGTCCTGAGTCACAATGGCCATTTGCGACCGAAGTGTGTGTGTGGTGACTTCTCGAAGATCTCGGTCGCCGATGCGGATACTACCCTGGGATGGATCCTGAAATCGCAGAAGGAGGTTGGTGATAGTGGTCTTACCAGAACCACTGGCCCCGACCAGTGCCACAAGGCTACCTGGAGCAATTACCAGATCAAACCCACACACCACGTCCTTTTCGTCATAAGCAAAAGAGACTTGTTCAAAGTGGATTGCTGCATTTTGGGCATTAAGCGGTTTCGGTTCAGCCGGTTCTTGAATATCTGGTTGGATTTCAAGTAATGGAAAAAGTCGCTCGCCGGCGGCACGTCCTTGTTCTAATTGACTCCATAGACGGCTGATATTTTTAACCGGTTGATAAAGTGAAAACAGGGCGCCAACAAAGGAAGTGAAGTCGCCGGCGGAGGGCTTTTCACTGGCAGGCAAACGAACCACATAGAAGAGCATCAGACTGACGCCCGCAGCGCCAAAGGTCTCAATCATTGGCCCTGGTAATTCGCTGCTCCGAAGGAAGCGCATCAACTGGGAGGTGATACGTCGAGAGGTGCGAATAAATCGATCGGTCATTACCGTTTCAAGATTGAAAGCTTTGATCACTCTCATCCCAGTAAAACTCTCCTGCATCAAATCACTTAGTTCCGCAGTGTGAGCCTGTGCGGCCTTCCATGAACGGCGCACTTTACGTCCGTAAATAACGATGGGCACAACAACAATAGGAAAGACCACCAAGGCGACGAGGGTCAGCCGACTCTGGACGGAAACCAAAAAAAGCAAAATACCCAGGAGCGTTGCGGGTTCTCGGGCAATGACAGCAAAGCCCTGACCGATGCAGCCTTGAATCGCCACGGTATCGTTCATCAGGCGAGACTGCAGATCACCGGTCCGAGCTGAGCCAAAGAAGCCTAGAGACAATTGCTGCAAATGCCCAAATAAACGTGAGCGCAGATCATGAATTGTGGCGGTTGCGACCCATGTCATGCAGTAGACACTGAGATAAGCTCCGAGCCCTCGAAGCATCATCGCAAAGGGAACCCCTGCGATCACCCAAATGACGGTCGATGCCTCGTTTTGATTACGGATTCGGGAGAGGGCATTCATCAGTGGATCACGGACGAATCCAGGGACTCGGGCTAAGGTATCATTCAAGTTTCGAGCTCCCTCAGTAGGAAAAATGGCGTCGAAAACGAGCTTAACCGAAAGGAGTAACAGGGCGCTACCCAGCGCATAAATCAGCCCTGCAGCTAAACCCGCAAACAACCGACCGCGATGAACGCGGACAAAAATCCATAATTGACGCAGGAAAATGAGCATGAGGAATCTCTCAAGATGAGAGTACACCATTGTGGCAAGTGAAGACAATCTCGCTGATAAAACTGACTTTGATTGACTGAATTTCGTAACTACTTAGGTAGTCTGTGCGAAGATTTTCCTGAAAGAACGGACGTGTTCTTCTGAACTTAATGGACAACGGATCGGATAGGTTGGGTGCATGGCAAGCGGCAGGATCATTCAAAGGCGAGAACTCAAAGCCTCGGAGAGTGATCCCCATTCTCATTCACTCAATCTCATATTTTCATGCAGCCTTGGTGTGAAATTTGATCAAATTTTATTCCCATTTCTTATACCAAAGAGGGGGTGAGCGCCACTCGCCCATGGGTGATCGATTACGAATTCTGGCATTCTCCGGAAAATCTAATCCTGAGATATGCATCCCATACAATTCGACGGTGCTTGGAAATTCACTTTGGAAGAATTCTTTGAACCTTTCATGGACCTCTGCTTTCCCTCGATTGCCAAAACGATCGATTGGGCTCAACCCATTGAGTGGCTCGATACAGAACTCCAAAAAATCACTCACAACGCCGATCAAGGCCTTCAGCGTGTCGATAAACTAATCAAAGTCGCCTTCAAAGATCAGTGCCAAAGCCGCTTCTTGATTCACCTCGAAATTCAGAACCAAAAGGAAGTTAACTTCGAAAACCGCATCTACCTTTACAACTATCGTATTCGTGTGTGTTACGAGGAAAACGTCTTCAGTCTCGTCGTCTACGGCGACACCGATCCCGACTGGCAACCTTCCAAGTACAAAGAAGT
>SIAZ01000178.1 GCA_009695405.1 Pedosphaera sp. | reverse complement strand
ACGAACCATACCGTTGCCGAACTCCTGCCTTGGAACTGGAAACCGGCGAAAGCCTAATCCGGTCGGTCGACCTTTCTTCCCCGCCTTCGATCGCGGAATATCCTACTTTCGGCAACTAGGGAACCATGAGGTTGGGCGTACGCTTACGGATGAGTTAGGGCTCCTAGATCTAAGGTTGAGGTAAACTGGATAGGGAGGTTTCATCGGTTTGCTAGGTTTTCAAAAGACGAGGAAGCTTTGTCAGTTTCCTAATATCACCTTCAAAAAAAGGCAGCTTCAGTTTTACACTGAAGCCGCCATTCTAGAGGGCAATAAGTCGTTGGAGCGTTTGTTTCCTCAGGGTAATTCGGTCGAACCCATAAGGAAGCGGTCGCATTCACGAGCGGCACCTCGGCCTTCGTTGAAAGCCCAGACCACGAGGCTTTGACCCCGCCGACAATCGCCAGCGGCAAACACTTTGGGAAGGCTGGTCAGATATTTGCCATGTTCGGCGCGCACGTTGGATCGTGGATCTCTCTCGATTCCGAGGCCCTCCAGTAAGGGTTGTTCCGGTCCGAGAAAACCCATTGCCAATAGAACCAGTCTGGCAGGAACAATACGGTCTGTACCGGGCACATCGATAGGGATGAATTGCCCCTTTTCGTTTTTTTCCCACTTAATTTCGACGAGATGAACCCCAGTGACATTACCATCGGCGTCGCCGATGAATTTCTTTGATGTGGTCAGATAGACGCGGGGATCATCGCCAAACTTTGCGGCGGCTTCCTCCTGTCCATAATCTAATTTGTAGGTCTTTGGCCATTCGGGCCAAGGATTATCCTTGGCGCGTTTTTCGGGTGGACGCGGTAGAATTTCAACCTGCACCAAGCTCTTGCAGCCATGTCGCATAGAGGTTCCGACGCAATCGGTACCGGTATCTCCACCACCGATAATGATGACCTCTTTGTCAGTGGCGGAGAGAGACGGGTTTAATTGATCGAGAAGCGACTTGGTGTTGCCATGTAAGAATTCCATGGCGAAGTGGATGCCCTTGAGTGAGCGACCTTCGATCGGTAAATCGCGTGGTTTGGTTGCGCCAGTGCAAAGAACGATGGCATCAAATTCCTCCATCAATTCGGAAGAGGCGATATCCTTACCTACCTCGCAACTGCAACGGAAAGCGATCCCTTCTTTTTCCATTTGCTTAATGCGGCGTAGGACCACCTTTGTTTTGTCGAGTTTCATGTTGGGGATCCCATACATGAGAAGCCCACCTGGGCGATCAGCACGCTCGTAAACCGTTACCCAGTGACCTGCCTTATTGAGTTGAGCCGCGGCGCAAAGCCCCGCTGGGCCCGAGCCAATCACGGCGACTTTTTTACCGGTTCGTTTCTTCGGAGGTTCTGGCTTGACCCAACCTTCCTCCCAAGCGTGGTCGATAATGGTGCATTCAATGTTCTTAATGGTGACCGGGGGCGCGTTAATCCCTAGGACGCAAGATCCTTCGCAAGGAGCAGGGCAGACTCGCCCAGTGAACTCAGGGAAGTTATTTGTCTTATGGAGTCGGTCTAAAGCCTCTTTCCAGAGCCCTCGGTAAACGAGGTCGTTCCATTCAGGGATGAGGTTATTGATCGGACAACCACTAGCCATGCCGCTGATAAGCGTACCGCTATGACAAAACGGGATCCCACAGTCCATGCAACGAGCCCCCTGCTGTCGGAGGTTTTTTTCGTCCATGTGCTCATGAAATTCGTTCCAATCATGGATACGTTTTTGTGCGCTCCGATCGATTGGTAGTTCGCGGAGAAATTCTAGAAATCCGGTAGGTTTGCCCATTTCTTAGTCTCGTTTGGGGTCTATAAATCGTTAATATACCGTTTAACCGCCACCCACACGCGCGATGTCCTTCGAGTTCATCTCGAAAGCTGCATTCAGAGCGTCGTCACCGGTCAAGCCATCGGCCTTTGCCTTTTTAATGGCTTCCTGTACCCGTTTGTAATCCTTTGGCATGACCTTCACAAAGCGCGGTAGATAGGAGTCCCATTCGGCAAGAATCTTGGCAGCCCGCAGGCTTCGAGTATTGATGGCATGATCGCCAACGAGAGTCTTTAGATCGGCTGTATCCTCGGCGTCGAGAGGTTCAATAGCGACCATTTGCAGATTGCAACGCGTCGGGAAGTCCCCTGCTTCATCGAGAATATAGGCGACCCCCCCGGACATACCTGCCGCAAAATTGCGACCGGATCGTCCCAGCACCACAACTTTGCCGCCGGTCATGTATTCGCAACCATGGTCGCCGATCGATTCGACGACGGCTGTGACACCCGAATTGCGGACTGCAAAACGTTCCCCTGCCATGCCTCGAATATAAACTTTGCCTGCAGTGGCACCGTATAAAGCCACATTGCCAGTGATCATATTTTCTTCTGAGGGGAAGGTAGAAGCCTCAGGTGGGTAGAGAATGATTTTACCGCCCGATAAACCCTTGCCCAGATAGTCGTTTGCATCGCCTTCCAAGACGAGAGTCATGCCCGGAGGCACGAATGCGCCAAAACTTTGTCCAGCGCTCCCTTGGAAGGTGAGGTGAATAGTGTCCTCCGGTAACCCATTAGCACCATGACGTCGAGTGAGTTCACTGCCAGTGATTGTGCCAGTCACTCGGTTGACATTGCGGATAGGAAGCGTGGCACGGACTTTTTCTTTTCGATCCAATGCCGGTTTGCAGATCTCGAGGAGTCGGGTGACATCGAGTGATTTGGAGATCCCGTGATCTTGAGTTATTTGACAATAGCGCCCGACTTCAGGTCCGACATCGGGTTGGTAGAGGATTTTGCTGAAGTCAACGCACTTAGCCTTCCAGTGTTCAATTGCCTTACGGGGTTCGAGGCGGTCAGTGCGGCCTACCATATCGGTGAGTGATCGGAAGCCAAGTTGAGCCATGATTTCGCGCACTTCTTGAGCGATGAAGAGCATGAAGTTGACAGCATGCGCGGGATCACCTGTGAAGTGTTTTCGAAGTTCCGGATCTTGAGTGGCCACACCGACTGGGCAGGTATTGAGGTGGCAGACGCGCATCATTATGCAACCCAGTGCAACCAGCGGCGCGGTGGCGAAGCCAAACTCTTCGGCGCCCAAGAGCGCGGCGAGGACAACATCTCGACCGGTCTTCAATTGGCCATCAGTTTCCACGACGATCCGTGATCTGAGGTTATTGAGAACTAGAGTCTGGTGAGTTTCGGCGAGACCGAGTTCCCAAGGAATACCGGCGTGTTTAATTGAACCTTGGGGCGAAGCACCGGTACCGCCGTCGTAACCAGAGATCAGTACGACGTCGGCGTGCGCCTTGGCGACACCGGCAGCGATGGTACCGACTCCGACTTCGGAGACTAATTTGACGCTGATTCGGGCATGGACATTACCATTCTTGAGATCGTGAATAAGTTCAGCCAGATCTTCGATTGAGTAGATATCGTGATGAGGAGGTGGCGAGATTAGACCGACACCAGGGGTTGAATGGCGAACCTTAGCGATCCAAGGATAGACCTTGCCGCCCGGTAACTGGCCGCCCTCACCGGGTTTGGCACCTTGAGCCATCTTGATCTGCAATTCCTGTGCATTGACCAGATAGGAGCTAGTGACGCCGAAACGACCGCTCGCCACCTGCTTGATGGCCGAGTTTTTGGAATCCCCATTGGCTTCGGGAATATAGCGGGTCGGATCTTCGCCGCCTTCGCCGGTGTTTGAACGGCCGCCAATCCGGTTCATCGCCACAGCAAGAGCCTCGTGCGCTTCCTTGGAAATGGACCCGTAGCTCATGGCACCAGTTTTGAAGCGTTTGACGATTGCTTCTACCGATTCCACTTGGTCGATAGGAATCGGTTCCGCAGGTTTAAAGTCGAGCAAACCTCGCAGTGTTGCCCAATGTTTAAACTGTTCATTGACCAATGCAGAGTACTCTTTAAAGACCTTGTAATCTGCATTACGAACTGCTTTTTGCAGTTTATGAACGGTCTCAGGGTTGAAGAGATGATATTCTCCCTCACTACGCCATTGGTATTGACCGCCTACATCCAGAGTGCGGTTAACAGTTTGTCGATCTGGGAACGCCCGGCGATGGCGGGTTTCAACTTCCAGAGCGATTTCTTCCATACCGATGCCTTCAACACGAGTTGAAGTCCAAGTGAAGTACTTGTCCACCAACTGTTCGTTAATTCCAATCGCCTCAAAAATCTGTGCACCGCGATAGGATTGGATCGTCGAAATACCCATCTTCGAAGCGACTTTAATAACCCCTTTTACGGCCGCTTTAACGAAATTCTTACAGGCTTTTTTGTGGTCGACATTGACCAGTAATCCTTGGTTGATGAGGTCGTCGAGTGATTCAAAAGCCAAGTACGGATTAATGGCACCGCAACCGTAGCCGATCAGGAGTGAGAAGTGATGTACTTCACGCGGTTCCCCTGATTCGAGAACTAATCCAACCCGTGTCCGTGTCCCGGCCCGGATTAAGTGATGATGAAGACCACTCACGGCAAGAAGGGCGGGAATAGCGGCATTTTTGGGACCAATACCGCGATCAGATAGGATTAGGATATTGACACCCTCTTCGATAGCTAAATTGGCCTTCTTGAAAAGGTCGGAGAGAGCTTTCTCGAGGCCTTTGGCTCCTTTATCCACCTTGTAGAGGATAGGTAGGGTAACCGACTTGTAGCCCGATTGATCGAGGTGCTTGAGTTTGGCAAATTCCTCATTGGTAAGGACGGGCGACTTGAGTTCGATGAGATGGCAACTTTCCGGTAGCGGATTAAGCAAGTTTTTCTCTGAACCGATCGTCGTCTCGGCACTGGTTACAATCTCTTCTCGGATACAGTCAATCGGCGGATTGGTAACCTGAGCAAACAATTGTTGGAAGTAGTTGTAGAGAGATTGCGGTTGATTGGATAGCACCGCTAGAGGGGTGTCAGTACCCATAGAACCGACGGCTTCGACGGCATCGCGTGCCATGGGAACCATGAGGAGTCGCAAGTCTTCAAAAGTATAACCGAAGGCCTGCTGACGTCGTTGGACAGCCCCGTGACTGGATTCTGCTGCTTGATCTGGTTCCGGTAAGGAATCCAGTTCAATCATATGTTGATTCAGCCACTGTCGGTACGGCTGTTCTCCCGCAATCTGATCTTTGATCTCGGTATCGTCGACGATTCGCCCCTGTTCTGTATCGATGTAGAACATCCGACCCGGCTGCAAGCGGCCTTTCTGCGCGATATTTTCAGGCGCAATATCTAGCACACCGACTTCCGAGGCCATGATTACCTGATCATCTTTGGTGACGTAGTAACGTGAGGGGCGCAGTCCATTACGATCTAGGGATGCGCCGATACGAATACCGTCAGTGAAAGCAATACAAGCGGGGCCATCCCACGGTTCCATTAGGTAGGAATGGTACTCGTAGAAAGCCTTCTTTTCGTCGCTCATAGACTCATGATTTGCCCAAGGCTCAGGGATCATCATCATCATCGCATGAGGCAGCGATCTGCCGGCTAGAACGAGAAGTTCCAGCACATTATCAAACATCGCTGAATCGCTGCCGTTTGAATCAACGATAGGGAGAATTTTTTCGATGTCTTCACCAAAGGCATCAGAAGCAAAGAGAGCTTCACGAGCCCTCATCCAGTTGATGTTACCCCGCAGCGTGTTGATCTCGCCATTGTGAGCCACGTACCGGTAGGGATGTGAACGGGACCAACTAGGAAAAGTATTGGTGCTGAAACGAGAATGAACAAGCGCCAGCGCCGTCTTCATCAGCGGATTGCGAAGATCAGAAAAATAAGTACCAACCTGTTCGGTGAGCAACATTCCCTTGTAGACCAAGGTACGGCAGGACAAGCTGCAAACATACCAATAGGCACTACCGTCCATAGTGGAACAGCGGATCTCTTTGTGAGATTTCTTTCGGATAACGTAGAGTTTACGTTCGAAAGCAAGGTCATCGGCTATCCCTTCACCACGCCCGATGAACACCATAGCCACATGAGGCTCAGCCGATTTAGCTGTTTCACCGAGTGAACTGTTGTCTTTTGGTACCGTTCGCCATCCGAGGAACTCTTGACCTTCAGAGTTGACGATTTTTTCGAAGGTCTGCTCGATTTTGCGGCGTTCCCGAGGATCGGGAGGCATGTAGATCATTCCGACTCCGTATTGTCCTTCGGCGTGTAAGTTGATGCCGGTTGCTTTTGTCGCCTCAACCAGAAACTCGTGTGGTACTTGAATCAGAATACCTGCGCCATCGCCGGTGTTCACCTCGGAACCACAGGCTCCGCGATGATCAAGATTTTGAAGAATCTGCAACCCTTGCTCGACCAGTCTGTGAGATTTCTGCCCTTTAATATTGGCGACAAATCCCACGCCGCAGGCGTCGTGTTCGTGGCGCGGGTCGTAAAGCCCCTGTTTTTGAGGCGCATCCAAGCGTGGTGACACCGGAAAAACTCCCTGCTCGTTGCTTTTGATCATTCTTCGACGTTTGAAACGATTTGACTGTGATTAATTCTGCGATGGGCCGGTTTGAAACTGAAACTACTGACCGACTGTTGTGAAGGTACGCGAAGATAGCTAGTGGGGGTCAAGTAGGAGATGATGTTGACGCTAAATTTGCTAGCAGCTTATTTTGGTTATTGGAATGACTTAAATGGCTTGAGGTTCAGGCTTTCAATCTTTCTAGCAGATTTTATTTTCAGTTGTTCGCTGCAAGATTAAGGGCAAATATTTGGGTGCTTTATGCTTAAAAAAGGGACGAGGTAGGATGGATAGGCTGCAGAGGTAAGCCGAGGAAATCAGTAGATCAAAAGAGTTGTTTTTTTTGGATGCGCCCTTGAGTGAATAGAGCCTCGCCGGTGTAAAGTGCGAGTGCGGCCCAAATGAAAGTAAAGCTGACCAGTCGAGATTGGCTCAACGGTTCGTGGTACAGCCAGATTCCGATGAAGAGTTGAAGGGTGGGAGCGATGTATTGGAGGATCCCCAAGGTTGAAAGCCGAATGCGACGGGCCGCATGGGCAAAAAGCAGCAAGGGAATAGCCGTTACCGCTCCGGAACAGAGGATGAGCAGATCCACTTTGGCGTTGATATGAGTGAAGGCTCCAGTGCCGCTGTGGTGGCGCCAGAGTAAGAGTCCGAGAGCCAGAGGAGCTAGTAGAAGGGTCTCGATTGCTAAACTGGAAATGGCTCCGAGCAAGGACCGTTTTCGCATGAAGCTGTAACCACTCCAACTCCCAGCAATTGCCAAGCTAGTCCAAGGAATACGTCCCGCCTGCCAGAGTGGGCCTGCTTCGATAAAACGGACAGAGAAAAGGGAGTTATTGGTTAGTTATTTTTGAGTTCGAACTGAGCGGGTGAAAGGCCTCGGAGGGAGGTGTGACGGCGCTGGCGGTTATAGAAGATTTCAATGTAGTCGAAGATTTCGGA
>SIAZ01000177.1 GCA_009695405.1 Pedosphaera sp. | reverse complement strand
GGAGGGGCTCAACAGCCTGTTCTCGGCTGTGAAGCGCAAGGCCCGCGGGTATCGGTCGGTCGAATATATAACTACCATGCTCTACTTCGTCGCCGGAAAACTCACCCTACCGTGCTACTGACCCACTGAAAGTAGCGAGGAACCAAAATTTAGCGGGTGCTTGGGGTAGTAAAGAATCGGAGGCAATGGATTTTACTAAAGAGGATGCTGCGGACGATCTGCTATTGAACGAGGTCATTTGGCGTGCGGTGAAGGGACGAGAGTCGTCAATGCCGAGCCCGAAGCGAGCTGCCTTTGTGCTTGGGACTGACGACGATGATTAGTGCCTTTCGACTTTAAAATTTCTCTTCCGGGTCAGGGTTAGGGCTTGCCTGGATAAGTTGTTTTGTTACAATTATTAAATGTCCCCATCAGCTCATTTAACGTTTTTAACGAAGTCAAATTCCAGAATCCGTCTGTGTCGGGTTGGCTTTACACTGATTGAGTTACTGGTGGTGATCGCCATCATTGCTATTTTGGCTGGAATGCTTTTGCCGGCGTTGGCGAAATCTAAAACACGCGCTCAAGGAATTTTGTGTCTGAGTAACCAGAAACAGTTGACCTTGGGCTGGCAATTGTATGCCGATGATCACGCCGATAATTTGGTCTGGAATGATTTGACCGCCGATGGTTCGGGATGGATCAGGGGTATTTTGGACTACAGTTCTTCGAATCCGCATAATACAAATCTAGCCAATTTGAGTGATCCTAAATATGCCAAACTGGCGCCCTACACAGGTGCTCCTGGGATTTATCGCTGCCCCGGCGATAGGAGTATGGTGACGATTGGCGGGCGGCGGTTGCCACGGGTCCGTAGTTTATCGATGAGCCAAGCGATGAACTCGCGGGATGATTGGCTGAGTTTTATTACCCAAGTTAAATACGTAGTGTTCCGCAAGGGAAGTGATCTACCCCGTATGGGAGCATCGGAAGCTTATGTATTTATCGATGAGCATCCAGACAGTGTAAATTATGGAGATTTTGCTGTGGCAATGAACGATCGGGCTGCCGATTCCGCCGTTTATATTATCGACTATCCAGCAAGTAATCATGGGAGTTCTGGAGCGTTGAGCTTTGCTGATGGCCACGCCGAACTTCATAAGTGGATCGATCCGCGAACCATTAAACCTGTTTTATTCAAGTCCATGACCTTAGTGGTGCCCTCAGGTGGTAATCGAGATATGCGTTATATGTCTGATCATGCTTCGGTTCGACTCAACTGAAGCGCTGAGCGACTTTGAGTGGGACGGACTTGCCGAGATCCGTAGAAACTGGACAAACTGCCTCATGCAAACACGACCGTTGGGGCGCACTGGACTTCAACTTCCTATTCTTGGCTTTGGAGCCAGTTCATTGGGGCAAGAGTTTCGTTCTGTCACACTCGAAGAGGCTCTCCGAAGTGTCCGAGTCGCCCTCGAATGTGGGTTGAACTTCATAGATACCTCTCCCTTTTACGGACGCGGGATGAGTGAAGTTTTGCTCGGAATGGCCCTCAAGGGAGTACCGAGAGAAAGTTACCTCCTCTGCACCAAGCTGGGGCGTTATGATCTAAGCCACTTTGATTTTTCAGCGCGACGAGTGGTCGAATCGGTCGATGTCTCGTTGCACCGATTAGGCGTTGGGCACTTGGATATTGTGCTGTGTCACGATATCGAGTTTGTGCCGATGCAACAGATTGTGGAGGAGACATTGCCTGCCTTACGAAAGGCGGTTGACGCTGGGAAGGTGCGGTATATTGGGTTTAGTGGGTATCCCCAAAAGATATTCCGCTTCATTTGCGAGCAAGTTCCAGTGGACTGTGTGCTCAGCTATAATCAGTACACACTCCAGAACACCCGCTTTGCTGATGAGAGTGTTCCTTGGTTGAAGGAGCAGGGGATTGGTGTGATGAATGCGGGTCCTTTTAGTGCGAGGCTTTTGACTAACGCCCCCCTTCCGGCGTGGTTGAAAGAACCCGAAAGTGTCAAGGCAGCGGCGCGTGCAACAGCGGCGCTCTGTGCCTCGCACGGAGAAGATATTGCCAAGTTAGCACTTCAATTTTCATGTTCCCACGGCGATATCGCAACAACGATCGCTGGCAGTGCAAACCCAGACAATATCCGTAAATGGTCTCGATGGCTTTCCGAACCCATTGACACAGGCCTCATGGAGGAAGTGCGGGCCCTATTTGCTCCAGTTCACAACCTAGGTCACGCCGAAGGTTTGATCGAAAATAACTGAGCCGCGCGATGCCAGTCTCATTCTTCGGAATTTCCAGGTTTCCTTTCTGATCGGTTTCTGCAACAAACGGGGGTACCATGAATCGTCGCAACTTTCTTTCTACCGCCGCCTTGGCTTCGGCCGGTTTGGCTTTGGCCGCCACTCCAATCCAAGCGGCCAATGCTTCACCGCTTCTTGATGCTCTGGGTAAACGTATTCCCTTGGGTATGGACAACTTTGCAGTTCGCGCTTGGGGTTGGAAGGGACGCGAATTGGTGGACTATGCGGCGGGACTGCATCTCAATACCCTTTTCATCACTGACTTGGCGGGTATTGGAGCTTTGACACTCACTGCGGCCTCCGAATTAAAGAAATACGCTGACGACAAAAACATCGCACTTCTTTTGGGGTCTTGGAGTATTTGTCCCACTTCGAAATCCTTTAAGAAAGAGTGGGGCACAGCTGAGGAGCATCTGGCTTTGGGATTGAAATTATCTCGAGCCGCAGGTTCCCCAGTTTTCAGAGTGGTTTTGGGTTCGAGAGAGGATCGAAAAACGCCCGGCGGTATCGAGGCACGCATCTTGGATACCGTGCGTGTTCTGAAGGCCTGCCGCCATATGGCTATGGATCTGGGGGTCAAGGTGTCGGTAGAAAATCATGCCGGCGATATGACCGCCGATGAATTGGTTTGGTTGGTTGAATCGGCAGGGCGCGAATATGTGGGTGTCAATATGGACTCGGGCAATTCCGCTTGGACATTCGAAGATCCCCTTGAAAGCTTGGAAAAACTGGGGCCGTACACCTTGACCACCAGCTTACGCGATTCCCGGATCTGGGCGACGGACAAAGGGTGTAAGGTGCAATGGACAGCGGTAGGTGACGGTGGGTGTGTCGATCAGAAACGGTACTTTGCGCGATTCGCTCAATTGTGTCCTGGTGTGGCGGTCAACATTGAAACAATCGGCGGTTTTGCCGTGGAATTTCCTTATCACGAAGAGGGATTTTGGGATGCATTCCCCAAGAAATCAGCCGCTGAGTTTGCGCGCTTTCTCTCCGTGGTCCGGCGTGGAACTGAGATGGATACCTACGACGGTAATAATAAGGATCGTCAGCGGAGCGAACTAGAAAAGAGTCTGCGTTATTGTCGCGACGAATTGGGGTTGGGTCTCGCTTAATAAAAAAGGGCGCAGTGAACCCCTTTCCCAAGTGCTTTGTGGTCCAGAGGTCGGCAAGCCTCCGATAAGACAGAGCAAGTGGCCGATAGTACAAAGCCTTGATCGGAGGAGTGTCGGTCACTAGTTTAGTCACCGATTGATCGAATCGTGTTCCATCCCTGTTTGTACAACCGACCGCTGCTTGGTTCCAGCGGTGTGTCCATTGAATCAAGTGCGTGAAGGTTCCACTGTGGTCGTGAAGCACTTAACCGCTTCACCCGAGGTAAATCAGCGTTTGCGAGAAATGGGCTTTGGCGAAGAACAGCGTATCCGTGTGATTACTTTGCAGAGCCACCTCCTTTGTCAGGTCTGTAATTCACGCTTGGGGCTGAGTTGGAAGTTAGCCGAGAGCATTCTGGTGGTATCATTCAACCGGATCCCGCACCCCGTCCAACTGGGATAAGCCACATGTAAAGAAGACCCGAACCGAAAAGCGGCGGATCAATTGTCCCACAGCTTGAATGGTTGATTGCCTCTGCTTCTTTCATTCCCGAGTTACGCTCAATTATGGTTCCACTCTCCTCGCTCGCCCCAGGTACCCAAGCGACTGTCCTGCGCATTGATATTCCGGTAGCTCAACGGGGGCGTTTGATGGAAATGGGACTACTTCCGGGTACAGTGGTCGATCTTGTGAGGTTTGCACCATTGGGCGATCCTTTAGAGATTCGTTTGCGTGGGTACCATCTTTCCTTGCGTAAAAGAGATGCAGACCAAATTTGGGTGCAGCTGTGATTCGCTTTTCGATCCACTTCCTTCGAGGTGTTGCACTGCGAGCGATTAAGGAGAAGACTCCGTCTGGATTTTGACACTTTTCTGATGTCCATTATTTCGCCAAATACGACTTCGAAATTGCCGTTCTTGGTGGTGTTAACCGGCAATCCTAATTGCGGCAAAACTACACTATTTAATGCCTTAACCGGTCTGCGAGCCCAGGTCGGAAATTATGCTGGGGTGACAGTCGAACGGAAGGAAGGAGTTCTTTCTGGGGCGGGGCGGGGGAGTCGGGTCACTGTTTTGGATTTGCCCGGTACTTATTCTCTTAGCCCGCAATCACCGGATGAACAAATTGCTCGCGATGTCCTTTTTCAACGAGTGCCTGAGGTGGCTTCACCCGATCTCGTTTTAATTGTCGCAGATGCCTCTAATCTGCAGAGAAATCTTTACTATGCCACTCAGGTGATTGAATTAGGCCACCCGACGGCATTGGTTTTGAATATGCTCGATGTGGCTCGAGTGAATGGGCAAGAGATTGATCTCGAGGGATTATCGAAAGCGTTGAGTGTGCCGGTGTTTCCCATGGTGGCGAGCGATGGAGAAGGGGTGGATGCACTGAGGACGGCGTTGATTGATCGAGCGGGTCGCTCGGGTACTCGTCATGTGATTCCCAGAGAGTTTAATGAGTTACCTGAGGCATTTGGCCGCGAGGCACAGGGAATTGAGCGGGAGTTAGAAATCTTGTTTCCCCATCGACAACGTTTGGCCGCGGCGGAAGCCCTGCAACTATTGACCGATGATACGGTGTTTGCAGGTCATCCGGAGCAGTATCCGGCGGCTTTTAAAAAGCATATCGCAGAAGCTCGAACGCGTTTGGAATTGGTTGGTGTTGATTGGAGAAGTGCCGCCATCGAGTCACGTTACGCGAGGGTGTTTGCTATCCAGCAACATGTGACCTCGGAAGTCTCCTTCACTGGGGAGACTTTATCAGATCGACTAGACAAAGTGCTGACACATCGTTTGTTTGGTTTGGTGATTTTTGTGTCGATTATGGCGCTGATGTTTCAGTCCATTTTCTGGTTGGCTCAGTATCCCATGAGTGCCCTCCAAAGTTTGGTCGAGGGAGTGTCGAGTGCGCTATCAAGCGCCATGCCCCCCGGCGATCTAAGCGATTTGTTGAGTCGCGCCGTGATTTCTGGAGTGGGATCGGTGGTGGTGTTTCTGCCCCAGATCTGTTTGCTGTTTCTCTTTATTAGTTTGCTCGAAGATTCGGGCTATATGGCCCGGGCGGCCTTTCTGATGGATCGTTTGATGAGTCGGGTGGGGTTGCATGGAAAGAGCTTTATTCCGATGCTTTCATCGTTTGCTTGTGCCATTCCGGGGATTATGGCAACACGAACAATTGAGACCCCTAAGGATCGTTTGGCGACAATTCTGGTGGCCCCCTTAATGAGTTGTTCGGCGCGATTGCCCGTTTACACGGTCTTGATTGCCGCCTGTATTCCTCAGCGAAACGGTCTCCCTGGATTAACTCTCCTTTCCATGTATCTCCTTGGCATTGTGGGAGCCTTGGGGATGGCTTGGCTATTCAAGAAAACACTATTGAAGGGCGAGCCGCCGTTGCTGATTCTCGAATTGCCACCGTATAAACGCCCAATGCCAGCAGTGGTTCTCAGGCAGATGTGGGATCGGTCTAAATTGTTTCTACGACGCGCCGGTACGGTCATCTTAGGAATTAATATTTTTCTCTGGTTCTTAGTCACTTATCCTAAGCAGGAATCGGAATTTTTAAGGAAATCCTTGGCTGAAGTGGTATCAAACACTCTCCCTAGACAGTTGGAGACAGGTGCTGGATTAGAGTTGTTGCGCTCTGCGCCAAGCACCAATGCGACCTGGACGCTTGCCAAAGGGGAGATCCACCGTTTGGAACGAGAAATAGCAGGGGAACAACTGAGACAGTCGTATGCGGGGCAATTAGGACATTGGATTGAGCCGTTGATACGACCGCTGGGATTTGATTGGAAAATCGGCATTGGGCTGGTGGCCTCATTCGCGGCACGTGAGGTCTTTGTGAGCACTTTATCGGTCGTCTATAATGTCGGAGAGTTCGAAAAGACGGACCAAGGTACGGCGAGTTTAGCGCAGGTCTTGAAGCGGGAACGTCGATCGGATGGGACAGTGGTCTACACACCACTCACTGGAATAACGATCATGGTCTTCTATGTCTTTGCGATGCAGTGCGTGAGTACGATTGCTATTGTACGACGCGAAACTCAATCATGGCGCTGGCCCCTTTTTCAGGCGTTCTACATGACGGCTTTGGCTTGGATTACCGCCTTTCTTACCTTCCGAGGTGGGACATTTCTGGGATTTTAATTCACCCAACGAATGGGGGCCGATCTGACGGCTCATTCGGTAACTATCAAGCCCCTCGATGACCAGCATCACCGGTGTAGGTCCAATATTTCTCATACATTCGAGTGATCGGTTTCCAGAGCACCGAGCCATCGATATAGCCGACGTTACCTCCGACAGATCCCGCTTGGCGAGCGGTTGAAGGTTGAACAATAGGGAATTGATAAACCCGACCATTGCGTCGAACGGCTCCGCCGCGGCCGTGGGGCGCTATAACCCAATTGTAGCCCCCGACACCGTTGGCGGCCCAACTATTTAGGTCGGAAAAAAGAACCAATTGCTGCCCTTCGGCAAGCGCATTGGTATTAATTAAAGTGGAGGTGTCGGTGAGTTTGCTTACCGACTGCCATCCCGCCTCTTTGGGCATCGTACGACCACCGTGATAATGGTATCCAATATAGTATCCTGTCCCCGTTTGGAAACGTCCGTTGGGATTATCGGTAATTCCAGGTAGGGACATTGGGTAGACATTGGGACAATCAAAAACCTTGTCGGCATAGGTATTGCTGATGGAGTGATACATCACTGAGGAGATACTCATTAGAAAGGAGTCGCCTCCGTTGCGGATGCCATCGAAGACACTGTCGCGATTATCGAGAGCGTACACATGACTGGCGAGGCCAAGTTGATGGAGGTTGTTGATGCAATTAGCTCGGCGTCCTTTTTCTTTGGCCGCAGAGAGTGCGGGTAAAAGCATGCTGGCTAAAATAGCAATAATGGCGATGACAACCAATAATTCTATGAGGGTGAAGGCCTCGGTAAGAATCCCCTGCCGATGGGGCTTTCCAAATGAGGCGACAGGTTTTGAAGGCATAGGAGGAGAGAAGTGGGCCTGCTTCGATAAAACGGACAGAGAAAAGGGAGTTATTGGTTAGTTATTTTTGAGTTCGAACTGAGCGGGTGAAAGGCCTCGGAGGGAGGTGTGACGGCGCTGGCGGTTATAGAAGATTTCAATGTAGTCGAAGATTTCG
>SIAZ01000176.1 GCA_009695405.1 Pedosphaera sp. | reverse complement strand
GCTCCTCAATCCATCTCCGTAACCACTCCACTTCCTCAGATCCCATCCGTCGCCCTTGCAATACTAGTTCTTTAAGCACGCCCTGCTTTATGAGCTCTTTGCCACCGGTAGTCCAGCTCATTCACCGACAACTTGTGAATGCACCGATGCGAGGGAGGGTAATAAACATTTTGGTCCAATTCGCGGGTCTGACGATCACTCGACTGTTAATTCAAAACGGAGGGCCGAGCACCCAATTGGGCCCAAAGCTGAAATGAAGGGCCGGTGGCCCGCCGTAATCAGCACGTTTTACAGCGTGCTTTTACGAGGCAAACTAAGTCGATCACTCGGCCCAAGACATTGGAGGAAAATAAAGACTCAGAATCCGGAGTGGACCTTGCTGCACATTCCGTTGCAACTTTTCCAACTCAACGACGTTGAAGGCGCGTCGTATTGCCAATGTCTTACTCTCCGATCAAGTCCGTTCTCGAAAATGCTGGGATAATTACCCCAGCCCAGTTTGATAGATGGAATAGTGCGTGGCGACAGGGTATTGAAGCGGGAGGCACGGAGCCATGGTTGACCTTTTTTGCTCGAGAATCCGGCCTATCCGAAGAAATATTCTTACAAAAACTGGCGGCCGCTTTAAAGTTACAGTTCGTAGATTTGGCGAAGCTTTCTATCACAGCGGAGGTGCGAAAAAGGATCAGTACCAAGGTCGCTTTCCAGTTTAATGTGATACCTTTCGCCGACGAAGCGGGTGAACTTTCCGTTGCGGTCGCTGACCCGTTCGATCCGGGGATGCTTGCGGGTTTACAATATGACGCCAAAGGGCCGCTTATCTTAGCCCTAGCACCCGCCGCTGAGATCGAGAAGGCGTTGAAGAAATATTATGGGGTGGGTGCGGAGACCTTGGATGAGATGGCCGAAGAGGACGATACGTTTGACCTCGAAATTGAAGGCGGTAGAGAGATCACTGGAGACGATCAAGACGCTAGCGTCATTAAGTTCGTCAACCAGGTCATTTGGGAGGCGTTCAAGGATCGCGCAACCGACATTCATTTTGAACCGTCTGAAGATGAATTACGGATTCGTTACCGTATTGACGGCATACTGCATCAAACCCCCTTACCACCGCAGATTAAGCGGTATCAACCGGCGCTCATATCACGCATCAAAGTGATGGCCGGGATGAACATTGCCGAGAAGAGGTTACCGCAAGACGGGCGGATCAATGTGCGGATTAAAGGTGAAGAAATCGATATTCGTGTTTCAACAGTTCCCACGGTTTGGGGCGAGTCGGTTTCATTGCGACTCCTATTGCGCGGTAAAATTTTCTTTAGTTTGGACAAATTAGGATTTGCCGCGGACGAAGATGCGGCGATCCGAGAAATTATCGTCAAACCCCATGGTATCGTACTGGTAACAGGCCCCACGGGTTCGGGTAAATCGACCTCGCTTTACGCTTTTCTTTCCACAATTAATTCAGTCACTAAACGGATCATCACCATTGAGGAACCGGTGGAATATGAGTTAAAAGGAATCAACCAAATTCCAGTACGTTCGGATATCGGACTGACCTTTGCCGTCGGGTTACGACATATTTTGCGGCAAGATCCGAACGTGGTAATGATCGGTGAAATTCGAGATACGGAGACTGCCGAGATTGCCATTCGAGCGTCCCTCACCGGCCATTTGGTTTTTAGCACTTTACACACCAACGATGCTTCGAGTGCCTTTACGCGTTTGATCGATATGGGGATTGAGCCTTTTCTGGTCGCCTCTTCGGTCGAGGCAGTCATGGCGCAGCGTTTGGTTCGAACCCTGTGTCCTCATTGCAGTCGTCCGCAAAAAATCGACCGCGATTATTTAATTAAAATTGGTTTTCCAGAAGCAGAAATAGACACAACGACCTTTCTAAAAGGTGTCGGGTGCGAAGCCTGCCGTCAGATGGGCTATCAAGGGCGAACCGGCATTCACGAATTGCTGCTAGTTACTGAGGCCATTCGGCCGTTGGTGATGAATCGGGCTTCAGCGGCAACGATTGCCGACGTCTCACGCAGACAAGGAATGCGGACTTTGCGACAGGATGGTTGGCGCAAGGTGAAGGCGGGGGTGACCACAGTGGAGGAAGTCCTCCGAGTGACCCAAACGGAAGAGCACGTGAAGGGGTTGTTAGTTGAGGAGAAGGTGGCAGATAAATGAGCACCTCTCGAAAACCGGTCATTCAAGCCTGTAATCTTCTCTCCGTAACAGGGGGTGCGAGGCGACTCTTTCAGTTTACTGTGTCGAAGGGAACGGGGACGGCGACAGGCGATTTAGTAGTCGAAGATGGCAAGCCCTTGCCGACCGCCGTCGTCAGTCGTGATTGGCGGGTATTGATCAAACCGCGTCTGGATTTGGCTTGGCTGCCGCTGGAATCAGTCTGTGTTCGCGCCGTTCAATTACCGACCTGTGATCCAGGGGAACTTCCAGGGATTATTGAATTCCAAATCGAAAAACTGTCACCGATGCCGCTGGCTCAGGTCGTTTGGACCGTAGAATCCGTGCCTCACGCTGATGGGAAAGGTCAAACCGCAGTGGTCACTTTGGCTGCACGCGCGGCGACAGAGGCTTATTTGGCAGAATTAGAAAAAGGAGGCTATACAGTCGATGCCCTCCTGAATCCCAGCCTGAGGGAATTGCTGGCCTCGCCACCGCCGCGGGATGGGTTACTTCTGTTGGTCGAGTCTGCCGCTGCAGCATCTACTGTCCTCGCCGCATGGTGGATCGATGGGGTGTTGAGGGAGATAGGGTCTCTCTGCCAACCCAGTGGTGATCGGGGGACGGTTTTGATATCGCAATTAAATCGGATGGCTTGGTCTGGCGAGGTCGAGGGTTGGATGAACGGATTACCGGAGATTCGCCTGATGGCTTCGTCAACGGATGCGGCATTGTACTTGGAGGCACTGAAAGACTGGTCTGGACACGAACCTTTGATCCTTCCACGCCGTACACCACCGGAGTTGGCGGCGTTGACTCTAGCGCACGCGTTACGCCCGTCCTTACCAACCTTGGTCCCAGACGAAGTGAGAGACCGCCAACGGCGTCAGTTTGTCGATACCCTTTGGGTCAAAGGACTAGGCGCGTTGGCAATGACCTACCTCGCTGGCGTTTTCGTTTATCTGGCAGTACTCACCCTTCAGAAGTCGCGTTTGGAGACCTTGCGTGACGAGAACCGTGGGATGGCCTTGCAGTTCACCAATACCCTGCAAATCAAGGCACGAGTGAGAGTGTTGCAAGAGCAAGTCGCGTTACGTTTTGCTGCACTGGATTGCTGGAATAAAGTGGCCGAGACGCTCCCAGAAACGATGACCTTGAAGCAGTTTGATTTTAAGAATGGGCGCACCTTAATTTTGGATGGAACCACCACCGAAGCGAGCCGTGCTGATGTTACTGGATTCAATTCCGCATTGAGAGCGGTCGAGGTCAACGGGAAACTCCTCTTTTCGGAGGTGAAACCGGCAACAACCCAGTTGCGTGGGAATGATTTAACATGGCGCTTTGAAGCGGACCTACGACGAGAGGACAGCGCACCATGATTCGATGGTTTGAAACTTTGAATCTGAATCCAACCGAACGGCGTGCTGCAATTTTCGGGGCTTGTTTGGTGGGTTTACTTCTTAATTATTGGCAGATTTGGCCCTATTTTCGTGAGTACGCGGATTTTCAGCGTGACTGGACCAAGTTAGAAGGCCAAAAGGCGATCTATTTTAAGGAGGTGTCAAAAAAAGCTTCCTACGAGAAACTATTGCGTGCCTTGGAAGGATCTGGGGCACAGGTGATGCCAGAGGAACAAGCAAATAACGTGCAGAGCAGTATCCAGTCAGCGGCATCGACAAACTTGGTTAATATTAGCCGAATCACCCCTCAATTGGCCTCGCTGCGACTCGCTGCGGCTAAAGATACCAACTTTTTTGACGAACAGGTGGTCATTGTTGAGTTATCGGCTAAAGAAGAGGGACTAGTCCAATTCTTACACGCCTTGGGTTCGAGTGATTCGATGATCCGAGTGCGGGATATGGGCCGGTTGAAACTGGATGCTTCTGGGCAAAGTTTAAGTGCTTCCGTTACCTTCGTTGCTAGCTTTCAAAAGAAGCCGAAACCCATCGCAGTTACGGTTAAGACATCTAATACCCCGCCTGCAGTCGTGTCTAAGTCTGTGAAGTCGGGTTCGATTTCGGGCAAGACAAATGGAGGTTCGTCCCGGATAACCGGTACAAATTTACCCACCAAGACTCCGCCCCTTAAGAAATGATCCCTGTGAATTCGCGTCTCATTCATCTCGCGGTCCTGACTGCCCTCTCGGTAACAGGTTTGCTGGCTCAAGTCCCAGCAGTGCAACCGGCACCGCTAAAACCCTCCGCACCTTTGAATCCAGCGTTGCCTGGCATTCCATCGAATCCGGTTGCACCTAGCGGAAATCCTTTCTCTGCCTTCTCTGTACTCCCGGCACGTCCGAAGGCGACCAATGCTCCGGTGGTTTCCACGAATCTTCCGTCGGCGTTGCCTCGGGCCTTCCCGCGGATGACGCCGACACCCAAATCTCCGGCGATCACACCTAATCCTGGAGCGGGTACTGCCCCAGGGCAACCGACTGCGGCAGCGAAAGCTGCGGAGGAAGACAAAGCGTTAAATGATTTAACTGTAAAGTCGTTGAAGGGGTTGCGAGGGACCAATACCTCGCCGGATCAGGTTCAAATCAAGTTCAAGAACATGGATTTGAATCAGTTTTTGGATCAGGTCTATGGACCGGCCGTACACAGGACTGTTTTACGGGCTCAAAGCTTGCCACAGGTCCAAATCAATGTGAATACGCAGACAGATCTGACCGAAGAAGAGCAGGTGCAGATGTACGATACCATTCTTGCCTTGAACGGTATTACTATGATTCCGACAGGCAGTAAATTTGTGACCGCGGTCGTAGCTGCCCAAGCAATGCAAGAAGGTGCTGCCTTTTCGAATCAATCCTCTGAGAAGTATCCTGAAGCGAGCCAGTTTGTGACTCACGTCGCGCAATTGAAGCACGTTTCTGTTGAGGAAGTAATTCCGATCATGTCGGTCTTTGCCAAGAACCCAACGGGAATTGTGGCAATCGCCAGTACCAAGACCTTAATTTTGCGAGACTATGCGATTAACGTGAAGAGAATGTTGGAGGTTCTCGCTAGGATCGACATTGAGGTAGAAGAGAATTTTCAACTCGAGGTAATACCGATTAAGTACGGTAAAGTTGACGAGATTTATGCGACACTAACCAGTGTCATTGGAGGCGGTGGCGTCAGTGGATCGCCCGGTGGCAGTGGGATGGGTGGGATGGGTGGAAACCGAAGAGGCATGGGCGGCGGCATGGGCGGCGGCATGGGCAGTGGAATCGGTGGTGGTATGGGCGGAAACCAATTTGGGGGCGGGCAATATGGCAATAACAATCGCGGCGGGAATCGATTCAACCAGCAGCAGCAGCAGGGTGCCGTAGGAATCCAAAACGGCGCTGTAGGAGGAGCGGGCTCATTCCAAGGTCGACTAAACTCTCTTTCCCGCGGACAGGGTGGCGCAGGGTATGGCGGACTTTCTGAATTACTTCAAACCGTCAGTATTACTGCGGATACACGGTCAAATTCACTGATTGTCTACGGTAATAAAAAGGACATCGCTAAGCTAAAAGAAGTTTTAGTCAAGGTGGACACACTTCTTCCTCAAGTGTTGGTCGAGGCAATCATTATGGAAGTGGCCCTGAGTGACGCTTGGAATTATGGGCTGAGTGCTGCCCAGCGTCCGGCTCAGTTTGGTAGCAACCCAAATAACCGTGGCGGTGGTGTGGTGAACGATCGTGGAAGTCTCGGTACTGGCTCAGATTTCCTTAAACAATTGGGTCGAACGAGCGGTGGTTCGGCCGGCACAAATGTGGTGAATGGGATTCCTAACACTGCCGGCGCTGGATTGTCCTACTTTACTCAAATTGGACAGAACTGGGACTTCGCTATTACCGCTATCGCAGCCGATAGCCGCGTGAATGTGATTCAACGTCCGCGGGTGATAACTTCCCATGCCACGGCGGGGCGGTTCTTTGTTGGATCAGCGGTACCCTATCTTCAGTCCAGCGGATACAGTGGCGGTGGTGGTGGCTTCGGTGGGTTTGGAGGTGGGTTTGGAGGTGGGGCCTCGGTTGGCTATATGAACGTGGGTGTCACGCTCAATGTGACTCCCTATATCACACCCGATAATTTGGTGGTGATGGAGGTTGAGCAGACTGTGGCAAATCTCGGAGCTAATCTAGACTTGGGTGTCGGGGCGAGTTCCCCCACGACTCAGTCCCGTGAAACCAGTTCCTTCGTTACGGTTCGTGACAAGGATGCCGTCCTCTTAGGCGGATATATTACAACCAGCACAGAAAAGAAAAGTTCCGGCGTTCCTTTATTGAGAGATATCCCCTATCTCGGTGCCGCTTTTTCTCGGCGAAGTCGTGATAAGAGCCGCACTGAATTGATGATCCTTATTCGCCCCAGTATTCTACAGACCCCAGCGGATGCGGGAGCGGTGGCTGATGATGAGCGTGAGCGCTTGCCCGGCGTGCGAATTGCCGAGCAGGAATTTGAAGATGGCGAACGGCAAGAGGCCAAGAAGGCAAAACGTCAGTTAAAAGAGAAATAACCCAAGAAGGCCCAACGGAGTGATCTTTTGACGATGATCCCTCTTCGCCCAGAACGACTCTTGGTATTCCTCAAAGTCCCCCGACTCGGAAAGGTCAAGACTCGGATTGCAGCTCAGGTCGGTGACCTGCTTGCCTTAGAATGTTATCAACAGATTTTGAGAGCGACTCTGGAAGCAATCGACGCAATCCCAGAGGTTGAACTGCGGTTTGCTCCAGATGAAGCCATTGCCGAAGCGTCCTTATTGCTTCGACCGAGTTGGACAGCTGTGCCGCAGGGGGGAGGTAATCTAGGAGACAGGCTGACTCGAGCTACTGAGCTCGCCTTTAAAGCAGGATACCAAAAAGTGGTGGTTATCGGATCTGATTGTCCTGAAATCACCGCAGAAGATATTTCCGACGCCTTCGCGGCCTTAGAAAAAGCGGATCTCGTGCTCGGCCCAGCTACGGATGGTGGATACTGGTTACTCGGTTTGCGGCAGTCGTGTCCCTTACTTTTTCAGGCTATTCCTTGGAGTACAGCCGCTGTTTTTGATGAGACATACAGACGAGCCACCGAAGCGGGCTTGCAACCAGTTTTGCTCCGTGAATTGTCCGATATCGATACCCTTGAAAACTGGAGGCAATGGCCAAAGTCAGTCCCTTTCTCGAAATGAGAAGTGGTCCAATTTTGGTTCAATCAGAGTTCTATGAACTTCCTGTCGATCGCGATGCTCAGATGACCAAGAATCCTGAATCCGTTGCATCTGAATCTGAGAGTGCTACCTGATTTTGAGCGGTGCATTCACAAGTTGTCGGTGAATGAGCTGGACTACCGGTGGCAAAGAGCTCATAAAGCAGGGCGTGCTTAAAGAACTAGTATTGCAAGGGCGACGGATGGGATCTGAGGAAGTGGAGTGGTTACGGAGATGGATTGAGGAGC
>SIAZ01000175.1 GCA_009695405.1 Pedosphaera sp. | reverse complement strand
ATCCGAAATCTTCGACTACATTGAAATCTTCTATAACCGCCAGCGCCGTCACACCTCCCTCCGAGGCCTTTCACCCGCTCAGTTCGAACTCAAAAATAACTAACCAATAACTCCCTTTTCTCTGTCCGTTTTATCGAAGCAGGCCCAGGGCAAGGCGGACCGAAAACCGAGGCCGCTGTTGAAGTACCGGGAGACTGGGTAGTAGTAGAAGCGATTCGCCACACGGCCGCCGTCCGCTGTGTAGTTCCAACTGCCCCCGTGGATCACCCGGTACGAGCCCGATGCAAGCCCTCGAGGGTTAACCTGGGCGGCGGTGAAATAGTCTCCGAACCAGTCCGAACACCACTCCCACACATTCCCTGCCATATCGTACATCCCATACCCATTCGCTGCGTTGGACCCTATAGACCCCTTCCCTCCATTATAACTTTCATACCTCGCCTCCGTCGACCTAATCTCATCCGTTCCCCACTAATACAACTTCCCTCCCTCGCCTCCTCGCGCCGCCTTCTCCCACTCGGCCTCCGTCGGTAATCGATACCCCGCTTCCCACTTCAATCCGGCAGGTACCTTTTCCCCGCCCCGATACACTTCGCTCATTACCTCATCCACATAATATGCTGGCACTCGCCCTTTCTTCTCAGACTGCACATTATTCCACATCACTACATCATACCAACTCACCGTAGGAACAGTCTTAGCCGTTTGAATCTCCGCTTCTCCCATCTCAAAGGCTCCCTCGGGTATCAACGCCATCATCGTCGAAGGAATCGCTCAGTAACTATGCCTTAAACCTCTTTTACTATCGTCGACAAGTCTCGTCTCTCCTGACTGATAAGTCACGTTTGTCCACAGTACTCCAAGGCCCATTCTCGGTTAACCTTCGCTCCACTCGATTCGGCGAGTTCAGCGATCCCTTCACTGTTAAAATCGGGGCCAGACCAATCGTCGTCGTTGGCTTAAGTCTATAAAACCGAACCGACGCTTCCTCCGATAACTCCAAAGAAACCAGATTCTCAGGCCCAATAAACCTGCGAGTCCAGTTCGTCCACGGTCCAGTCACCTGCGAACTCCCCTCTACCCGCTCGGTGTTTCCCAGCGCTCTATTTAGACTTATCGTCGGGATTACCTGACTGTCATCGTTGGCCACTCAATTGCCGCACCTCCCAACAACCCTTTCACCATGCCCATCATTAAAACCGTTCCCATCCCTAGTCTTTCTAGGGGATTTTTCATTACTCCGCGATTCCCATTTCCCATAATTTTAAGCATCTTTACTTACTCATCGCCTCAACCCGCATCAATCCCTTCCGTACGCCCTTGCATCCTTGATCGCTCCAATTTCGATTTCTTTCCCCACAGGCTTGTCGTAATCTGAAGTATGAGTAGGGTTCGACCTCAATGACTGTAGCTTCCTTCTGGCTGTTATCGGCGCTGGCGCTCGGACTTCAATCCGCGACTCTAGCGGCGACGCCACCCTCTCTGAAGGCGAGTCTCAAATCCTTACGTTCGGTGGGCCCTGAAGGTCTGGGAAACGAACTAGCGAAGTCCGCTTGGCGCCGAGTTGCTTCGGTAGAAGCACGCTCCCTCCCTCTGGTGTTAGAGTCGATGGATGGAGCCAATGACTATGCGTTGAACTGGCTCCGCTCTGCAGTCGATGCGATTGCTCAAAGGGAGACCTTGTCGGGGCGACCTCTTCCTGTTGAAGCACTTCACCGTTTTCTTCGAGATCGCAATCATCATCCCCGAGCACGTCGTCTGGCCTTCGAACTCATCCGCAGCGTCCAACCAGAAATGGCTCGTTCTCTATTACCTGAGTTTTTAGATGACCCAGCTCCTGAACTGCGGAGGGATGCGGTCCAACAGAAATGCGACGCTGCGGAAGCCAAGGTGGTGTTGGATAAATCCATCGCGGTTGTCGAATACCGTAAGGCACTGGCTTTCGCTCGGGAGGCTGATCAGCTTGATTCTATTGCGAAAAAACTGAAGGAACTCGGTTCGCCAGTGAACCTCAGCAGGACTTTTGGTTGGGTGACCGCTTGGAAATTGATCGGGCCCTTTGATAACACGACAGGAGTGGGCTTCACTCGACCTTACCCACCGGAAACATCCCTTGATTTAAGCAGCGAATTCGATGGCAAAACGGGGCGGATTAAATGGGCTCCGTATGAAACCACCGACGACTACGGCATGGTGAACTTCAATGCTCCCTTGGGAACGCTCAAGGGCGTCGTCGGTTATGCCGCTGCTGAATTTTGGTCAAAATCAGCACGCCCAGTTCAAATTCGTTTAGGATCCCAAAACGGCTGGAAAGTATGGGTAAACGGTAAACCAACCTTCGGCCGTGACGAATACCATCGGGCTTCCGAAATCGATCAATATCGAATGCCTGTAATGCTGGTGCCAGGTCGAAATTTGATTCTAGTCAAGTGTCTGCAAAATGAACAAACCGAAGACTGGGCGGCCGAGTGGCAGTTCCAACTCCGTGTCACCGATGAACAGGGAACACCTCTCCTTTCTAGCCAATGATCACTCGTTTTTACTCTTCGAATAAAGCCCTGCAAATATCTCTCTTTTACTTGATGATTACCCGTCTGGCTACCTCTTTGATAGCAGAGGATTGGCTCGGCTTTCGCGGTTCTCGTGGTGACGGTGTCTCTACTGATACATCGGTTCCGCATCGCCTCGATTCTCAGTCGATCCTTTGGTCGGTCAACCTACCTGGCCGAGGATTGTCGTCTCCGGTGATTGTGGGGGATCGGCTTTTTGTCACCGCCTCCAGCGGCGCACGTCTCGATCGACTTCACGTTTTATGCTTTAATATCTCCGACGGTTCCCTGCGTTGGGAAAGACAATTCTGGGCAACGGGTCGGACTATGACTCATGAAAAGATTAGCCCAGCGGCCCCTACCCCAGTGAGTGATGGCAAGACACTCTTCGCTCTATTTTCTTCTAATGACTGCATTGCTCTCGATTTAGAGGGAAATCTTCTCTGGTTCCGAGGGTTGGGACGCGACTACGTAAACGCGAGTAATTCGCTCGGTATGTCTTCTTCCTTGGTCTTTGCTGACGGGGTTTTAGTCACGCAAGTGGAGAACGATAGCGAATCTTTTACGGCGGGTTTAGACGCGCAAACCGGCCTCAATCGATGGAAACTAGACCGCCCGAAACGGGCTAATTGGACCTCCCCGACCGTCTATCGCGAACGTTCTGGGCAGGTGCGTATTCTGTTGCAATCCTTTCAAGGTGTCACGGCAGTGGATCCTGCTTCTGGGCGCATCCTTTGGAATTACTCCGAAGGGGCTTCTACGGTTCCCTCGGCCATCTGGAGTGACGGACGGCTTTATTTGCCTTCCAACGGATTAACCGTCCTCGAACTGTCTCCCGACGGATCGGTGCCCAAACAGGTCTGGCGCTCAGCACAACTTCGGCCTGGGACTCCCAGCCCAGTAGTCTTGGGGGGGCGTGTTTATTCGCTTAATGACGGTGGAATCCTGACTTGTGGAGATGGATCAGACGGAAAACGACTTTGGCAACTCCGCATCAAGGGACCTTTCAGCGCGACACCGATCTCTGCGGGCGGTCGACTTTACTGCGTCAATGAGGTCGGACTCGTGCAGGTGGTCGATCCCTCACAAAATGAAGGAACAGTCACTAGCGAACTCGCCTTGGGCCAAACCGTGATTGGAACTCCATCGATCTCGACAGGCTCTCTTTTTGTACGAAGTGACGGAATGTTATGGCGGATAGGAACGCCAAGTACGCGCTAACAGAGGAACGAAACTGGAGATTCATTAGGACGAATTAGATAAAAACCGATCCACTGAATCTCGATTGCCGATTGATCCGGACCATTGCCTCCCTCAATCTTCCGTCGTGCTGCAGATTGATCCTGAAGAAATACGGGCGGCCATGAGAAGGGCCCTTGCCGAAGATATCGGCTCTGGTGATGCCACTAGCCTCGCTTGCATCCATCCGGAGTCTCAAGCATCCGCCCAAATGAATGCTCGGGAAACTCTAGTCCTCGCCGGACTCGCCTTTGCTGAAGCCACTTTTCGCGAATTAGCACCCAATGCCTTGATCCGGTGTCTTGCCGTCGACGGTCAACGTCTTCAACCCGGCCAGACTGTACTAGAAATATCTGGGCCTGCCCGTGCCCTGCTTTCTGCAGAGCGTGTTGCTCTTAATTTTGTTCAACGTTTATCCGGTATTGCCACAACGACGGCTGATTATGTCGAAGCTGTTTCGGGAACCGCCACTCGTATACTGGACACACGAAAGACAACCCCAGGCTGGAGGCGGTTCGAAAAATATGCCGTCGCTTGTGGCGGTGGAACAAATCACCGGACAGGGCTCTACGATCTCATTCTTATTAAGGACAATCACCTAGCGGCTTTGGCGAATGAAAAGCCGGACGCCATCACCGCCGCAGTTCGACGCGCGCGCAGTCAGTTCCCAAACCTTCGCATCGAGGTGGAAGCAGATACTCCGGACCAAGCGGGCCGAGCTGCCGACGCTGGAGCGGACATCGTCCTGCTTGATAATATGGATCCCCCGACTCTCATTGAGGCGCTACAGCGCATTCGAGGGCGGAGTCAAACCGAGGCCAGCGGTGGAATCACTCTGCAAACTGTACGCTCCGTCGCGGCAACCGGTGTCGACTTTATCTCCGTTGGTGCCTTGACCCATTCCTATCGATCCGTCGATCTCGGTCTCGATTTTCTTCTATGACCGCCGATACTCAGATTCTTAAAGCCCTTCGCTTGGCCGGTGAACAGGGGGTTTCGGGCGCCATTCTCGCCA
Source organism: Pedosphaera sp. (assembly GCA_009695405.1). Lineage (GTDB taxonomy): Bacteria > Verrucomicrobiota > Verrucomicrobiia > Limisphaerales > UBA9464 > SXXZ01. The sequence goes on along the minus strand of SIAZ01000175.1, from coordinate 2,794 downwards.
AGACCCTCGTTGTTTCGCGCGCTGCCGTCTGGTCTCGCATCGAGGAACTTCGGAAGGTGGGGTATGATATTGATGCCAGCCCCCATCACGGATACCGCCTTCACGGCTCACCCGACCGACTTCACGCCGATGATCTGTTGGCGCGACTTGAGCCTATAAAAGTGATTGGCCGAGATATCCGTGTTTTTCAGGAGACTTCCTCCACCAATAATATCGTCGAGAAATTGGCAAGGGACCAAGTGAGCGAAGGGATTGTTGTTTTTGCCGAATCCCAAACTCGCGGCCGCGGCCGGCTTGGTCGACAGTGGTGCTCACCGACAGGTAAAGGCCTGTGGTTTTCTGTTCTGCTCCGGCCCAACCTTGCCCCAGCAGCAGCCACTCAACTTACCGTCTGCACGGCGGTTGCTGTGGCTCGCGCCATTGAAAAAAGCACAGGTCTAAGCCCGGGTATTAAGTGGCCCAACGACATTGTGTTTGAGACCCGCAAAGTCGGAGGCATTCTCCTCGAACTCAATGCAGAACTCGACCACATACGCCATGTCATTTTGGGAATTGGAATTGATGTCAATCTGGCGACTCAGGATTTTCCAGAGGAGCTTCAAACCATCGCGACTTCTCTTCAAATCGAAGCGGGCCAACCTCTCGACCGAGCTGATCTAGCCACTATACTCATTCAGGAACTCGATTCCGTCTATTCTCGGCTTGCCTGTGGAGATTTTCATGAAATTAGCGATGACTGGATTCGCCGCTGCACAACCCTCGGTCGACGTGTCTCTATTCGTGTTGCAGATCGCATTATCACTGGTCGAGCTGAGTCTCTGGATGAAGAAGGGGCTCTACTCGTCCGTACCGATCAGGGCCGTCTAGAACATATTATTGGCGGAGATGTTTCTCTAATAAAATGACCTTATGATTCTCTTGTTAGACGTCGGTAATACCCACACTCATTTGGGGCTAGGTAGCCTCCGACGATTGCGACGCTTAGGTGACTTCCCAACCGCCGCTTGGCGCGTCCAAACTGCGAGTGAGGAGATCGCCCATCGCCTCGGTATCAAGGTCCCTACTGCCGCTTGTTTTTGTAGTGTTGTTCCTGAGGTCAATGCGGCCATAAGAAACTACCTAAAAGAGGTCTATCAAATCGATCCACTTCAACTAACTCCTAACACACTAAGAGGTGTAGGCATCGATTATCCCAAGCCGCAATCCATCGGTCAGGATCGTCTTGCCAATGCCGTGGCGGCTTTTCATCGATTTGGAGGACCTGCGTTGGTGGTTGATTTTGGTACCGCGGTCACCTTCGATGTTGTGAACTGCAAGGGGAACTATGTTGGGGGCATCATTGCGCCAAGTCTTTCAGCAATGACCGATTATCTCCACGAAAAAACGGCCCTTCTCCCGCGTATTAAGATTCGTGAACCACGTCGGGTGATTGGCCGTAGCACCGCCGAGGCAATGCTTAGCGGAGCTGTCCACGGGTATCGCGGATTAATCCGAGGACTAATCGAAGAATTAAAACTAGAACTCGCCGTGGAGCATCTATCTGTCATTGCCACGGGCAGTTATGCCGCTTTGATCGCTCGAAAATTACCGGAGATTCATCACGTCATTCCCGGACTGACCCTCGAAGGTCTTCGACTCACTACGCTTGCCCATCAACTTTAGATCTCAGGATTTTCTGGGGTAAATCTTTAAAATTTGCTTAGACTTCAAGCCCCTAAATTTCGAACGCTTTTCTGCGCAGGTGAGTTTATCGCTGCGAATACCAGACGACCCAATCACCGATATATTTCCAAGGTTGATCGGTGTGATCCGGCCCTGATGGGGACTCCGACAGATCCAGCCATTTCGATTCAGCCCGGGGCTTCGGATCCCCGATTAGCGTCGAAACCTGTAAAAAATTAGATAAACTAATCAATGCACCCCGAGGCGTCGACCTTTGACTAGATGCGCTCGCCCGATCTTCCGCCCTACCGGAGCTAAGAAGTTGGGGGGCGACTGCTCCGTCGAATCAAGACTGTCTTCGGCATCACCCTCTCGCTTTCTGCGGTGTGTCTGTTGATTCAAGATCTGAAATAGTCAACCCATGCCACTGAATCGACCAACGACACTTTCGTCACATTACCTACTCTCTCGGAGTCTTCGAAATGAGTTCGACCAAGATCTTGGTTCATCTCTTTCCCAGTGAAATTTACCCCACTTTTCTAATGTCTGAGATTTGAACGAGGTCCACTTTGACGGTCGTATTGCCTTCTTTCAGGATTGATGCCAACCGACTTCTCCTTAGTCCGAGTACCCCTAGGCGCCAAGTGCCCATTCCTAGTTCTATTCTGAAGTAGTAGGGTCCCGCACCGATAGGTCTGCGCCAGATACTCGGCGTAGGTTTCCGTCCGTATACTACCTGCTTGCTAAACCAATGAACTCCAAGGATAGACCATGAGACAAAGACGATTCACGGGGGCTTCTGATGCCCCTATTCCCTATTATCACTGCATCTCTCGCATCGTAAATCGAGATAAGATCTTCGGAGAACTTGAGAAAGAAAAGTTCACCAAAATGATCCATTCCTACGCCACTTTCTGTGGTGTCCAGATCCTCACCTTTTGTGTGATGAGTAACCATTTTCACATCCTTGTGGCTGTGCCACGGCGACCTGATCAACTCCCTCCCTTGGATGAATTTTTGTTGCGCTTAGCAGGTATTGCATCGGCGGGGCGCGTTGAAGAGATGAGAGCTTTGTTGGAACCGATGGAAGAAGCAGGGCGGGCCGCAATTCTGGAGTCGTACTGGGATCGGA
>SIAZ01000174.1 GCA_009695405.1 Pedosphaera sp. | reverse complement strand
GTTGAAGAAGGGTCTTGATGGCGTCATCGGCGAGATTATCTTGGGGTCGTTCGGTCATGGCTGATGCTGTTGGATGTTTTGGTTAACACCTTCCAGATTTCAGCTTTGGCCGGACACCGGCAACCCCAGAAGACGGGCGAGTCTCGGCCCTATGGCCGGAATCGTTGGTGTCCTAAACTTTTACAGACAAGAAGTTGCACTAGCTTAAGTAAAACTGAGGTTCAGATCGCTCGAGTCTTGAACGAGGCTTATTCGGAACCCGATCAAAAGGGGGAGAGTTATCAGGTGGAAGCCGAAGCTCGGAAGTGAACGAAGGATTGCTTTAACCAAAGCCCTTGTGGCCCGAGGGATTGATGCCGAATCAAGCCGGTTCAACCTCCAATGAAAAGCCTCACGCAAAAATCGTTTTTTGGTCGATCTGAACTGATTGTCGATTTGATTTTCAGGTCCATTTCTCACTTTGGTATATAGGGCAGTTCTATTTATCTCTCGGTGCCATCGGTTGGACACCACCACATCTTCGATTCTGAGGTCTGATTTGAGGCCAAATTGCGCAGCGGACTGGAGCGGTCTTCGGTGTTGAAGTCGCTTTAAAGAAGATAAAGTGTGGATGAACCCAGTGCAGTTTAACGGCCTTAAAGGTCTGACCTCCGAGGTGTCGGGTCAAAACACCGTGATCATCCGTGTCAGGTGAAAGGGTGTCAAAAAATCGAACTGCGATGATTGGCTCTGGAATCCTCAACGCCCTAGCGGAACCAATGAGCCCAAAGGGGGGGCCTTGACGCCTCGGTTGCCTCCGCATACAGTTACCCTCGGCTTCGAAAACTATGCTCAACTTTGTTAATATTCCCTACGTCATCGAGCAAACCGGCCGTGGTGAAAAAGGCTATGATCTTTACAGTCGGCTCTTGGTCGACCGCATCATTTTTCTAGGGACGCCAGTCGATGACATGGTGGCTAACGTGATCGTCGCACAGTTTCTGTTTTTACAGATGACCGATCCTAAGAAGGACATCCACTTTTACATTAACTCTCCCGGCGGTAGTGTCACCGCTGGTTTGGCCATTTACGATACGATGCAGTGGTTGAGTTGCGATGTGAACACCTACTGTGTCGGGCAAGCTGCGAGCATGGGAGCGGTCCTTTTGGCGGGTGGAACCAAGGGAAAGCGGTTCGCCCTACCGAACGCCAATATTATGATTCATCAGGTTTTGGGCGGAGCCGAAGGGCAGGCGAGTGATGTGGAAATTCGGGTGAAGTACATGATTCGTTTGAAGGAGCGGTTGAACAATATTCTCTCCAAGCACACCGGTCGGCCTTATGAAGTGGTTGAGAAGGCTTGCGATCGAGATAACTTTATGACGTCAGACGACGCTAAGCTTTTCGGGTTGGTTGATGAAGTTGTGAGCAGTCGAAAGGACCTTCCGAAACCCGTCGATGCTGATTCCAAGGCCTGAGTCTATTACTCTGGTTGCTAGTTAAAAAAGACGGAGTTGTCTGTCTCGACAGTCTGGATCACCTAATTTTTATGGCGCGAGCCTCTCAGGTTACCATGTGCAGCTTCTGTGGGAAGTCGAAGGCGGAAGTGAAGCGCTTGATCGCCGGTCCTGGCGTTTACATTTGTGACGCCTGCGTTTGGGTTTGTAAGGAGGTTTTAGAAAAAGAGACTCAGACAGAGGGGGAATGCCAAGTGCGGGTTCTCAAGGTGCCGAAGCCGGCAGAAATGAAGCAGCATTTGGATAACCATGTGATCGGACAGGACGATGCTAAGCGCACGCTGAGTGTTGCTGTCTATAATCACTACAAGCGGATTTTGTCCAAGAGGGATGGGGCTAAAGGAGCAACAGATGACGTTGAGATTGAGAAGAGTAATATTCTAATGCTGGGCCCTACTGGGTGTGGAAAGACCCTTTTGGCTCGCACTCTAGCCAAACTTCTAGACGTTCCGTTCGCCATTGCTGATGCGACAGTTATTACTGAGGCGGGATATGTTGGCGAGGATGTTGAAAACATTGTTCTACGGTTGCTTCAAGCGGCTGATTTCGACGTGAAACGAGCCCAAATAGGAATTGTTTACATCGATGAAATTGATAAAATTGCGCGAAAAACTGACAATGTTTCTATCACTCGTGATGTGTCAGGTGAGGGGGTTCAGCAGGGATTATTGAAGATTCTAGAGGGAACCGTCTGTAATGTTCCACCTCAAGGGGGGCGAAAGCATCCTCAGCAGGAATACATTAAAGTAGATACCACGCATATTCTGTTTATCTGCGGCGGTGCCTTTGTGGGCTTGGATCCGATTATTCAGCGTCGTTTGGGTAGACGTACGATGGGCTTTGGAACTGGGGCTTCTATTGAGCAACGGACAGGAGAATTCCCCGAACATTCGGTGGCTCGGAAGATCGAACCGGAAGATCTTCTTTCTTTTGGTTTCATACCAGAATTCATTGGACGACTTCCAGTGATAGCTATTCTAGATGAATTGAATCAATCGCAACTCTGTGCCGTTTTAACCCAACCCAAGAACGCTCTTATTCATCAGCTATCAAAGCTCTTTGCCCTCGATGGAAATGAACTGGTTTTTACTGAGGACGCAGTGCAAGAATTAGCGGTGCAGGCGGTTCGTAAAAAAACTGGGGCGCGTGCATTGAGAGCACTAGTAGAAAAACTTTTGCGCGATGTGATGTTCGAATTGCCGAGCGCGGATGTGACCTCGGTAGTTGTGGTTAATGGTGCGGTGGTCCGAGGGGAGGCTCTCCCCCTCATTAGCAAACGACCCGAGCAAGCTGCGGCTTAATCCACTTTCGATTGGCAGTGGGTTGTCTTCGGGTTTTGGGTGCGTGATTCTTTTTATTACCCGTTCATTTCCCGCCCTAATTCTTGTTGGGCCTCTTTCCCAGTCGTCGTTTTATTACGGTAGAGCCAGAATCAGACTTTAAATAAAGGCTGTCAGAGTCGGATTAAAGTTCGGTTGATTCGCTCGGCTTACAAACCGCAGGTCACATAAGCTCTTTTTACGGACTCTCTATCGTCCTGTATAAGGCTTTCAGTTCGACTTCGTGTCGGACTTACAGCCTGCTCTTCGTCCCGAATCCTGGGAATAAATCCCGTCGGGTGAGGGCTTTATTGAATACGCTCATTTCCGTTTTAGATTCTTTCTGCGGACTCTCCTTTATTTAAATTTTTTGAGGGTTTGACTCGCGAATAGTAAGCCAATCTCTATCCTCACTTTCCGAATGAATTGGTTTGAATGGCTGCAATCTCCCCAAGCTTGGATTGGTTTGGCGACGCTCTCCGTGTTGGAGATTGTTCTTGGTATCGATAATTTGATTTTTATTTCCATTCTGGCTGGAAAACTCCCCAAGGAACAGCAGGCCAAGGCGCGTCGCACCGGGCTTGCTTTAGCACTGGTTACTCGGATTCTGCTCCTTTTTTCTCTGAGTTGGGTGATGAGCCTGAGTAATAATTTGTGGACCTTTGCTCCCTATGGACTCGAATTTCCTAATACTGGTAAAGATTTGGTTTTGGCAGTAGGAGGGCTTTTTTTAATTTGGAAGTCAGTGAAGGAAATTCATGAGAAAGTAGCTGGGGTCGAGGACACTTTATTGACGAAAAAGTTGATGCCGTCATTTGCGGCTATTGTCGTTCAAATTCTCCTACTCGACATCGTGTTCTCACTAGATTCGGTGATTACCGCTGTGGGGATGTCTAATCAGATCCCAGTTATGGTTGCCGCTGTGGTGATTGCCATGATCGTGATGTTGATTTTTGTCGATCAGATCGGTGGCTTTGTTGAGAAGAATCCGACCATTAAGATTCTAGCTCTCGCTTTTCTAATTCTGATTGGGACGATGTTGTTGGCGGATGGTTTTCATCAGCATATTAGTAAGGGCTACATTTACTTCGCCATGGCCTTCGCTGTTGGCGTTGAGATGATCAATATGCGCTTCCGACCTTCCGCTGAGCAAAAGTCTTGAGGGCATCCAAGTGAGCCATGACTGGTCATCTACCGGTCGCTTCGGCTACCTTGTGTCTCGTGACGATTTCAGAAGTGTTAGCGAATGAGGAATTACGGCGCCGCGAATTTCCGGTGGTGACCCAGTCCGCCTATCTTGCTCATGCGGGCGTTTGTCCTTTGCCTCGGCGTGTTGCCGATGCGATCGCCGGATATGCCCAGCGGTGCACGGTGGATGATCAGGAAGAGGCAATTTCTTTGGGAACGGTATCTCGGATTCGTAAACTGGCGGCCCATTTGATTGGTGCGCAAGCGAGTGAAATTGCCCTTGTCGGTCCCACTTCATTGGCATTGAGCCAAGTGGCTACAGGGCTCCAAGTAAAACGAGGTCAGAATATTCTGATCTACCACGATTGTTATCCCGCCAATGTCTATCCGTGGATGGCTTTAGCCGATCGCGGTGTCGAAATAAGGTTTATGAATATCCGTGAATTGGGTCGGATCCGCTTGGTGGATGTTCAAGGGCAGATTGATGAGGACACCCGTTTGGTGGCCATTGCTAGTGCCCATTATTTAACTGGCTTTCGGATTAACATTGAAGCCATCGGAAAGATGTTACGGAGTCGAGGTGTTCTTTTTTGTTTGGATGGTATCCAGACTTTGGGCGCATTTCCGACATTAGCGACTCATGTTGATATTCTAGCGGCGGACGCTCACAAGTGGCTTTTGGGGCCCTGTGCCGCTGGCATTTTGTACGTTCGCAAAGAAGCTCAACCTTATATCCAACCGGTGGTTCATGGTTGGCATAATGTAAAGTGCCCAGACTATCTGACGCAAGATGAGATGGAGTTTCATGAAGGCGCGCGACGTTATGAAGCAGGTTCGGCCAATTTTATGGGGCTTTTTGGCCTTGAGGCGGCCTTAGATTTAGTAGCCGAGGTTGGGGTCGAAGCCATTGGTGCTGAATTGCTGCGCAAACGGGCTTGGCTGGTTCCTCAGATTCAAGCGGCAGGATTTGAGGTCGTTCGAGGGGATGTTCAACCGGAGAATGCCGGGGCAATCACCAGTTTTTTCCGGCCGGGCGAGGCTATGTCGGCTCTCCACAGGCAATTGACCGAGGCGAAGGTGATCACCTCCTTACGGAAACAACCGGATGGCCAATGGGTGATTCGTGTGTCGCCCCATTACTATAATACCGAAGCTGAGTTGGGCCGTTTTCTTGAGGTTATAAGTGCGGATTGACCTCGGAAAGCAGTTACGAGTGGAGGCGCGGAATTTAGATTTCGACCTGCATACCGAGTTCGACGACTCGGTTGGCAGGTAGACGGAAAAAGGCAGTGGCACTGGTTGCATTGCGGGACATGATGGCGAATAAATGTTCTCGCCAGATGGCCATCCCAGCTTGGCTGCGCGTCGGGAGAACTGTTTCGCGACTCAGAAAGAAAGTAGTTTCCATTTCCTTGAACTCGAGTCCGTGTTCGCTGCAGAGGTCAAGGATGTTGAGAATGTTCGGTTGTTCCATAAACCCATATCGGGCGCGAACCCTCCAAAACCCGACCTCGAGACGTTCGACCGTGAGGCGTTCACTAGTTTCTACTTGGGAATCTTCCTCGATGATAATCGTCAGGAAAACAATTCGTTTATGAAGTACTTTGTTATGTTTTAGATTGTGGAGTAAGGCGATCGGTGTGCCTTCGGAATTACCGGCAAGATAGACGGCCGTTCCGGCAACTCGGGAGGGATCTCGGCGTTTGATATCGTCGATAAATTTCAGTGCGGGCATAGCACTGGCACGGATCCGGTCCCAGACCAGTTGGCGCCCTCGCTTCCAAGTGCTCATCAAAATAAAAATAGCTGAGGCGACAACGAGGGGAAACCATCCGCCGTTCTCAATTTTAAGTAGATTAGCCACGGCAAAGGGGAGTTCGACGATCAGCGCGGCACCACTGATGAGACTCGCCAGAGTGCGTGACCAACCAAAGAGCCTTTGGCAGGCGAAGAAAAAAAGGAGTGTGGTGGTGATCATAGTGAAGGTGACCGCCACGCCGTAGGCCATCGCCAGATTGCTGGAAGATCTGAACTGAACGATGATCCAAATACAGGCAATCATGAGCACCCAATTTACTTGCGGCATATAGATTTGTCCGCGTTCCTTTTGAGAGGTGTGTTCGATGATCAATCGAGGCATGTAACCGAGTTGGATGGCATGCATGGTCAACGAGTAGGCCCCCGAAATAAGAGCTTGGGACGCAATGATAGCGGCGGCGGTAGCGAGTCCAATCATCGGATACAGTCCCCAACGAGGACAGAGTTGGTAGAAAGGATTGAAGGATGCACTATCCGCAAGACTTGGCTGGCTCAAAAGCAGTGCCCCTTGACCTAGATAATTGAGGGTCAATGAGGGCATAACGATACTGAACCAAGCCACTCGGATCGGGCGCGGACCGAAGTGGCCCATATCGGCGTAGAGAGCTTCCCCGCCGGTTACAACTAGAACCACCGAACCGAGAACCACCAGTCCGTGGGATTTTTGGTCGATAAGAAAATTAAGTGCGTGGATCGGGTTTAGGGACTTGAGGACGTCCGGATTAAGGAGGATACCTCGAATTCCAAGGATCCCAATAGTGATAAACCAAACCAGAGTAATCGGACCAAAAATGCGTCCCACCTTAGCAGTACCAGCCTGTTGGGCGACAAAGAGTAGAATAATAATGAGGACGGCTAGAGGAACGATATAGTGATCTAGCTTATGAGTGGCGACAGTGAGTCCTTCGAGGGCGCCGAGGACAGAAACCGCAGGAGTAATAATCCCATCTCCGTAGAGCAGACAGGCCCCGGCAACGCCTAAAGACGCCATAAAACTGACGAATTTATTTCGGTGGCCTCGTTTACGTTCAGGGAAAGCAAGTGAGAGTAGGGCTAGAATGCCGCCTTCGCCCTTGTTGTCAGCTCGGAGGACAAACACGAGATATTTAATAGCAACGATAAGAACCAGCGCCCAAAGAATGAGGGACATCACCCCCAGTATATTGGCTGGGGTAGCCGCTGCTCCATGTCCTTTCGCGAAGCATTCCTTGACTGCGTAAAGAGGGCTGGTGCCGATATCACCGTAGACAATACCGAGTGCCCCAAGAGTTAATCCGGCAAGGCGTCGACCGGTGCAGGGGATGGGAGTGCTCATGAGAGGCACATGAGATCATTTAGGGCGTCCGGCATGATCCGAGCGTTGGAATTTGGAGTCTGAGTGGGTGGGGGTGACAAGGAGGGGCGAAGTCGTTTCGAATTCATAGATAGTGCGATAAACCGACGACCTGAGGCCGCCTTTTTCGCAAATCCGCCCGACGGATTCTGCGCTTAGGGACTGCCTTTCCAACTGCCTACGAGGTTAGCTGACGGGCTAGGACTTGGAAATGTCCCGCTGGGTTTACCCATGCTGCGCCCCATGCCGAAGTTTCGACTGTGGTTCCCCCGTGCCCAACGTTCTGGTCGACGCCGGACTTCGGCTGCGGTGCTTAGTTAAAGAAGTCTGCAAGCTCTGTCAATGCAAGGCAAAGAATGCGTTAATGAGGTTGCTTCGATTTCTCGGACGGAGAGTAAGAGGAATCCTGTACCATGGAATCCATCATCAAAGACTCCCCTACAAAAACGCGCCGGAAGTTCGATAAATCGTTCAAATGCGAGGTCGTTCGCAACTGGTTATCGAGCGGTA
>SIAZ01000173.1 GCA_009695405.1 Pedosphaera sp. | reverse complement strand
CAGATGCCTCCACTGCATCGGCTCGACATGATCGTGGCAGACCACCGGCGTGCCGGCCCGTACACTTTCCTCCGGCCACAACTCCAGCGTCTCCTCCACCTTCAACAGGAAGGTCGAGGACTCCGGCTCAAACCGCGCCTCCACCACCCACCATGCCTTGCCAAGCCCGAGCAACTGTCCAAAGGTCTGTTCCGGTGTCATCGCTCGGCATCATCCTCCAGCCGTCAAGCCCCCCCGGTTACACTGGAAATAGCGAGAAACCAGCTTATTTCTGGAACGATGCATTTAAACGATTTTATTTCTGGATCGCATCAGTCTTTTCTGTCGACGAATTAAGCCTAAGCTGTCGATGTTCTCTTTTGTAAATCCAATGAGAAGTTCGTCATTTTTTTTGATTTTAGCACTCGGCTGGCTGCGGCTTTTTAGGTCGATGGAAGCAGATGACGAATTGGCATTGGGTGTTCGCACCACAGAACCTGTGGCAGCAGAGAGGCAGCGGGAGCGCTTTCATTTGCCGCCGGGATTTGAGATTCAATTGGTAGCTGCCGAACCTCAGATAAATAAGCCGATGAACTTAGCTTTCGATGCTATCGGTCGACTGTGGGTCACCACCAGTATTGAGTACCCTTGGGCTGCCCCGGCGGATCGACCGAGCTTGGATCGTTTGATGATTTTCGAGGATTTTGGTCCGGATGGAAGGGCGAGAAAGACAACAGAGTTTGCGGATGGTTTGAATATCCCCATTGGAGTTTATCCCTTTCGCACTGATGATCAGCATTGGAAAGCGATTGTTTGGAGCATCCCGAATATATGGTTGCTCGAAGACACCGACGGAGATGGCAAGGCCGATAAGCGAACCGTTTTGTATGGGCCCTTCGATCATACCCGCGATACACATGGAAATCAGGCCTCATTTCGGCGTGGATTTGATGGTTGGATGTATGCTTCACATGGGTTTAACAACGACTCTCATGTGACCGCCATGGATGGGAGTCGGGTGGATTTAAACTCCGGCAATACGTATCGAGTGCGGCTTGATCGGTCACGTATTGAGCACCACACCCACGGGCAGGTGAATCCGTTTGGGCTCACCTGGGATTCGAGAGGAAATCTGTATTCCAGCGATTGTCATAGTGCTCCGATTTATCAACTCTTGGCGGGGGGGTATTATCCTAGCTTCGGTAAACCACACGATGGTTTGGGTTTTGCTCCAGTGATGTTAGAACACGCCCACGAAAGTACGGCAATCGATGGAGCACTTTACTATGAGGATGCACTCTGGCCCCCAGAGTATAAGGACATGTTCTTGATTGGAAATGTGATAACCAGTCGACTAAATCGGGATCGAATTGAGTTCGTTGGTTCAACACCGAAGGCGATCGAGCAGCCTGATTTTTTGACATCGGATGATTCTTGGTTTCGACCTGTGGACACCCTTCTTGGCCCCGACGGAGCGCTTTATGTCGCTGACTTCTATAATCGTATTATTGGGCATTATGAGGTTCCATTAACTCATCCTGGACGAGACCGAGACAAGGGAAGGTTGTGGCGCATCGTGTACACAGGGAAGGACGGACGCCCAGTGTTGCGTTCCCCCGCCTTGGCAGTGGGCTTACAGGGTTTACTTGGGGAATTAGACTCGCCGAATCTGGGGCGCCGCTTATTGGCACAACACGAGATCAACGATCGTTATGGTCGATCTGCGATATCGGCATTGAGAGCGAAGTCGCGAACTGTCGAAGGTTCGGGAGAGGCTGAGAATCGGGTGCGTGCGCGCGTTCACGCGCTGTGGGCTTTAGAAAATCTGGGAGCATTAACGGAGGCAGAGCTCGTTGAAACTTGGAATGCCTCTGAGCCGGAGGTTCGAATTCACGGACTAAGGATGGCCGCAGAACGAATGACCCGACGCGACAAAAACGGTGGATTAGCTTTTCCCTTGGAGCGTCCTGAAGTCGCTCGATCAATTTTACTACGAAGGATAGCGGATACTGATGCGTTGGTGCGGCGTTGCGCAGTTGAAGTGTTGGGAGCGTGGCCCACAGTTGAGACGGTGCGACCCTTGATGGCACTTCTGACATCGACAGAAGCACAGGATACACATCTTAAGTATGTTGTACGAAAAGCGTTACGAGATCATTTAGCGGTGCCCATTATTTTCGAGTCCGTCCTAGGATGGATCCACTTAAATTTGGCGGAGAGTCGGATGATATCAGAGATGGCACTCTCGGTGAATTCACCTGAAGCGGCCCGATTTCTGATTCGCGAATTGCCTCAATTGACAGGCACGACTTTGCCAAGTCTTGGAGATGCATTGAAGCACTCAGCCCGGTATGCATCGGAGGCTGTTTTGCCGGATTTAGTGACAATCATTCGTGGACGATTTGCTGGTGAAGTTGATTTCCAACTTGGATTATTTCGCTCGATGCAACAAGGACTTGGGCAACGAGGAATTGTGTTATCTCCGAGCCTCAAGGAATGGGGTTTAGATTTGGCCGAACGTCTGCTGAGCGAATCGACCGAGAGCGGGTGGAGTCATCAATCGAAGGAAGGATCGACGACAGAAAGTCCGTGGGATTTTCAAGTGCGAACTCGAGCCGACGGCAGCATTTTGAGGGTGCTTTCCAGTCTAATGCGTGGCGAACAAAAGACGGGCACAGTGAGGTCGCCTGAGTTTATCGCTGGGCCGAGTTTAACCTTTTGGCTTTGTGGCCACGATGGTTATCCGGATAAGGCGGCAAAAAAGGTAAACGCGGTACGATTGAGAGACGCCATTCAAGGAACCCTATTGTTTGAGGTGCGACCGCCCCGTAGTGATATTGCCCTTCGTGTTCAGTGGAAAACCGAGTCTTTTTTAGGTCGCCGTGTGATCTTAGAAGTTGTGGACGGAGACGATGGCGATGCTTATGCGTGGATTGCCATTGGAGGGATTGAAGGGGGACCCGACTTGCCTGCAATCTCTCCTGGGGCCAGAGCCGAACGGATTGTTGCGGCCGCTGGATTGGCAGCGCGCACCGGGCAGACCGGTTTAATCCCGAGGCTCAAAGGAATGGCACTGTGCGCTGAAAATACTGAAGTACGGGCGGCAGCAGCGCGTGGTTGGATGCAGCTGGACCCGAGCGGTGCGGTGGTTGGTCTGGGACCCTTGGTTGTCGACCCGTTGCAGTCGATAGGTTTGAGAGAACGGATGGGTTTAATTTTGAGTGAAGGCCCCCTTTCGACAGGGCACGCTCTGGTGACCGAGGCCTTCAAGGGGGTGCCTTATCGCGTTCAACAGATATGGGCGACGGCATTGGTGGGACACGTCGAGGGAGCGTCGCTTGTTCTCAAGGCAGTGGAGGTGGGGATCGCCTCACCTCGTTTGCTTCAAGTACCGAGTCTTCGAGACCGAATCCAACGGGCAGTCCCTGCGAATGGGCAAGTGCGGATGGAGAAGTTGACTCGCGGATTGAGTTCATTCGATGAGGTGCGTGATCGAGTTATCACTACTCGACGCGTGGCCTACACTCACTCTGCGACCCGGGCGGACCTAGGGCAGAAAGTATTTGAAACTCACTGTGCGCCGTGTCACCAGATAGAGGGTAAAGGGGGGCTAGTTGGGCCGCAATTAACTGGAATAGGAAATCGAGGTGTAGAGCGGTTGTGTGAAGATATTTTGGATCCCAACCGGACCGTAGATCCTGCATTTCGTCAGACGCTGGTGACCTTAAACGACGGCGAGACGATCTCCGGATTGTTCCGTCGGGAAGAAGGAGAGGTGTTGGTCTTAGCCAACGGATTGGGAGTCGAATTTACCGTGTCTAAGTCCTCGGTGCTCAAGCGTGAAGAGGGATTATTGTCCTTGATGCCAGACAATTTTGGAGAGTCGATCACCGAGCCTGAATTTCAGCATCTTCTAAACTACCTTTTGACACGACGTTGATTGAAGCTGTAGACGACGACCAAAGATCCCTTTTTAATTCCAGGGCAATTGCTCTTAATTTTCGATGAGTCAACCAACAATTCGACCCGCTGAACACAGGGACTGTCCTGAAATTTTGGCGATTTATAATGATGCGGTACTGAAGACGACGGCGACCTATGATTATGAGCCACGGACGCTGGAGCACCGGCAGCAGTGGCTAGCGGAACGTCAGCGAGATGGCTATGCGGTTTTTGTGGCTGAGGATGTTAGTGGTAAGATTTTGGGCTGGAGCGCCCTAAATCGGTATCACGACCGAATGGGTTTTCGCTTTACTGCAGAGAATTCCGTGTACGTCGACGAGGGATATCGAGGGCAGGGGTTGGGCGGGTTATTATTGGCCCCCTTAATTCCAGCAGCACGAGCGCGTGGACTGCATGTGGTATTGGCGGCGATCGATGCGGCCAATGAGTCCAGTCTCCGGCTTCATGCACGGCATGGCTTTGAGCGCGTGGGTGTGGTACGACAGGTGGGCTTTAAATTTGGACGTTGGTTGGACGTCGTCTACTTGCAGTGTCTGCTTTAAAAGAGTCTAATTGAGCGAGTGGAATTAGTATTTTGTGGTCGGATCGGTAATTTGCATAGATCAGTTATGAGATCACCTCATCAAATTTCGTATGTTTTCATTAGTATTTTGCTACTTTTGGTTGGGGTTCTTCAATTGGCTACGCCCTTACTAACAGCCTTGTTCGCTTACTTTGCGATGACCTTCCTGTCCTTTGGACGAAGCCGTTGGCTGGGCCTGACCTTGTTCCTTTTACTCTTTGGCGGTGTGAGTGCTGGTTTCTTTCTATTCATCAAGCACGCCTACATTGTTCTTCCTGAAATTGTCGATAAGACCATTCCTGCAGTGGTTGAATATGCGGAGCGGATTGGTGCTGAATTGCCCTTCACTGATTTGGCGAGCTTTAAGGTTTCGGCGTTGGAGATGGTGAAATCAAAGATTGTGAATGTGGGGCAGTACGCGCGGACAGCCACCGTGGAAGCCGTTTCACTGGTGATCGGAGTGGTGGTAGCAGTGAGTTTATTTTTAAGTATTCGTTTAGATTTTGGGGCCGAACCTGAGGCGGGCGAGGATAATCTTTATACGGCCACTGGACGCGAAATTGCCGAACGTTTTCGCGGTTTTTACAGCAGCTTTGCTCGGGTGATGGGCGCACAAATGTTGATTTCAACAATCAATACAGCGTTCACCTCGACCTTTCTTCTCTGGAACGGTTATCCCTACGTTAGCGTGATCATCGTCCTCACTTTTCTTTGCGGAATGTTGCCGATCATTGGTAATCTTTTGAGTAATGCTCTGATCGTGGGCATTGGATTCAATGTCTCAACTCATATGCCCTTTGCAGCCCTAGTGTTTCTGGTGGTATTGCATAAGGGCGAGTACTTCCTAAATTCAAAAATCATCGGCGATCGTATTCGCAATCCGATGTGGTTAACTCTTCTTGGATTGGTGATTGGTGAAAAGCTGATGGGGATTCCAGGGATGATTCTTGCACCTGTTTTACTTCATTTTATTAAGGTGGAAGTATCCCGCAATAAACTCGCTCCATCCCAATTGCCGCCCTCTTAAGAATTTCTTTCGGTAAACCCCCAGTATTGCCTTGAAAATCAGGGTGCGATTAGTCTGGGTCGCCGTTGGTAACCCTATTTAAATTATGAGCGTCCTTGTTGTTGGTACTGCTGCGCTTGATTCCATCAAGACACCGAAGACTGAGAACCCCTTGCTTCTCGGTGGTTCGGCGAGCCACGCGGCGGTTGCCGCTAGTTTTTTTGCCCCTACTCGATTGATGGGAGTTGTCGGTGGCGATTTTCCGGCCAAATACATTAAGCTTTATCAGAAGCACGGGATTTGCCTCAAGGGCTTGGAAAGAGTACCAACCGGTCGGACCTTTCATTGGTCAGGCGAATACGAGGTCAATATGAATAATCGCAGGACCTTGGATACCGTTCTGGGAGTGATCGAGACTTGGCAACCTGTTCTCCCCGCCGATTATGCGACGACGCCCTTTGTTTTGCTCGCTAATATTTCACCGCAGGTCCAGCACCGAGTCTTGGATCAAGTTTCCAAGTCGCGATTTGTCATCGCTGATACCATGGATCTTTGGTTGAACATCGCCCTTCCGGAGGTCTTACGATTGCTTAAGCGGGTTGACTGTTTGGTGTTGAACGACAGCGAAGCGAGGCAATTGCTGAAGGAGGATAATGTGATCAACGCCTTAACCAAAATCCATAAACTCGGGCCGAAGTATGTCATTATAAAGAAGGGCGAGCATGGGTCAGTGTTGTCAGGTCCGAAAGGTCTCTTTGTGGCACCCGCTTATCCGTTAAAAAAGGTGATTGATCCGACCGGTGCTGGTGATTCTTTTGTGGGCGGATTGATCGGCTATTTGGCGGCTCAGAAAACGGGAACTATCGAGACAAATCTACGCCGCGCAATTGTGCATGGTTCGGTTGTGGCCTCGTTCTGTTGCGAAGGATTTGGACTGAATGTGACGACCCGCACGGTAAAGGCTTCTATCAATGCTCGAGTTCGTGAATTGGAAAAAATCGCTCGGTTTTAATCCCTGCGGCCGATGCATCTCTCGGTGATTATTCCGACTCTGGATGAAGCTGAGGCACTCCCAGAGACGTTGCGTCGGGTGAGATCAATTGCTGAAGTGAAGCAATTGATCGTATCGGATGGCGGTAGTTGTGACGCGACACGTCAGATTGCTTTGGAAGCGGGAGCCGAATGGATTACAGGCCCCACAGGGCGGGGGATTCAGTGTCGGGCAGGTGCCGAGAGAGCGACTGGCGAAGGCGTAATTTTTCTGCATGCTGACACTTGGCTTCCCTCCGCTGGAGGGGCGGCCATTGTGGAGGCGCTTGGGGCTATATCAGGCCTAAAACCTGTGGTTGCAGGCGCTTTTCGGAAGCAATTAAGGTCCCCGCCTTTTTTGATGCGAGGTTCACGTTTAAGATCTATTTTGTGGTTTCGTCTGACAGGGCGGCCGTTCGCGGATCAAGCGATTTTTGTGCGACGCACCAGTCTTGAAGCGATCGGTGGTTTTCCAGACAGCCCCTTGATGGAAGAGTTTGAACTCATCCGACGCCTTCGCGCCGGTGGACGTTGCGTCTTATTGGCAGAGACGGTCAGTACCTCGGCGCGCCGATTTCGTAAGCAAGGTGTACTACGCACCTATGCTCGAATGAGTCGGGTGCTCTGGGGGCATGTTTGTGGAGCGAATCCGCAGCAGTTGAGAGAGTGGTATGAGGGACGCTGAAGGGCGGTCTTAGTTCTTAGACTTGGCTGGGCTAGCAGTTAGAGGCCAGTCTGAGTGACCGAGGAAAACACCACTAAGAACGAGGCAAATAGAGAGACCAAAAGAGGGTGAAACCGTTTCATTGAGAAGAATCCAAGCCCAAGCAGTTGTGGAAACAGGAATTAGATTTCCGAAGAGAGCGACACGAGAAACCGGCCAACGGGTAAGAGATTGAGTCCAGAGTGCGAAGGGGACGACTCCGCCGAGGACAATACAGAAGAGTTGCAAGGCGAGAGTGCGTGGAAGGAATTCGGGAATGGGCTTGGCCCAGGGCGTTTGGCTGGCGGCTCATAGGACAGGGCGGGAGTCTATGATCAGTCGGAGGGCGAGGCTTGGTTGGCGATGGTAGAGTTCAAAGAAGTGCGCCAAGGGTTGGCCTTGCTCGAAGGGGATCAGGGCCAAGAGGACGTTGC
>SIAZ01000172.1 GCA_009695405.1 Pedosphaera sp. | reverse complement strand
GCTTACCCAGTTGTTGCGACTGGGTCCCGCTGTTTAAATTGTCAGGTGTATTCACCAACGTAGGGCAACATTTTCAGCGGCTTATGTCTAGCCGTTTCTTTTACCCCCTTTCCATCGGCCCTTTCCAGCCACCAGCCAAACGCCCTGCTAACTTAGGTGAGACAACTCGGCTCAAGGCCTCGGTTTACCCAGACTTAATTCAGCAATTCTAATCTGATTGGCGCTCAGTTTTTGGCTTAATTCAGTCTTCAATCGAAAAGCCTCCGTATCCCCGTGAGAGGCTGCTTGAGAATACCAGCGATACGCCTCCACAAGATCTTGGGCAGTGCCCCGACCCGCTTCGTAAAAGGAGGCTAGCTCTCGTTCGGCACTTGGAAGATTTTGTTCCGCCGCTTTTTGAAATAATTGCAGGGCAACATCATCCCGATTTTCAGCACCCTGTCCGCTGCCATAAATCATTCCTAAATTGTATTGGGACAGAGCATAGCCGGCATCGGCCGCCTTGGTGTATAACTCCAACGCTTTGTTTAAATCCTTGGGAACGTCGTTGCCATTGTTATAGGTCACCGCCATCCAATGAAGGGCCTTCGGATCTCCTGAATTGGCGGCTTGTGAGTACCACTTTAACGCTTCTTCTGAATTTTGTTCAACGCCGCGTCCTTTGGCAAACATCGAGGCTAAAGCCGTCTGCCCCTCAACATTCCCTTGCTGAGCTGCCTTAACGTAAAACCCAGAGATTTCACTCATACTCAACTCAACATTATCTCTTCGGGCACGCTCCATTGCCAAATTTAACTGGGCCATGGCGTCGCCTTGTTCGGCAGCCTTTCGAAACCACTCACTGGCGACAGCGCTGTCAGCTTCGACTCCCTGACCGTTCAAATAGAGTAGTCCCAAATTATACTGCCCTACAGAGTCTCCCTGCTCCGCCGCTCGTAGAAATAATTTAGCAGCCTCCTGCTCGTCACGGGCCACCCCGCGACCTTTGGAATACATCACCCCAAGGAGAGCTTGACCGCGTGGTTGCCCTTGGTCGGCCGCCGCCCGAAGCCATTTTACCGCTTCCTTAAAATCGATCCGTCCCGACTCACCGGTAGCATAAGAATGACCTAACTCCGCTTGAACTGCTGCATTTCCCGCCGCGGCATCGGCCATCAAAGATTCCATTTCTGCACTGAGATTCGCTGCAACAGTCGGCTTCACTTCGACGACACTTGATTCAGGTGCCGCCTCACTCGCGCTCTCAGTTTCCAATTTCGCCACTCTGGGCCGGTACTTCTCAGCCTCATGGGGTTGCGCAGCCTCATCCACTTGGGCTTGAGGCTCGACTGTAGTTACTTCTCGGCTTGGATTACACCCCATGACAAGGAACAAAAAGCAACCGATCAGCCCTGCCCAACTGGAAAAAACTGAACCCATAATAGTAGAAAAATTTAAGGAAATTCTTTGTTGATTCATTCGCTTTCGCTCAAGACCTATTTATACGCAATTGGCAACTTTGGGACAACACCAAGTTCTCTATAATCGAAGCCGCTCTCCAAGGGTTTGTACTTCCCCACAATCGCGACACTCCGCACCGGATCTATCGACGATTCCATTTTCATCCCCCAGTAGACAGCGTTAACGATCAATCGCCTTAGACCCTCACATTCAAGATCATTTCCACTTCCCATTGTGGATTGAAAAACTCGAGCAAGCCGACCGCTACTCGTTTGCCATTTCTTAAACCAAGCGACTGGAAGAGGTTCTAGTTTCAAGTTGGGTAGATCATCGCGGTTGCGTCCAGTCAGGGGTTGTCCCCAAACCAGAGCAGTACAATCCGCAGGCAAATGCCCGCCCTCTTTGTAGGTTCTATAAACATCCGAATTACCCCAAATATCGCTGACCCCACTCAGAATCGGATGGTTTTTCTGCTCTGAAACTAGGGCCCCACGGGTCGAGTCTGCCTGCCAATTACCATGATGACCCATGAATGAGCCACCGAGGACGTCGTTACCCCAATCCACCTGCTTACCCTTTATTTTGTAGGGTAATGTACCGTGAAACCCATGATTACCGGTACGCAACGAGACGATCGGTTTCCCAGAATCGATATACTGAACAATGAGTTCTCGTTCCTTCATCGGTAGTGTTAAAAGCCGAGGGAAAAAAACAACTAAATCGGCCGAAGCAAGATGCTCAAGCCCTGGGATATGGTGCTCTTTAAATTCTTTACCTTTCTCTGGGTAAACCGGGAGTGTCGGATCCACTTCACCTTTCTCATTCACTCCAAAAAGGACCGTACACTCGAAACCGTGATGCTGACTCAGAATCTTTGCCATCATGGGCATCGACTGTTCACTTCGGTATTCCTGATCGGCGGCAATTAAGACGATTCGTTTGCCCTTACCTGGTCCCTTTTTGCCCTTGTAAGACAACCACTGAGGATTCTCACCGGCCTGACTCAGGTTCGAAAACAAGAAAAACGAAAACAAGAAAACCAACAAAAAACAAGAGGGCGGTGTGCTCATAATTTCAACTCGAATATAAGACTATAGTCTCGGGATTTCATTGACAGTATAATAAGCTTTATTATGAACGAGATTTCCACCTTCTACAGAATGAATTTTACCCAGATCAAAGTCATGGATGTGATCTTCTACGATTTTGTCTAGGCGCAGAAAAACCGAGAACCCATCGAGCAAAGGCTCAACTCCCAAAATCTTAGGGGTGGTGTGATCTACTTCTGGGCTGCCATAATCCCCTTGATAAACGTGGGTATAAGTGATGATGCGATACGATGCGGGCTTAGCGGCAATTTCCCTATCAATCCGCTTCGTAAATGTAATCAAAAAACCCTCTTTTTTGATATTGATCATTTTGATCTCAAAGGGGGGGATCCCATTCCAATCGATACGCTGCAAAGCAAACGGTTCTGTGCCTCGCACTGGCCACTGGCTACTTGTGGTAAAGCCTCCAGCCATCAGTTGGCCCTTGGGCGAAAATTCCAGATTCATTAGTCCCGTCGCCAAGCCTTCACGAAAGGGATAACATGCACCCTGCCAGACTCCATTGATCTCCTCTGTCGTCGCCCGCATTATAAGGCTCAAGCTGTAATCGCTCAAAAAGAGTTGGTTATCAAAAGGCCCAAATTTACCCTCGGTTTTATTGAGGCGAAAACCTGAAATTGATCGGCCCATTTTGATATACGGGAAACGAACGACAGGTGGCACCAGTTCCTTAATCCGTTTCTTCTCTAATCCCATACGCGAATCGGTCTGAGGCTCAAGCGCTGGGACTTTTAATTCTGGCGCATAGGGGTACCAGTTGTAACTGGCTGGATGCCCAAGAAAAGCCCCAGGTTTAAGATGTTTTAAGGAACAACATCCATTCCAAGGCCCTTGACTTTCAATCACCAGCATGACGCCTTGAGCATTGGCACCCACCCCACCTGGACTCCGAAGTCCGCTGCACACCGGAATCATTTGGCCTCGAGGAGTCACCTTAACCGCCCAACCTCGAAAGAGACTGTGGGATTCATAAGAACCGCTCAAACCGAGGGCGACCCATATATTTCCTTCCGGATCGTGCTTCGAACCAAAGGCAAATTCGTGCCCCTCGCTGTAACCCCAATTGTTGGATAGAGTCGCGTAGCTATCGGCAACCCCATCGCCGTCATTGTCGGTTATGCGGGTCACTTCTCCCCAACTGGTGGCGGTCATCGCTCCATCTTTCCAGGACAATGCAAAGGTTTCATCCTGCCCACTCGCAAAGAGATGGTACTCAGGCTTTGGCGGAGACTCGAAGGCTCCTTTTATAAAGTAAATATCGCCCCGACGCGTCCCCACCGCCAATCGTCCATCTGGCAGAATCTCAAACCCGCCAGGTTGCAGGGGAACTCCCGTCGGGATTGGGATAGTAACAATCGGGTAGTATTTAGATTCTTCCTGAGCACTACCCCACATCGCCCCTAAATCTTCGTCGGCATGAAGACTGTGGCTGAAAATTAGTGCCCAAATAAAAAGCGACGAAAGCCTCATTACCATTGATATTCTAAAGTGAGAGTGGTTCGGCCTTCGGAAAGCGTTAAAGGAATGAGGATTTCACTCGGATTACCTTCACGCAGGAGCCCCGGTGGATCGCCGAGAATGCGGAGTTGGAGTTGATCAATACCAAAACTCTGTTTCGATCGTTGGATAATTTTCTTACCGATTGCGACTCGAAAGTAAAAGGGCAATTGTTGAGACATTGTTTTAAAAGTAAGGGTTCGTTTGAAAAAGATAATCCCCTGTGCATCGCGACTTTCTTCAAAGAAGTCCTCCACGGAGATATCTCCATAAACATAGAGAAACGTGGGCCGACGCTGGGCGTCTAACTGATAGCCTCGAAATTGATAGCCGTGATCTTGAGGGAAAGAATATCTCTTCTTTCCTTTGTACGGCCAATTTTCTTCCATTGATTTCAGGCGGTGAAAAGGGATACCGGACGGGAAGAGAATTGAATCGGTTCCTCGCGGATGAAATGACCCAAAATCGGTGCTCACAAAATCGCCTTTCCAGAGTTGGCGCAGAGCCATTTCCTCCGAATCGAAAACCAAATTGACTCGCTCCGGATAGCCGACCGCTATTCCGCGATAACCGATCGAACTCCGGCCTCGGTAGATCTCTGTCACATCACTGACCCGAAGTTCCTTCGACTGACGGGAGAGTCCATTCGGCTTTTTAGCCCGACCACCCTCTTCCAAATAGAGCCACACCGCTTCGATCTGTTTTGCGGTGTCGCCACCCAAACTTTTAGGGCGGGTGGACTGACCGTCAGGCCAGTAACTCGGCATGATTACCGTCGGGTGAAAGCGCGCTGGATCACGCATATAAAGATGGAACCAGTTTTTCTTCAGTCGCGCCGTTACTGAGACGAGGTCTAGAGCACTAATTTCCCCCGATTTTTGGCCATTGAACTCGTGGCAAGCGATGCAGTTAAGGCCATCAGAACCGACCATTTCCCAACCCTGATTCTTGAACTCTAAATTCTGAGTCACTTGAGGAATAGATGCCGTTTCCAAGGTATCTACCTTACTAAATAACTCCACCAAATGACTGACATTTGCCTCACCAAAGTGTGGCATACTAGCATCGACATAGTTCCGATGCCGCTTCCCATGCAACAGAACATCGGCAATCGCTTCTGGCTTTAGCTTTGCGCCCACTTGAGAAAGCGGAGGGGGTAAACGGCCCTGATCTCCCAAGGCCCCTTGAGTACCGGTAAAAAAAACCTTCCTCTCAGCCGCAATGCCTCCGAGTTCAGTGCGTTCGTGACACGCGATACAATTAAAGGTCACCAGCGATTTATGAAGTCGCTGCTGAGCAGTCAGTGTGAACTGTTCGATAGAGGGTAATGCCTCAGCTATCCATTTTTTCTGATCCAAACTGAGGTTAAACTTCGGCCATGCACCCTTGGATTGGCTTAAACAGCCTTTGCTGATGTTCAGATCAACCAAAGCTGGGGCTGATGGGGAGGTCAGTTGAAGATCATTATGACAATGAGCACAGCCCAATTGAACAAACTGCAACTGACCGCGCGCGACACGTTCAGGATCCAATTCAAACTTCTTGAGGACAGGAATCGTCTTGTCCGAAATCGAAAGCATCGATGAAGGAATTGCTTGCCGATCAAAGCTCGGTCCAGCCATCTCCAGCGAAAGGGTTGGATCATGGCCCGTGTGAAAATAGGTAAATTGGATTCGAACCCAGCCCTCGCCCAGTTCCGTTGAGGCTTCCAAGTGCTTAACCCCCCGCCTATCGCTGGGGTCTTGATGAAGGAGTTGTTTTCCATCCACCAAAAGGGAACCGGCATTCATTTTTAAAAAGAAGAGGTACCGCCCACTGCGGGGGATTTGGATCCAGCCCTCATACTTAATCCCGGTGTGATGATGAATCTGCCCCACGCTTTCCAAGGCAAAATCTTTCACTAAACCAGCCCGTTCTGCTGTCACTTGCTCACTCTCCAATCCTTCCCAGACAGAGCCCCGATACTGAGTGTAACTGAGAGACCCTGGCACCCGCGTCTCCCGAAGAAGATAGTGAGCAATGCGCTCAATATCCTGCCCACCTAAGCGAAGATCCGGCATCCGACCCGAAGGCCTACTGAGATGGGGTTGACGTAAGAAATGGACTAAGCTTTTGAAGCTATATTTTTTCTCGAGAGCACCGAGTGGATTGGAGTTTTTAGGGAGCAGTTCTAGCCCACGCGCGTCACGCGGAGAATGACACGCCGCACAGCCTCGAGAATGGAATAATTTGTACCCCAACTGAGCGGCAACGGCATCGGGTGCCTGCAAAGAAAAGTCGTTTTTCTTGAGCGACAACAGAAAGTGAGTCAGAGAAGTCGCCACCAGTTTTTTCTCCTCACCCTCCAAGTGCAAAAGCATATCCGGCATCGTGGTATTAGGATGAGTGCCGTGGGGATCGAGGATAAAAGCCTCTAAATAATTGGGATTCACCCGAGATCCAATCTCAGCGAGACGCGGTGATTTCTTTGATCGCACCGTTAAAGACTCGGGACTGGTTGAGGAGCTTTTATGGCAGGCGACACAGTTCAATTCCTCGATTAAAATCTGCCCTTTAAGGAAGGATTCCATCCGACTGGAAATCAATCCTGCGATCACGGGTTCAGCGACACTGCTAGGGACCCAGCTTAAAAACAGAAGGAAACCGAGCGGAATTAAAAAAAAGATGGAGTTAATATCTAGAAAGTGTTTGACGCTCAAATAACTCAAGCCGACCGCAGAGCAATTGAAGGCAAAGTTAAATCTCAGCCTACCAATGTCATTAAAAAATTACCGTAAGTGCGCCTTAGATTGTTCAGGATACCCCTTAAAATCAGCTTATAGATCCACTCTGGTTGTTAATGGGTTCCGTCGCACGGAATTGCAGCGCGGCTAGACGCCGATAAACGCCATCCGGAATCGCCTGCAAAACCTCGTGCGTCCCGGACTCAACCACCCGCCCCTCTACCACCACCACGATCCGATCCGCATTCCTGATCGTGGCTAATCGGTGTGCAATAATAAACGAAGTCCGCCCGGCCATCAGAGTTTCTAACGCCGCCTGAATCAGCTGTTCACTCTCCGAATCCAAGGCACTTGTCCCCTCGTCTAGTAGCAAAATGGCTGGGTTTTTTAGAAGCGCGCGCGCAATTGCTATCCGTTGACGTTGCCCACCTGAAAGCCGAATGCCGCGGTCACCCACTGTGGTGGAGTAACCCTCTGGAAACCCGATAATAAAATCGTGGGCATTGGCGCGGCGAGCAGCGTCTTCGATCTCACTAATTGAAGCACCTGGGCGTCCGTAGGCAATATTCTCGGCTAAACTTCCGCCAAAAAGCAGAACTTCCTGAGAAACAAGGGACATCTGCGCCCTCAACCCCGCTAACGGGAGTTCCCGAGCGTCTTGGCCATCGATCAGTACCCGACCCACCGTTGGATCATACAATCGCAAGAGAAGCGAAATCAGAGTCGATTTTCCCGAACCACTTGGCCCCACTAAAGCAATTTTTTCGCCCGCCTGCGCTTCCAAGGTGATGCCTTTTAAGACGGTCACTGAGGTGGACCCCGAAAACTGGACCAGCGGTTAAGTTATGGTTTTGCGGGTTTGATCAACGACAAAATGATCAGACCAATGAAAACCAAAACCAAACGGAAAAGACACAGTTCAGCGTTCAAAGCGAAGGTGGGGATGGAGGCGCTG
>SIAZ01000171.1 GCA_009695405.1 Pedosphaera sp. | reverse complement strand
CGAAAGGCTCCGTGCCAGTAAGGCGATCTGGGTCTGCGGTGGATGCTAGCCATGTTAGTGCTAACTTTAGTGCTAACATTTGAGGATGTCCAGCGAGATTTACTGGTAATAAAACCCAATTAAAAGGCACATTAACGAGGTATAAACTTTACCGCTGGTCCAGTTTTCGGGGTCCACCTCAGGCGACTCGGTTATCATCAAGCAGATATTTGAAGACGCCGTCGTAGATAGGATTAGTAATGCGCGTCAAGGATTGCCCCATCTTTCGACAATGGGCGAGTGGCGCCCACCAGTAATACTTGTCGTAAAAGCTATGAGATCTCGCTTTTTTCGCAGGAAAAATAAACCTTACGGCTGGTTGAATCTGAAAACCGAAACGAGATATCCGACCGAACATCTCCCCATACTCCATCTTTCACATCAAACGAACCCGATAGAAGTGATGAGTGCCCGTCGTCGGTGCTGGAAAACTAAACTGAGTGCCCGAGATGAATCCCTCTACCAAAGTCCAAACGCTTCCGCTTAACGCCTCCGATCGTTCCACTACATACACATTTGCAGATCGTCGCTCGCCCGAGATAGAATCAACTAACTTGGCATCGGGCCCCGACCAATCCAAAAGGATATCTGTCTTGTTCATTCGAATGGACTGAATCTTGGGTTTAGGATGATATCCGATCACTCCTCGAAGTTTCAGAGCGCCAATACCAGGCGGCACCATTTTGGCCAGCGACCATTCCGCAAAGTTGTCCCCTGTACCCCAACTCGTACGAAACCGGACATACTGCTTTCCGTCATCTTGCACGAGATACCCAAAGGCCAGCATCCCATGCATTTCAGGGTTCACCTCGGGAACACCATTCACAGTCCGGTTGATTTCAAGAGTCGGTTGGTGAAACAAAAGGACTGGATAACCCGCATCAATCTCTTTCTTCAAATCAGTAAAGGTAAACCCTCGGCCCGCTGATACAGCCGGATGGAAACTGGGCATCTGACAAAATGACTCAGCCTCATACCCCCGATGGCGTGACCATTGAATCAAACCCGATGGAATGTCTGCTGACGCAATAACCGCAGTCTCGAACCCTGGCTTTGCCCAGCGACGTGCCCCTGTTTTTTCCCAGTAGGTGAAAGAGTATCCATCAATATTTCCCCGACATTCTCCATTTAAATTAGGCCACTTATTCTGATTCAGGCCGATAAAATCACCAATACAGTCTGCCTTATGCTCGACTCGGGCTGCCCTGACATAAGGGTCCGGACCCACACTTTCGTAGAGAGCATAATAGTCGTCCACGTGCCCAGGTAGGCTCGATGGACGCCCATCCACTCCCGCCGCAGAAGCCCAAAGAGATTGAATCCCGTGATGCCCGAGACTTTGTCGACTATCCAGAGGTGCTAATCCACCCTCAGTGGGGCCGGTATAAAAGTTGGGAAATCCACTACGATCCCAAAAGGCAAAGAGGTTTCCAGTGGCTGTTCCAAAGCACCCATACTCCCATTCATAATCTGGAACCTCGTCAATGTAGACGTCTTCCATAGCGGTCAAGGGCACAACGCCCAAACTCAACCCCGCGGTTATGCCAATAATCACCCACTCCCCGAAATTGATTTTCATTCGATCCACTAACCATCACCAGAATCTATTTGCTGTCCAGTGTAGCTTTAGGCTTCTGACCTAATCCTCTGAACTTTATTAGCCAGAACCCGCTCTTGCATCTCCGGCGCCCCGCACCTTGAATCCTCTCACTGGGATTGTCCCAGATACTCTGACGTGAAGTTTCATTCGCCCGTAAAAACGGGTTACTACATCCTCGAAGGATCAAACTCCTTCGCCACAGCTTACTACTTTAACTACCTGATGGTCCTCCTCCACAGGGAACACGGTTTTAGCAGTTTCCAGAACCTTGCTGTGGGGGCAATCCACGGATTTATTTATGTCGCAGCTTCTTGGTTCGCTGGGCGGTTTGGTCAAAAATATGGCTATTTTACTAGCCTCCGTATCGGGTTCCTCGGCATGGCTCTCAGTCTAGCTTGTGGTTGGATTTTCCCCAGCGTCACGGGCCAAATTACTGCACTCCTCAGCTGGACGATGACGATCTGCTTTACCTGGCCGATGCTGGAAGCTCTCGTCGCTGAACATGAACCTCCAGATCGATTACCAGGTCGCATCGGATTGTACAATGTCGTCTGGGCTTCCTCAGCGGCTGCGGCTGTTTTTTTTGGCGGATCCCTCTTTGAAAGACTCGGTCCCGCCAGCCTGTACTGGCTTCCTTTAATCCTTCAACTCGCACACTTTGCTGGCACTTTCTTTCTCGAGAAACGCCATATAAACTGGCTCGCAACCTCCTCTTCTCCCTTGCCTCCCTCTCTCTCTACTCAGGTCTCACGCTCGCGCCCTGACTATTTCAAAACCCTTTCTTGGATTGGAAACCCTTTCGCTTACATGGCGGGAAATACCCTCGTTGCGGTTGTTCCCAGCATTGCTGCCAAGGTCGGTCTCACTATCGAACAGGCCGGTCAACTTATGGCACTCTGGTATATCATCCGCACTCTGACTTTCGCAATCCTCTGGCAATGGCACGGATGGCACTATCGCATCACTTGGTTTCTCGGCGCATTTGTCCTCCTTATCGTCGGCTTTGTGTCAGTCATGATCACTCAACAAATTTGGATTCTTGTCGTCGGCCAAATTCTTTTTGGTTGGGCTACAGGTCTCCTTTACCATTCCTCTCTTTTTTACGCAATGGATGGAAGCGAAACAAAAGGTGAGCATGGTGGAATACACGAGGCATTTATCGGGCTGGGCATCGGCGGTGGCCCCGCTATTAGCACTTTGACACTCTGGATTTCTGGCTCGCCCCACGCCCCGGCACTCGCTGTTGGCGTCTCCTTGCTTGCGGGTCTCGTTGTCTCAATCGAAGTCTGGCGACGCAGCAACTCAACAAAAAGATCTGCCCCGTAACATTCTGACCTTCAAGATGTCAATTAACTGCAACATGAAATCGATCCACCAGCGGCCTAATCCCAGTCTTGGATTCACATTGATCGAACTCCTCGTTGTCATCGCTATCATCGGTATCCTGACCAGTATGCTTTTGCCTTCGCTGGCCGCGGCTAAAGGTTCAGCCAAACGGATCGCTTGTCTAAATCAAGAAAAACAACTCGTCCTCGCTCTCCATCTTTATGCAGATGATTCTCGCGGCCATTTTCCCCCGAGGATTCAAACCAATCGCTGGTGCACCTCGCTCTTGCCTTATTACACTGATCTGAAAATTCTCCGATGCCCCACCGACACCGGTGCCAAGGGTACCACCAACGCCTTCACGGGGAACCGGGGCGCCGAATTTGCTCCCCGTACTTATGTAATCAACGGATTTAACGACTTCTACCGCAATATCGTAGGCAATAATCAGATGGCTGACTTTCGTCGAATTGGAAATGGAGAGATTGTGATTCGTGAAGGTGATATTTCTGAGCCTTCTGCTACCGTCGCTTTCGGTGAGCGTGATTCTGCTCGAATCCTTCAATACCATATGGATTTTGATGCCCTCGACGATTTGAGTGGCCTGAATCAAAGCCTCCACGGCAACTCGATCAAGACGGGCCGTGGTGGTGGTTCGAACTATGCCATGATCGATGGCCATGTAGAATTCATTCGCTATGGTCGATCCTTCAATCCGATCAATTTGTGGGCCGTCATTCCCGCTGAAAGAAACCTTGCCATCCCCCAACCCTAATTCGCTTCCCCTCTTATGAATCGCCGCCTCGGGACTCTTGGCGCCCTTACTGCCCTTCTAGGCGTCACTTATGTCATCGTCTTCACCGATTGGATCTCGCCTGTTCCTATCGAAATTGCTTCGCAGATTAGGCCGATTATTCAACCACCCCGGTTTGGACGTCGATCTCGCCCTCCAGAATCCACTCCGACCGCCACCCCTTCTCAACCTACCTCCAATGGTAAACTCACCGACCCACCCAATGGAGCAGCACATGTCACCTTCAGCTTAGATGCCCCCTACTCCCTCACCGCTCTGAAAGTAATCCGCCTCGAAACGGAGGGTCAGCCACGTCGAATTGTTTGGGAATTAAAGGGACGAACTCGTCCACTCAGGGCTTTAATCTATGGAAACGATCCCGACGGCCTTAAACCGATCAAACCCTCTCTAATAGCTGAACCTCTCCAAGCCGGAATCTCCTACCAATTGGAAGTGACCGCGGGTCGTCGAAAAGGAACCAACTCCTTTCAAACTGTTCTACGCCTAACACCCTCAGAATAATCCGATCCATTTGGTTAAAAGAAACCACCCTAGATTTGATTTCTATTCTTGTCGGAAAGGAACTGCCGAGTAGTCTTTTCTCAGTTCCACTGAAGTTTATTTCAAACCTTTTATTCATCATGCCCCACCCCGCTCCGCAACCTCTCCCAACCGCTGGATCAACTCGACGCGATTTTCTCAAACGCACCGCTGCTGTTGGCGGCATCGCTGGTATCCTCGCCCAACAATCTGAAGGTGCCGAACCTCTCACTAAATTGGCTGCGCCTTACCAAGGGCGAGTCATCGGTGCCAACGACAAAATTGTCCTCGGTTTTATCGGCGTTGGCGGTCAGGGCGGCGGCGCTCACGTCGGCCAAAATCTGGAGCATTATCAGGAGAACAATGTGGCGTTGGCTTCTGTTTGCGACATCTCAAAGCACCGAGTCGACGATCACGTCGCCAAGATTGAGAAAAAGACCAATAGCAAACC
Organism: Pedosphaera sp.; assembly: GCA_009695405.1. Classification (GTDB taxonomy): domain Bacteria; phylum Verrucomicrobiota; class Verrucomicrobiia; order Limisphaerales; family UBA9464; genus SXXZ01. The sequence goes on along the minus strand of SIAZ01000171.1, from coordinate 3,017 downwards.
TCAAGGCTACGAAGATTTCCGTCGTGTTCTCGAACGAAAAGATATCGATGTGATCTTTTGCGCTACTGTCGATCATTGGCACACGCGGGTCAGTTGTGAAGCCATGGATGCCGGCAAGCATGTCTATGTGGAAAAGCCAATGACCCGCTATTTAGCGGAGGCTTTCCAAATTTACGACACCTGCAAACGCACTGGAAAGTTACTCCAAGTCGGTTCCCAAGGTTGCTCAGATAAAAAATGGCACAAAGCTGCTGAATGGATTCGTGCTGGAAAGATCGGACCTATCGTGATGAGTCAAGGTAGTTATATGCGCAATAATCCGCATGGCGAATGGAACTATACCATTCAACCGTGGGCTAAGCCGGAAGATATCAATTGGAAGATGTGGTTGGGTGAACAGATTAAAACGGGCGAAAACTTCAACCCAGACCACTACTTCCGCTGGCGCAAATACTACCCCTACTGCTCAGGTCTGCTCGGGGATCTTTTTCCTCATAAACTCCACCCCTATATGCTCGCCACTGGGAATCCTGAGTTCCCAGTCCGCGTCGCGGCTATCGGAAGCAAGGCCTTCAAAACCGATCTCAATAACGAGGGCCGAAAACCAGAACAAGCCACCAAATATGTGCGCGACGTCAAAGAAATTATCCAACTGATCGCTGAGTTCCCTAGTGGTTATGTGATGCACATTACCTCGAGCTCAGTCAACGAAGTGGGTTCTTCCGAAATGATCCGCGGCCACAAAGCAACCCTAACCATGGGTAGCAACAAGGTTCAACTCAACCCAGAACGCCCATTCGCCGAAGATATCGAACCTCAAACTAGTGAGGCCTTCCCAGGGGAAAGCGTCGCCGCACATCACAAGAACTTCTACGAATCGATCCGCGCTAATGTCCAACCCAACGCCGGCATCGATCTAGCCACCAAGGTCCAGACGGTCATCTCACTGGCTGAAATGTCCGATCGTACTGGGGTGATGTGCTACTTCGATGCCAAAACACGCAAGGTAACGGACAAGTCAGGTCGCGACCTCAAACCGCTGACCTACGGTTGGGATAAGAATTCGTAAGTTCCCGAGTCTCACTTAATCAACCTATCCCTACCCCCTGCCTAGACCTATCTAGGTAGGGGCGGCACCAGATCAATCCCCCTAAAAAGAGGGCGCAGAGCTCATTCGATGTCTCGTTTGCTGATTTTATTAACTCGAGATCGATCTCGAGTTAAACAGTGTACTTGTTGATTCCTAATCTCACTTCAAGTTAAATCAAACTCGCTTTCTTACTCATCCCCTTCTCCGTTGCCCGCTGAGTTGCTAGATCGAACCTGCAACCCTCTTCCTTTTGCATGAACCCATCCGTTCAATCCTGTTCTGGGCCGCGCCATACCCGACGAGAGTGGTTGCATGTCGGTGGCCTAGGGGCACTGGGGTTGACGCTTCCATCGGTGCTCGCACACACGACAGAGACACTTCCCATCGCCACGAAGTCAGGGTTTGGTCGGGCTAAATCCTGCATTCTTCTTTTTCTAGCCGGAGGTCCGCCTCAACACGAGACCTTCGATCCCAAGCCCGATGCGCCGTCGGAAGTCCGCGACTTATTTCGTTCCATCCCCACTTCCGTTCCAGGTACGCACTTCTGCGAGACCTTACCCCACTCGGCCCGCATCGCCCATCGCCTTTCGGTGATTCGCTCGATGACCACTGAGATTGATGCGCATTCCACGAGTGGCGCATTTATGCTAACCGGCTATGAGCCAGCATCGAAAGCAGAGAATGTCCCACCAGGTCCCCAGGACTGGCCTAGCATCGCCTCCGTGATCGGGGCACTCAAACCCAGTACTCGTTCACCGATGTCTTCGGTGGTGTTGCCAGAGATTCTAGCCAATGACGGCAACATCATCTGGCCTGGGCAAGACGGCGGCTTTATGGGTTCAGCTTGGCATCCATTGGTTATGCGTTGCGACCCGACTCGGTTGCCAATGAACATAGAGGGTTTGACACATCTCGTGGACGTTCCCGAAGTCCGGCTTGATGATCGGCGTAATTTACTTCACCAGATGGATGCCCACTTCGCCGCTGGGATAGGAAGTGGTTCGGTGGCTTCTTGGGATCAAACGCATCGGAAGGCTTTCGATCTGCTCCACGCAACCGCGAGCCGTCGCGCCTTTGATCTGGAGCGCGAACCGATTACGGTTCGTGCCTCTTATGGATTACACAAGTTTGGTCAAAGTGCTCTCTTGGCCCGACGCCTAATCGAGTCAGGCACTCGGTTGGTTCAAATCAATTGGCCTAGGGAAGGCAAAGCTGAGGTTGCTGGAAGCCCCTTATGGGACACTCACGCCAGCAATGCAAGCCGGGTACGTGACGTTCTTTGCCCTCAGTTTGATCGAACCTTTGCGACACTCATTGAAGACCTATCCGATCGAGGATTGCTCGATGAAACTCTGGTAATAGCGATGGGCGAATTCGGTCGATCCCCAAAGATTAACGCGGTCGGTGGACGCGATCACTGGGGTTCCTGCTTTTCTCTTGCGATGGCGGGTGCTGGAATTCCCGGCGGGAGCATTATCGGCGCCAGCGACCGCGTCGGCGGTTTTCCTATCTCCCGGCCTATCCGACCGCGCGATTTTGCTGCGACCATCTTCCATCTATTAGGGGTATCACCCAGTGCAGAATATATCGACCCACTGGGGCGTCCTCGCCCGGTCACCGACGGAGGAAGTCCCATCCGCGAACTTGTCGGGTCTTAACTCGCCCCCTTTTCCTCTTTTCTTTCTCTCGGCTGATTCGTCTTTGTCATTTGGCCTTAGTCCATCCAATCCAGCAAAGCTGGATCAATTTCCCTTCAGACCCTGACGAAAAGCCACTCAGTTGTAAGCGTACGCCGAACCCCATGGTTCCCAATTCGCCTTCCTTGGGTTTAGCCTGAGCGAATGAACTCAATTAAACCGTCTCGGAAGCGGCGTGGTCTTGCTGAAATCCAACTGCTAATCACTGAATTCAAAAGCTCGGGACTCTC
>SIAZ01000170.1 GCA_009695405.1 Pedosphaera sp. | reverse complement strand
TGAACACCCAGACTCGCAGCAAACTCAGTCTTCGAGAGTCCCGAGCTTTTAAATCCAGTGATTAGTAGTTGGATTTCAGCAAGACCACGCCGCTTCCGAGACGGTTCAATTGAGTTCATCCGCTCAGGCTAAACCCAAGGAAGGCGAATCGGGAACCATGGGGTTCGGCGTACGCTTACACTCAAACGGCTTCACGACTATTGTCGGGTTGAAGGTCACCGGCAGATGCAGCTTTTTTATCGGGCGTTTGCTATGGGTCTTTATTTACTGATGATGATTGTGATCAGCATTCAAATCATCCAGTTCTGGGCGGGCTATTTTGCCGGTATTTGAAACAGTGATCCCGCCGATTAAAGGAGGCTAAATTCTGTTAAGAGACAGCCGTGAGATCTTAGTGTTTTGTCGGTAGCAGATCGGATTCAGTAAACACAGCTTGCCGGACCACGGTGCGTTCGTCGGAGGTGTAAATAATGTGTATTTTGCCGTCGCGAGTTTGCAAAGCGGTGGGGTATCCGTAGTCGCCTTTGGGTTCGTTAATGAGATCACGCCGATGCGGAAATGTTTTTGCGCCATCGGTTGAGAGTGCGACAGATAGGGGAGTGCGAGCTGAAAAAGAACGGTTGTAAACCAACAGATGATGCCCGCTCTGGAGTCGGAGAAAATCCACAGCCGCATTGGGATTTGGAAACTCGGAGTCTACCCCAGCGCTCCAAGTCGTGCCTCCATCATGGGACTCGGTACGTACCATCCAACCGTCGAGTTGACCGTCGTAATTGCCGCCGCGACGACAGAATGCTAGAAGATGATTATCAGCAATCAGCGCGGGTGCAGGTTGAATATTACCCAACCTCGATCGGACCCGATTAGACTCAGACCACCGTCCGGTTGCTGGGTTATAGCGCATGAAGAAGGAGGTGCATTCTTTGCTGACAGACTCCGGATCATCCCCCACTTCGTGATAGACGGGCAGGAGGTAATCTCCGTCTGGCAGAACGATGGGACGGTTTCGAACCATCGTACCCGCTTGGAAAGTCAGGGCAAACGACTCGGACCAAGTGCGGGCGCCATCGCGGGAAATTTTGGCGGTGATGCGTGAGGTGTCCCAGATTTCGCCATAACGGGTGACGTAGAAGAGCCACACCACGCCATCGGGCGCCTGCCAAGGAATGGCGTTGCCCAAGGCATAAAAAGGGTTGGAAGCGATTTTCACCGGACGAGACCACCCTTTAGCCCCGTGTTTTAATCGGGAGCCAAATACCGCCGCTGTGGCATCTTTATATTCTCCTTTACCGCTGAAAAAGGCAACAAACAGGTCGCCATTGGCGAGTTCGGTAGCGCTGGCGGGATGTTTATAATCTCCTGTAGACACCTCGGGTCCGAAAAGTTGTTCGAAGCGTAGGCCGTCAGCGGCCCAAGTACTGAGGCTGAAAGCGAGAGTGAGGGTCACCAAGAATGATTGAAGGACGGAGGACAGATTTAAAAAAGGGAAGGACATGGGTTGGGAGTCAGTGAGGTCGAGGTAAGGTCAGGTGACAGGGGGGCACTTTGAGAAGAAAAGAAATGTTAAGTCCCGCAGAATGTTGGGCAATGAGGTGTGCCTGGTGGGGGTGGATTGATAAATTCTTGTGGTTGATTGGATTCCTCGTAAGGGCGAGTGACAGCGGCGAGGAGTCGATTAAAGCGAGTTAAATCACTGTGAAGCGTGGCGTCGGCGAGGGCCAGTTCCACCTGATAATTCCGAGGTATGACTGCTGGATTGTTAGCGCGCATACGTGCTTCAACGGCGTGACTCGTTTGGGGTTGATTAGCCAGCGCAACGGTCCAGCGCTGATGCCAAGCAAGAAAGACGGGGTCGGCCAAGTTTGGAGCGGAACCGTTTGCTAAAAGTCTCGGATCCAAAGTACGGAAAGTATGGGTAAAATCAGCGCGGGTGGATTGCATCCAGTGAAGGAGATCATCGATCAGGTTACTGTGGCTAGGGGCTTCGGTGAAGAGCCCTAGTTTAGCCCGCATCAGGGTCAGTTTATGCTGTTCAAACCGAAGAGGAAAAGTATCGAGAGTACGGCGAGCCAAGGCCAGCGCCTGATCGGGTTCTGGATGAAGAAGAGGCAAGAGTGCCTCAGCAAAGCGGGCTAGATTCCAAGCAGCGATTTGCGGTTGATTTCCGAAAGCATAACGCCCTTGGTGATCAATAGAACTGAACACTGCGTCGGGATCGTAAGTGTCGATGAAGGCACATGGTCCGTAGTCGATGGTTTCGCCAGAAAGGGCCATGTTATCGGTATTCATCACACCGTGAACAAATCCCACTCTCATCCAGTGAGCGATCAGAAAGGATTGGCTTTCGATAACCGCTTCGAGAAGACCGAGTACGGGGTTTGGTGTGGAGTCTCCATTCAACCCCTGATGTGGTTCTATTTTACCCAAGTGAGGGAAGTGCCTTTGGAGAGTGTAATCAGTTAAAATCCGTAGTGATTCACGATCATCGAGTGCCGCAAAAAGGACAAAGGAACCGACTCGAATATGGCTAGCAGCGACACGGGTTAAGACAGCGCCGGAGAGGGTTTTTTGACGAAAGACAGGTTCCCCAGTAGAGACCACAGCGAGGCTTCTAGTCGTGGGAATACCGAGTGCTTGCATGGCTTCGCTTATGAGGTATTCGCGCAGCATAGGACCTAGAGCAGCACGGCCGTCACCCTGTCGCGAGTAGGGTGTTGGACCAGGTCCCTTGAGTTGAATATCCCAACGTTCACCCGAAGGGGTCATTTGTTCCCCAAGCAGAATAGCCCGACCGTCGCCGAGTCGAGTCAGGTTGCCGAATTGATGTCCTGCGTAGGCTTGAGCGATAGGGTCGGCCCCGGCGGGAAGCTGATTGCCGGCAAACAGTGCTGCCGACTCCGGAAGTGAGAGGGTTGAGGCATCGAGTCCGAGAGAGCAGGCTAGGGCTTTGTTAAAGAGGACGAGTTGCGGTTTTGCGACCGGAGTCGGTTGCACCCGTGAGTAGAACTGAGTTGGCAACCGAGCGTAGGAGTGGTCGAGACTCCAACCCAATGGAGACGGTTCAGGAACCAGGTGGGAGGACATGACTTTCTAGGGCGTGCAGAGGGATAAAATCGAGGAGACGTTCGTGAGAAGCTTCTAGGATGGGAGTTGGAGCGCAACCGGCTTCGAATGCTTCTTTCCAGCGTAAGGCACAAAGGCACCAACGATCGCTCGGTTTGAGGCCTGGGAAATCGAATTCGGGTCTTGGCGTAGAAAGGTCATTACCCACAGCGCTACTGAAAGCAAGAAATTCGGCGGTCACTTGGACACAAACCAGATGGCGACCGGCGTCGGTAGCATCGGTGCGGCAGTAACCGTCGCGAAAGTAACCGGTCATGGGGGCGAAGCAGCACGGTTCCAAAGGGGAGCCGAGGACATTTTTGACCTGCTTAGGAGAGTGAGGCGGAGGTTGTGAGGGTAGGATCATAGAGTGTTCTTGTTGGAGACAATTCCCGATGGAGTGGGGACGTCAATGGGATCCTTCAGTATTGCTGTTTTTTAGCGTTTTTTCCCGTCCCTATTTGGAGGGGGGTTGCGGCTAGGACTGATTAATAAATCTTTGATCCACTGAAGATCCGTTGAGTTTCCCTTTGACAGAGTGGGGAGGGTTTCTGTTTTAGTTGGTTGCGTTCCGTACAACCGGAACACTCATCCAGAGTGGCAGAGGGAAAGGCCCTATGAAGCCACGGCAACCGGTGGAGTGACCACTCTACGACTAGGTGCCAAATCCGGTCAAAGCCATTGGGGCTTTGGCGAAGATGAGAAGCGGTGGTTCGTTGTAGGGACCCCTTCTCATTTTTGGAAGGGGCTTTTATTTGCCCCGACCACCGATGCTTCTCTGGCGAGTGATCGGCGCATAAAGCGTCGGGCAGAATTTAGTTTATGAGCCAGAGCCAAGGATTCATGAGGGCACTTAAGTGCCGTGAGTGCGGTCGCGAATATCCACTAGAGGCGACCCATGTGTGCGAGTTCGATTTCGGACCTCTTGAGGTCGCTTATGATTACGAGTTAATCCGTAAGACTCTGAATCGCCCCACGATTTTATCGCGTCCGCAGACGATGTGGCGTTATCGGGAATTGTTGCCCATTGCTGGTGAACCGACGGTTGGAGCGAAGGTAGGTTATACGCCCTTGATCAAGGCCGAGCGCTTGGCACGCTGTTTAGGGATTCGCGAGTTATGGGTCAAAAATGACGCGCTCAATTATCCTACACTGTCTTTTAAGGACCGAGTGGTCAGCGTCGCCCTCAGTCGTTCTGTTGAACTTGGTTTCAAGACTGTTGCCTGTGCGTCTACAGGTAACTTGGCTAATTCCGTTGCCGCAAATGCGGCTTCAGCGGGGTTAAAATGTTATGTTTTTATCCCCTCGGACTTAGAGCAAGGTAAGGTGATCAATTCGCTGATATACGGGGCGAATGTTGTTGGCATTCGAGGTCATTACGACGAGGTGAATCGTCTCTGTGCGGAGATGGCTGGCAAATACGGATGGGCCTTTGTGAATGTGAATTTGCGACCGTATTACGCTGAGGGATCTAAGTCGATGGGCTTCGAGATTCAGGAGCAATTGGGTTGGCGTATTCCGGAGCACACCGTGGTCTGTATGGCCTCAGGTTCTTTGCTGACCAAGATTCATAAGAGCTACCAAGAATTTTCCAAATTAGGTCTTACAGAAGCCACCCCGTGGAAGATCCACGGAGCTCAAGCGACGGGTTGTTCTCCCATCACCACGGCTCAAAAGGCAGGGCTCGATTTCTTCAAGCCGGTGAAGCCTAACACCATTGCTAAATCCTTAGCGATCGGGACCCCAGCCGATGGTTTTTACGCTCTCAAAGTGATGAAAGAAACGGGGGGACACGGCGAGGATGTGACTGATGATGAAATTCGTGAAGGCATTCGTTTGTTGGCAGAGACCGAGGGGATTTTTGCCGAGACAGCCGGCGGGGTGACCGTTGGTGTGGCCAAGAAATTGATTGCCCAAGGAAAGATAAGGGCGGATTCGAGTGCTGTCCTTTGCATCACTGGCAATGGATTAAAAACACTCGAAGCGATGACGGGGCACTGTGGTGAATCGCGGGTGATCAAGCCAAGTCTTCGCGAATTTGAGAGTCTTATGGCTTCAGACAAACCGGAATTAATCCGAGACTAAGGAGTCGGAGTCATTTAAAGGCTGTTATGTTTGCCCTCATTTCTATCCCACCAACGCTGCAACCTCTTTGCGGTGGAGATTCGACATTGCAAGTGTTCCCAGGGACCTTGGGAGAGATTTTTAATCAATTGCATCAACGTTTTAACGGTATTCGCGAGCGTCTGTGCGATGTCAATGGCCGACTTTGAGGCTCTGTATTAGTTTTTGTAAATGAGCAGGACGTCCGTTTTCTTCAGGGAGAACAGACTGTCATACGGGGCGGAGATGCAGTGACCATCATTCCGGCATTTGCCGGGGGATAATGAGTCCTGTCGGCAGAGCAGTAGCTCTTTTAGCGCGCTGGGGAAATCGCTTGGAAAAAGGCAGATGTTGAATCGGGTGTGACCCCGATCCGGATTGTTTCACCGCCGTTTCCTGCAGGAATAGTGCGGAGGGTTTGCCACTCTCCAGCGATGAGATCGTATCGTTGACGCAGGGTGTAGGATTGGTTTGGTGCTGTTTCGAAAACTAAGTCTAATCCTGTCCCGTTTGGAACGAGGGCAAGTACCGGAGTAACAACTGCGCCTGAAGCGACCACGACAGTTAGGTTATCTGAACGGGTAAATTGACCGTCGGAAATTGTGGCTCGCAGGAGATGGGTGCCGGGGTATCGAAGAGTGCGCTGGTACTCATTTGATTGGTCGCGCTAAACACGACAGATCCTGGTCCAGAGAGACGGTCCCAGTGAACGACAGGCACCCCGGGATCTGTCGGTAAGCCATCATCCGCAATCACAACCCGCAGAAGAGCCGCCTGTGTGTTAGAGACATTCAGTGATTCGAGCAGAGCGGTAATAGAAGGGGGTTGATTGGTCGTTTCATACCGACCAGACAAAGTTAGATTAAAACTAATATCCGAACTAGAAGGGGAGCTTTGGTGAATTTCGACAGCAACTACATTGCGACCCTCTCGAAAACCGGTAGCGACCAGTGGCGATTCGAAGAAGGTGGTTTCATCGGCGCCGCCGACCGCCGTTACCGCGAGCGTATTGGGGCCGATATCTCCTTCAGGCAAGTTTTGGCGCGAGACAACCTTTCCGTTGAGATAGACCACTGCCCCGTCGTCGCGGACAAGCCCCAAGGCGGCTTCCACAAGTCCCGTCGTCCCACTGAGAGCGAAGTCGCGTCGGAAATAATAAGTGATCCGTTTGGCATTCGCATCGCTACCAAAGGACAGGACAGTGGCTTCATCGCCGTCTCCATAACCGAATTCAGTCGCACTCGATTTCCACGAAGTATCGCTAAATCCGAGAGTGATCCAGTCGGAGGAAGGGGCCGCGCCGCTATCCAAATAACGCCAATTACCGAGTGCAGGCAGCAGGGTAATTTGCCCCGGAAGAGGCCGGGGGACTTGGACGGTTATTTCTTCGCTGACACTGCGGTCACCATCGGTGGCGGTGAGTTTAAAAACCCAAGTGCCGATGCCGGGCAGGGAGACCTCTGTATCGGTTTTGGATGGGGTGATTATTTCGGTTAGGCTGGAACCCGATACACGGGACCAAAGTGTAGAAACAGGACCGGGTTCACCGTCATCGGTGACGATGGCTGAGAGTCGGACCTTAGTTGGAAAAGAGGAAGCAACAAAGGGTTGCAGCGGGGTTATAGTAATGCGAGGGGGGCGATTGCCATTGGGCGGTGTTCCGGGTGTTGAATCACCTAAACTGGCGAACCAACTTGTTGGATCATCGCTAAAAATAGAGGAGGAACGTCGTTCAAGAGAGGTTCCCACCGTTGTCGTGGCGATGGGCCAAGGAAGTCGACTTCGATAGCGGACGCTATCGACGGTAATATTAGGAATAAATGAAGTTACCACACCGAAGGCATTAGTGAGGGTATCGGGTAAATCGGGGCGTTGAAGTTCTAGTTGCTCTCCTTCATTTGCCAAAGCTCCTTCCATTGGGCCAAAAAGGGCAGTGGTTTGAGGAAGACTAAAGCGGAGACGAGCCGCTTCTGGTTGTGCTGAGGTAATTAGAACAAGACCGTGGGGAGGCAGAATAACTCCGCTTGGAAAGCGAAAGTCAGTCCCGAGAATTCTCCAAGTATTAGTAGGAAAAAGAGGATCAAACAGGGGTATTTCGAGGTCGGTTGTATTTCTGAGTTCGATAAATTCAGGTTCACCGGGCAAGGGGTTAAAGAGAATTTCATTGAAGACAACCGCTGGGATTTTGGGACCCACATTCGCTAATCCGAGGGTGGTAAACGGTTGTGCTGGCCAAGAGATTTCACCGATCGAATTCGTATGACGCCCCAAGCTGACGCCATTTGCCGACGCACCAAATGCAAAGCCGGCGGCGAAGCCTGTCAGTCGGTCGGAAGCATCAGCCGAAAATAGATAGATTTCGTCGCCGTGCGAGCTGAGTTGGAAACCATTAGTGCCGGATTGAGCCCTGCCAAACTGACGTTCATCCAGCACTAAAAAGCCTCCACCGGGAATTTGGGTGCCGAGGCGGTGCATTCACAAGTTGTCGGTGAATGAGCTGGACTACCGGTGGCAAAGAGCTCATAAAGCAGGGCGTGCTTAAAGAACTAGTATTGCAAGGGCGACGGATGGGATCTGAGGAAGTGGAGTGGTTACGGAGATGGATTGAGGAGC
>SIAZ01000169.1 GCA_009695405.1 Pedosphaera sp. | reverse complement strand
TGGATATCCTGTCGAATTTCGTGACCAAGTGATTCGATCCCTTCTAGCTGAATTTTCGAGAATGACTCACCTTGTCGGGCGGGAGTATTTTCGTGATGTTGTTGCTGAGTTGGAGGATGGAGAGACGTACAATGAGCCTAGAGCGCCTCTTGGGCGTCCTTGGATTCGGTCTCATTCTGGGATGCTTGTTTTTCTTAAGCAACAGGAAGTGGCGCCCGATATTATTGAAACGATGCGAGACTTAGGAAAGTTTCTTTGGCCGCAAGCTGATTGGGATCGGTTTTGATGAATTGAGATAGCGCCTTGAAGGCCAAGTTGCTGGTTAGTAAATGCGAGAAAGTCTCTGCGGGCGATAATCCCTGCAAGTTCAAGGAATCCATCCCTTGGGAGTGCCCTCATCTAATAGGAGTCGAGCTCTCTTTATTTATTAAAGTCAGCGAAGCAGAGATGTTGGCATTGAATGGGGCGAATCTAATAAGAGTTATAACAAGTTGCCTTGGACGGGCGATTCCCCAGAACCAATCCCAGCCAACAAACTTCCGAATCCCCACGCCCGATAGAGTTCTCGCAATTTCGTTAAATCGGCTGCTAAGGGGGCCAATTGATCTAGTTCAGGTCCGCCTTTTAGATCGCAGTTAAGAGCCACCATTTGCTGGTTGCGTCGAACTGCCTCCGTCGCTCCATGAAGTTCAGTCCGTTGTCGTTCAGATTTAATTTCAGCCAATCGACTTAGCAAAATCTCAATAGTACCAAAACGCCTCAGAAGGTCCGTTGATGTTTTTGGGCCGACGCCTGGGACTCCAGGGATATTGTCTGCTGCATCTCCAATCAAACTAAGCCAGTCTACTATTTGAGACGGATTTACTCCGGTTTTGTTTACGACGTCAGCCGGTCCCCAGACTTTGTCGGACTTATCGTTGGGATTGAAGAGTCCTGTTCGATCGGTCACCAGTTGCATGAAGTCCTTGTCCGAACTAGCGATAACCACCCGCCACCCTGCTGCTGCTGCACGACGGGTATATACACCGATCCAGTCATCCGCTTCGTCTCCTTCTTGTTTCCATGAAGCTATACCCGATGCGGCTAGCCAGATTCGTAGTTGAGGCAACTGCAGGGATAACGCCTCGGGTGTTGGGGGACGCTGCTGCTTATATTCAGGCAGAGCTACCATACGTTCCGCAGACAATCCTCCATCCCAAAGAACGAGGAGGTGAGTTGGTTTCAGGATGCCTTCCATCTTTTGGAGCATCTTAATGAAACCGTACAGGGCATTGGTTGGGGCTCCGTCCGGTGCGTTCAACGAGCGGATTGCATGAAATGCTCGGTAGGCATAGGCATGGCCGTCCACGAGCAAGAGATAGGGGGTCGGATCAGAGTTGGACATCGTTTGGACGGTGCGGTCCCGTCTTCGTCGAGACAAGATCACACCTGCCTCAACAGCGCTCTTTTAATCGGGGACGATCGCTCTTTTATTGGCTAGGGCAGGTTCAAGTCTCGACAGGCCGTCTTTCCAAGGGTATTTTCAAAACACTATTTATGATCCCTTCCAACCTTTTTCGGCGTCGACTCGTTGTTTTCGGTACGACACTCCTTCTCTTGGCGTCACTTCAGGCTGAGCCCCCAGCGCCTGGGCGTCGAATTCTTGCGGGCGACGATTCCACCCGACGTCTCGCCATTATTGCCCCCGATGGTTCTGTTGAATGGGAAATTCCAGTCACAGCGATTCACGACGCTGAGGTTCTTCCGAATGGTAATATTTTGCTGCAAAAAGGTTGGACTCGGGTTCAAGAAGTCAAACGGGACCATTCTGTTGTCTGGGAATATGATGCGGCTAAGGCTAATCCGGGAAAGCCGGTGGAGGTGCATGCCTTTCAGCGTCTGGCGGATGGGTCGACAATGATTGCTGAATCGGGTCCAGCCCGGATCATTGAAGTGGCTGGTGATGGAACGATTCGACGCGAGGTCAAACTTCAAGTGGATCATCCCAATACCCATGCCGACACGCGGTTGGTTCGGAAGTTGAAGAATGGCAATTACCTCGTCGCCCATGAAGCCGATGGTCGGGTTCGTGAATATAATTCAAAGGGCAAAATTGTCTGGCAGTTCGATCTTCCGCTTCTTGGTAAGGAACGAAAAGGTGGGCACGGACCCGAAGCCATGGGAACTTCTGTTTTTAGCGCGGTTCGCCTAAAAAATGGCAATACTCTTATTGGCGGTGGGAATAGTCATAGCGTCATGGAAGTGACCAAAGCTGGGAAGGTTGTTTGGAAGGTTGAGCAGAAAGATCTTCAAGGCATTACCCTAGCTTGGGTCACCCGAGTTGAACGCCTCCCAAATGGCAATACGCTGATCGGCAACTGCCACGCTGGTCCGGATAATCCTCAACTCATTGAGGTCACCCCCGATCTCAAGGTGGTCTGGTCTTGGAAAGACTTCACTCACTTTGGCAATTCGACTCCCGTAGTTGCCGTTCTCCCGGTTCGAAATTAATCTTAGGCTTTTTCTATGCCATCGGCTCATTTTGTTTTTAGTTGGCGATCGACCCTGCTTTTTTGCAGTTTACTCGCCGCTGCTGGGATGATGCGAGCCGCTGGGGGAGGTGATTCTACCCCAGCACAATTGGATTTTTTTGAGAAACGCATTCGTCCCCTCTTGGTCGATGCCTGTTATCGTTGCCATAGTGTCGGTAAGGAAGATCCCAAAGGAGGCCTTCGACTGGACTCTGCCGCAGCCTTGTTAAAGGGTGGGGAAAATGGAGCGGTAATTTCGCCGGGACGCCCCGATCAAAGCCGCCTGATTGAGGCTGTTTCTGGGAAGAATCCCGATCTAATAATGCCTCCTCGCCGTCGGTTGACGCCAGCGCAGGTGGCTGATCTCACGGCTTGGGTGGCCGACGGGGCTCCATGGCCGAAGGAGTCTCCAGATCATCCAATGGCTCGAGCCGAAGAGTCCGCTGCGCGTGCACGTCGGCATTGGGCTTTTCAGGCCTTGCAACAGGGAGCCCCGCCAAACGTCCACTCATCCCTCTCCTCGCGTCTCGTTCAAACTGGGCATCAAATAAATCCTATAGACGCTTTTATCGAGGAACGTCTTCGTAGCGCGAAACTCTCGCCTCCAACCATGGCTCAAGCGAGGTCATTGATTCGTCGGGTGGCTTATGATCTGACAGGATTGCCTCCTTCTCCTGAGGAAGTGGAAGAGTTCGCTACAGACCCCTCAGAAGCGGCTTGGGAACGTTGGATTGAACGGCTCCTTGCTTCACCGCAGTACGGGGAAAAGTGGGGACGGCATTGGTTAGATTTGGTGCGTTTTGCCGAGACTAATAGTTATGAAACCGACGATGCGAAGCCCAACGCTTGGCGGTATCGGGATTATGTCATTCGTGCTTTCAATAACGACAAACCCTACGACCGTTTTGTTCGCGAACAACTCGCGGGCGATGAACTTTCTGATGGCGGTACGGAAGGACAGATCGCCACTGGATTTTACCGACTGGGTATTTGGGACAATGATCCTGCCGACAAGGAATTGGCTCGCTACGATCAACTGGATGATTTGGTAGCGACGACGAGTCAGGTATTTCTGGGTCTGACGGTCGATTGCGCTCGTTGTCACGACCATAAGATCGATCCGATTTTGCAGCGAGAATACTACTCGATGCTGGCCTTTTTTCGAAATATCAATCTCTACAGTGGCGGGGGGCCCAATGACCAGATTCCGTTGACTGGACTTGAACCTGAAGCGAAGGCTTTAGCTGTCACGGAACCTCGCTCGAAATCATCGGATACCTTTATTCTTTTGCGCGGTAACCCCAACACTCTGGGTGATCGAGTGGAGCCTGGATTTCCTGGGGTCCTGAATCCTCCCAAACTCCGCGTGGTTCCTCCGTCCTCGGGACGCAGTTCTGGGCGGCGTCTTGCTCTCGCCGATTGGATTACTTCACCGGATAACCCTCTGGCCGCTCGGGTGGTGGCCAATCGTGTTTGGCAGCATCACTTTGGTCGTGGCCTTGTTCGGACACCCAACGATTTCGGTCTTCAAGGGCAACCTCCCACCCATCCAGAATTGCTCGACTGGTTGGCTAAAGATCTTATCGAGAGCGGCTGGAGCCTGAAGCATCTTCACCGGCGGATCCTCACCTCGCGCGCTTATCGAGCTTCGGCTCAGCCCAGTTCAAGCGCTTTAAAAGTGGATCCGGGAAACGACCTTTTCTCTCGCTTTGATATGCGGCGGCTTACCGCCGAGGAAATACGCGACTCCATTCTTTGGGTGTCAGGTTCTGGCAATAGCAAAATGTTTGGTCCGGGCATGTATGTGACTCTTCCCAAAGAAGTCCTCGCCAGCCAATCGGTTCCCGGTAAGGGCTGGGGCAATTCTCCGCCGGATGAACAGTCTCGACGGAGTATTTATGTCCATGTTAAGCGATCGCTTTTAACACCGGTGCTCCTGGGTTTTGATCTTGCTGAGACGGATCGATCGACGCCGGTGCGTTTCGCGACGACTCAGCCCACTCAAGCACTCGGCATGATGAATGGGGCTTTCTTCAATCAGCAGGCGTCCCGGCTTGCCGATCGGTCCCGCAATGAGTGCGGAAATACGGTTTCAGCGCAGATTCGCCGTGTTCTTCACTGGGTCACTGGGCGTCCTCCATCAACCGACGAAGTGACGCGTGGCGTGGCGTATATTGCAGACCTGATTCGAGATGGAGCAAACCCGTCCGCTGCCCTAGATTCTTTCTGTCTTCTTGCCCTCAATTTAAACGAATTTCTTTATCTTGATTAACCGATGAACACTTCTGCATCGAGCGATTGTGGCCCCTTTTGTCGCCGGACGCGTCGTGAATTCCTTTGGGAAGCGGGTGCGGGCTTCACTGGGGTTGCCTTGTCGGGTTTAATGGGACTGCAATCGACTAAAGCGAGTGCGACTGTTCCCGAAGTTGGTAGTGCCTTCACTAATCCACTTGCACCGCGCAAACCCCATTCGCCGGCAAAGGCCAAAAGTGTCATTTTTCTCTTCATGTATGGCGGGCCTAGCCACGTCGATACTTTTGATTACAAACCAAAACTTGCCGAGATGGATGGTCGTACGATTGACATCAAGACCTTTGGTCGCGGCGGTAAACGCAATCAAGGGCGAGTCGTAGGGACCAAATGGGCCTTCAAACAGTACGGGCAATCTGGGAAATACGTTAGTGATCTCTTCCCTCATCTAGGAACGTGTGTTGATGATATGGCCTTCCTACATTCGCTGACGGCCGATTCACCGATCCATGGTTCAGCAATGTTGCAGATGAATACCGGTAAAATCCTATCGGGTAGTCCGTGTCTGGGCTCTTGGGTTAATTATGGACTGGGCAGTGTCAGCGAGAATTTACCGGGATTTGCGGTGATGCTGGATCCGATTGGAGGCCCTATCAGTGGGGCTAAAAATTGGTCGAGTGGTTACATGCCGGCCAGCTATCAAGGCACCGTTTTTCGTTCTGCGGGTGATCCTATTCTCGATCTTCAGCGGCGCTCCGATGTTTCCGGTCCGATGCAACGGCGAATGCTAGACACCTTGCGAGATTTTAACTCGGAACACGCCGTTTTACATCCTGACAATTCAAACTTAGCGGCGCGCATCGCTAGTTATGAGTTGGCTTTCAATATGCAACGTCATGCCCCAGAGGCGGTCGATTTGAGCCTTGAATCGGAATCGACTCGCGAACTGTATGGTATTAACGACCCCCGAACTCAAGAGTTTGGGCGTCGTTGCCTTCTGGCACGGCGTCTTGTCGAAAGAGGGGTACGCTTTATCCAGCTTTATTCTGGAGGGGCGCATAACGATGACAATTGGGATGCCCACACTGACATCGAGAAGAACCATAATTTTCATGCCGGCCGAACCGACCGTCCCATCGCCGGATTGATTCGTGATCTTAAACAGCGGGGGCTATTGGATGAGACCCTCATCATCTGGGGCGGTGAGTTTGGTCGGCAACCGACCGCCGAATATGAGAAAGGAACAGGGCGTGACCACAATGCCTATGGTTTTACAATGTGGATGGCGGGTGGCGGGGTTCGTGGCGGGGTAAGTTATGGGCAAACTGATGAGCTAGGTTCAGCGGCGGTGGAAAATCGAATTCATGTTAAAAATCTCCATGCGACTGTTTTGAATTTAATGGGGCTAGATCCGAATCGGTTGAGTTATTTCTACGGTGGCCTTGACCAAAAATTGGTGGGGGTCGAGTCCATCGATCCCATTCAGGCCATTCTTTGATGGAGTTAAAGTGGGAATAAATTTCTATAATTAGGTCTTAGAATTTCGATTTGGAATTGCGCTCGGGCAGCACATAGAGAAGATCCCAAAGTGGAAATGGCACGTAGGACTTTTGTGGGATCTTCGCTGGCAACTCTAGTTGGCGCCGGATTGACTGGGGCAAACTCGGCGCTTGGAGAAACTCAAATGCCGTCGGGCGAGAGACTCGCATCAAAACCGCCTTTGGTAATTTCGACGTGGCCCTTTGGTAAGCCACCGAATGAGCGAACTTTGGCGGTACTAAAAGGGGGGGCGTCCGGTTTAGATGCTGTAGAGCAGGGGGTTCGTTTGGCTGAGGCGGATCTCACCAACCCGAGCGTTGGATTGGGGGGAATTCCTGCAGCTAATGGTGTTGTGCAGTTGGATGCGTGTATTATGTCCGGTCCGGGTCATAAGGCCGGGTCTGTTGCCGCAGTTGAGGGGTTCAGTCATCCGGTATCGATTGCCCGTCGTGTGATGGAAGAGACCCGTCATGTGATGTTGGTGGGTGAGGGAGCGGCACGTTTTGCTCGAGAACGGGGGATGCAGACCGGACCGAAGGTGACGCCTGGGCAAAAAGCGGCTTGGGAGAACTGGCGTAAGGCACAGGATAAGGAGAAGAAAAAAGCCCCGAATCATGACACGATTGCCCTTCTTTTACTGACCCAATCGGGTGATTTATTTGGGGCCTGTTCGACCTCGGGTTGGGGCTACAAGACCCCCGGTAGAGTCGGGGATTCTCCGATCATCGGCGGTGGGCTTTACGTTGATAATACCGTCGGGGCAGCCGGTGCCACTGGTATTGGCGAGAATGTTCTCCGGTATTGTGGATCATTTCTCGTGGTGGAATTTATGAGACAGGGACTCTCTCCTCAGGACGCTTGCCTTGCCACTCTTGATCGAATCGCTTCTCTTGATCCCAAGGGTTATGACCTGAGCATTAACTTCATTGCTGTGGATAAAAAGGGAAGGTACGGCGCTGCGGGAACAGGGAGTGGATTCCAGTACTCCGTCGCCTGTGATGCCTATAGCAATATTCTACAAAGCCCAGGTGTTACCACCAAACCGATTGGCCCAGTCGGGGGGAATCGGTTGTAAAATTCCAGACCGACGAACGGCATTCTCAAGGCGGCCCCATCGGAAATTAGATGAACCAACTTTGAAAGTATGACTTTGACGACACCCCTTGGAGTGAAGGGGATTGATTTTCGTCGGTCGAGTCGGCAGAGGGGGCTGTATCAAGCCGCCTGCATAACGGATCCGCTGAGTGCATCAATGGAACTCGAGGGTGTTTGGACCCGTTTGGTCTCTTCTTCAAAGGAAATCTTGGGTCGTGCCGGCGATTGAGTTCGAGGGCGAGATGGGCTTTGGGACGGCGTCGGGGTGAAGTTGGTCATCCGAGAGTCGGTCCGGACGGCTTCACGGATTTCTTCGGCTACCATAAAGTAAGCGTACGCCCAACCTCATGGTTCCCTAGTTGCCGAAAGTAGGATATTCCGCGATCGAAGGCGGGGAAGAAAGGTCGACCGACCGGATTAGGCTTTCGCCGGTTTCCAGTTCCAAGGCAGGAGTTCGGCAACGGTATGGTTC
>SIAZ01000168.1 GCA_009695405.1 Pedosphaera sp. | reverse complement strand
TACCCAGTTGTTGCGACTGGGTCCCGCTGTTTAAATTGTCAGGTGTATTCACCAACGTAGGGCAACATTTTCAGCGGCTTATGTCTAGCCGTTTCTTTTACCCCCTTTCCATCGGCCCTTTCCAGCCACCAGCCAAACGCCCTGCCCCCCCTGCCTTAATTTTATGGTCCAACCCCTCAACTCCCCCTCCCTCTTCCTCTGTCTCTTTGCCCAAACCCAAATCTTATCTGCTCAGGCTGCGCTCCCTACTTTTGAAGAACAGTGGCGACCTCGCTTCCATATTTCCCAAAGTAACACTTGGATGAATGATCCCAATGGATTGGTCTTTTTTGACGGCGAATATCATCTCTTCTACCAAAATAACCCTCATGGTAATCGCTGGGGCCATATGAGTTGGGCGCACTCAGTCAGTCGCGATCTCGTCAACTGGGTTCCCTTGCCGCTGGCTATCGCCGAGACAAACGGGGTGATGATCTTCTCGGGTAGCGCCGTGGTAGATTGGAAAAATACCAGCGGCTTTGGGATTAACGGACGTCCTCCCTTGGTCGCCGTCTATACTGGGCATCACACCAATCGACCTCTTCAAAATCAACGGATCGCCTACAGCAACGACCGGGGACGTTCTTGGATTCAGTATGCTGGAAATCCAGTTCTTGACCTCGGTGAAGCTGATTTTCGTGACCCTAAAGTCTTTTGGCACCCAACCTCCGCACGCTGGATTATGGCAGTGGCTTGGCCCCAAAAACGAATGATCCGCCTCTACTCTTCCCAAAATCTGAAGTCATGGACCCACCTCAGTGACTTCGGGCCCGCCGGTTCCACTACCGGTATCTGGGAATGCCCAGACCTCTTTCCTCTCTCTGTTGAGGGTAATTCTAAAAACTCTAAATGGGTCCTCGTGGTTAATGTCGGCACTGGCGCACATGCCGGTGGCTCCGGGACCCAATATTTCATCGGAACCTTCGATGGAATTCGCTTTGTCACAGATCCTAATTCGCCTCCCGTCGCCACTCCTGAATCGATTCCATCCGGTTCGCTTCTCGCCGACTTTGAAGACTCAAACTACGCCGGTTGGACCGCCACTGGAGATGCCTTTGGAACCACGCCGGCTCGGGGCACTTCGCCCGGACAACAAACCGTCGACGGCTTTCATGGAGCGGGCTTGGCAAACTCTTTTCGGGGCGCCGATACCGCACAGGGCACTCTCGTTTCCCCTGCCTTTCAAGTGGATCGAAATTACCTCAATTTTATGATTGGGGGCGGTCGACAACCCGATACAGCCGGCGTTCGTTTGCTCATCGATAACCACGCCGTTCGCTCGGCCACTGGCAACAATTCTGAACACCTCACTTGGCATTCGTGGGATCTTCGCAACCTCCGAGGAAAAACCGCACGTATTGAAATATTCGATCAGGCTGTCGGAGGCTGGGTCCATATTAATGCCGATCATTTCCTCCTGTCTGATGCGATCGCTCACTCACCTTCCGAGGCGGCTCTATGGGCCGATTTCGGCGCTGATTTCTATGCTGCAGTGAGCTGGTCCGACATCCCATCCAAAGATGGTCGCCGCCTCTGGATCGGTTGGATGAGCAACTGGATCTATGCCAATGATGTCCCTACTGCACCTTGGCGCAGCGCTCTCTCTGTCCCTCGTGAACTCACCCTGCGCTCCACCTTATCCGGCTTGCGTCTGTTTCAACAGCCTGTCCGAGAACTCCACTCGCTGCGCGCCCAACGTCACCACCTAGGACAGGCATCTACCCCTGCGGCTTCCGAATGGCTGCGCCGTTACTCGTTCCGTAATGGGTTAGCTGAAATACACATCGAGTTCGAACAGGTACCCGACTCAGGTACCCTCACCCTCAGCCTCCGACACGGAACATCACAGGTCACTCAAGTTCAAGCCCATCTCGACCGGCACCAACTCTCTCTTGACCGTTCTTTGTCCGGTCGTCACGACTTTCATCCCAACTTCGCTGCCGTCCATTCCGCTCCGATTAGTCCCCGCAATGGCCGACTCCAACTCAGAATCCTTGTCGATGTTTCCTCACTCGAGATTTTTGCTCAAGACGGCGAAACCGAGCTTACTGACTTGATCCTCCCAGCAACATCCGATCTCCGGTTCGACCTTTCTGCCTCCGGTTCCGCCACAGCAGCGCGGGTTCACTCGCTCACTCTATGGCCTCTTCGCGTCGCACGTCTTCACCCAAGTCCTAGCCCACCCTAAGATGCCTCTGCTCTTCCCTCTCCAATCCCAGAACTGGGCAACTTCGATCGTCTGTATCGGTGAACTCCTCTGGGATCTTCTCCCCTCCGGACCACAACTCGGTGGCGCTCCCTCAAATCTGGCCGTGCATCTCGCTGCCCTCGGCGCTCAGAGCGTTTTGATATCTCGGGTCGGCGCGGATGAACGCGGACGCGAAGCCTTACGTCGCCTCGCCGCGCGGGATGTCAATATCACTGGCGTGTCCTCGGAGCCTCAGCTCCCGACAGGCAGTGTCGGTGTCACCGTCGATGCCTTAGGGCAACCGGAATTCAACATCCATAGCCCTGTCGCTTGGGATGCCCTCGAAGCCAATGACACGGTACGTTGCTTGACGCAAACCGCCGGTGTTCTCTGCTTTGACACCTTGGCCCAACGAAATCCTCGGAGTCGACACGCCATCCAAACTCTCCGCAATGACGCCGCTGCGTCTCAACTCATCGTTTGTGATATCAACCTCCGCGCTCCCTTTTATAATCGCTCTCTTATCGAAAACTCTCTCGAGGGCATCCATATCCCCAAACTCAACGAAACTGAACTCCTTCTACTCAACGCACTTTTTTGTTTAGGCACCTCAGTCCAAGCACAGATCGAATCTCTTGCCGCTCGTTTCAAGATCAACACCGTGATTCTCACTCTCGGCGAGGCGGGGAGCCGTCTCTCGAGGCAAGGACACTGGTTTATCGAAGCAGGACGAACTGTCCACGTACGAGACTCAGTAGGTGCCGGAGATGCTTTCACCGCCGCCTGTATTCTTGGATTTATTAAGAACTGGAGCGAACCTGAAATCCTCTCCCGCACGAGTGATATCGCCTCTTATGTTTGCACACAACCGGGCGCCACGCCGGAAATCCCGACAGATCTGACGCCTTCATTCCGCGCCCTGCAGTCGACTTCTTAACGCTAAACCTTCGATCCACAACTCACTTTTTAAGTTTTTAGAATAGTTTTACTATTTATACTACCAAATCGCCTCTACTTCACCAAAGATCCAAATCGTCCATCTCTACCACTCACGCTTCCCTAGAGCCATGAACTCTCGCCTTAACTTATATTTTTATAACGTGGCTGATTGTGGCCTGATCGATGAGCATCATTATCGATAACTTCCCGCAATTCGGGCACTGAATCGGGAATACTATAGAAAGGTCACTGACCCTGATTTAGCTGATTTCATCATTTTCCCGGTCCTCTTTTCGGATGTTGATACCTCCCAAATCGAGAACCTAGATTACATTTACAGCTACTTTTAAACCCTTCCCCTGTGGGAAAAATTCGAGTCGAAGCATGTCTTTTTTTGATTGGCCCTGATACGTGGTTTCCTCTCTGCAACCAAGCCGTCGTTTTTCGCACCAGTGTCCATAGGAAATATCCAGACATCAATGTCGTGGCCTACCCGTTCGTCGTCGATGATATTGAGGGCAGCACCGACTATTCTCAAATTGTCTATAACACCAGTTTTACCGGATTTACTCAATCGTGGAGAGGTCGATCAGATTTGGTTCAGGCTCTGAATCAAGCCCAAAACCTAAACGTATTTGTCTCAACAACAGACGCTTTTTTTAGTCATCTCTCTGCAGCGCAACAGAAAGAAAGTCGCCAAAATTACATCCAAACTCTTCAGAGATCCTTAACGGTTTGTTGCCCAAGGGGTGCTGGCCTGAACTCAATCCGCTTCTTTGAAACTATGGCTATGGGGCGAATCCCTATCCTGATATCTGATTTCTGCCAACTGCCTCGAGAAGAGACTATCATCTACGACGATTTCATCCTTCGTGTCCCTGAATCTAAGATTCCTGAACTCCCCGCGCTGTTAATCGATTGGTTCGAAACAAAAACACCTCAAGAGATTGCAAATCGATGTCTCGCTGCCCGACAAACTTGGCAACGAGAGTTTAGTCCGCAAAAACGGAGAGCTTTGTTTGGCAGGCCTTGAATCGGATCAAGTCAAGCGGTTACTCCTTACATCCCATTCATAGCACTGAGATTTCCACCTTTTACGAAATGCTGCGAGATGCTGGTAAAATACCCTGAAAACTCCCACACTCTTGATTCTCGCTTAAGACGTCACCAACCTGACGGCTAATCTCGCTCCGTCAGGTTGAATTTAATTTTAATTAGAAGTAACAGCCTGACCTTCAGGCCCGCCATCCGTGATTTTCACGCACCTGAATCATTGACGCTAAAATATTGTTCCAAGTCTCTGGCTTGGTCATCACATCGTTAGGGAACATGCAACCGTCCCAACAGATGTGCTTGAACTTTTTGGTCACTGTTCCGAGGTCATCCCGCATCCAATAGCCTGCGTCACGCGCAATATTTAGTTTTCCGTTAGGGTCTGTCGCCAAACAGTGCTTGCCTGTCTTCTCATGGTCGCCTGATCCCTTTACTGTCGCGTCATTTTGCGCCACATGAAAATCAAAAGTCCAAGGCCGCAAGGCGGCGGTCATCTTCTTCATTGCCTTGTGGAAAACTTCCGGTTCCCAATGAAAATTGGGCGGTACGATCCGGTGCGCTGCTGGGGCATTGTAACCCAGCGTATAAAGGAGGGTATGAGCCATATCCGCTTGAAACCCGACAACCCTAGGCATATTGGTCGCTTCCAACGTCTGCAACATCAACTTCCACGACTGCATTCCTCCCCAACAAATCTCGCCCTCGGCTGCTAAACGCTCTCCGTGCTCTTTAGCTACCTTTCCACCCTCACGAAATGTCTTGGCAATTAACATGGTGTTCCCCTTCGGATCCTTGTCCCATTCAGTCACCGGAGCAGCAGTGTCAATACGGACAATTCCGTTGGGTCGTACCCCAAGCTCTCGGAGACGCTTGGCAATTCGACACGCCTTCCTTACCGCCGTAACCCAGTTCGCCCGTTGTGTCTCATTCCCCATCGCAGAACCGTCAAACCAAACTGGAGCCACCACCGACCCAACTTCAAACCCTCTTTTCTGAATCTTCTCGGCTAAACGCTGAATACCGTCGTCGTCAATATCGATGCTCACATGGGGGTTGTAGAGAAACAGATCCACCCCATCGAACTTCACTCCATTGACTTCGGCCTTGGCTGTCAAATCTAGCATGGTGTTTAGATCTATTGCGGGTTCTGCACCTTCCCCACCCTTGCCGACCAACCCGGGCCACATGGCATTATGGAGTTTTGGATAATTGTTGGCCGCAACAGGGGCGGTCTTTTTGACGGGAGCTTTGCTCATGATGGAAACGTGTTGCTGTTATCTGCCCCAAACCCCGCCACGGATCAAGCGGTGAGTCTTGAAAAATGATCTTACCTCACCGACTTCACTCTCTTTCACCCCAAATCATCATCCATTCACCTTGATTCCCTGCTCCCTTCGGTACTATCTAAAAACTGTCAACACCTTTTCGCCCTGACCGCCTCAATCCGTCCTAAGATGTCTCTACTCAGCTCTCAACCTGCGCCTTGGTTTCTTCAAGGACTTCGTGCCATCGCTCTTCTACTCCTCTGCCTCCGTTCAACCTATGCCGCCTCCACCCTCTCTTGGACCAATACTCTACTCACTGTCACCCATCCAAAATTGCCGAGTGGCCGCCTCGACATTTGGTATTTAGAAGCCTTCTGCCGAAGCGGTGGACATGATCGTTCCTGGGACAAAACCCGTGTCCCGCATCGCACAGAACTACTGCAGGCAACACCTGATGGTTCGGAACTCCGTTTTCGCACCCTTGTGCCACCGAATGTCGAAGTCTTTCACGAAGTCATCGTGCGCGACGACGGCTTAGATTTTAACTTCCTTCTCACCAATCGAGGCACTCAAGAGTGGAATATTCAGTGGTTCCAACCGGCTTGCGTTCGAGTCGCTGCCTTCACCGGTTGCGACCAATTCTCCTACACCCGACGCAGCTTCGTTTTCACCCCTAAGGGTCTCACTTTACTCAGTGACATGGAACGTACCACCCGTGCCCTCTACACCGGTGGCCAAGTCTTTTTACCGCAATCAAGTCGTGAAACCGACGCCAACCCCCGCCCTGTCGCACGAAATCCCGTCAAAAACGGGCTGATTGGATGTTTCTCTGCTGATGATCAATGGATTCTCGCTATCGCCAGCGACCGTACTTTTGAACTCTTTGAAGGCGTCTATGTCTGCCTGCACAGTGACCCACTAATCGATGGCTTAAAACCGGGTGAAAGCAAACGACTGCGCCAGAAAATTTATATACTTCCCAATGATCCAGATGCCCTACTGCGCCGGCATCGTATCGACTTTCCAGAAAGCAAATCGCTACCGACGCTTCAGCCAAAATAAAAACCACTCCGTTCGCGACCGTTAAACCTCAACCTGCATTTTCTAGGGGCAACGCACTAATCTCCAACATCCGTTCAATGGGATGGAGTGCCCGCTCAAGAATCTCGGGGCTGAGTTCAATTTGAGGTGATTGGTTAAGCAAACAATCATGGAGCTTTTCAAGCGTGTTCATTTTCATAAAACGGCACTCGTTACAGGCACATCGATCGGTCGGTGCTGGAATAAAATTTGTGCCCGGACACTCCTTCTTTAATCGATGCAACATCCCTGCTTCTGTCGCAATAATTATATCTTTTGCTCTGGATGCTTGACACCACGTCACCATCTTCTCAGTTGAACACACCACATCCGCCAAAAGACGAACTGCCTTCGGACACTCTGGGTGAGCCACCAATGGAGCTCCAGGAAAACGATCGCGAATCCTTACAATAGCTTGATGTGTCCATTCAATATGAACATAACAATTCCCCTTCCAAAGAGTCATAGGCCGTCCAGTTTGTTCCATCACCCAACCGCCTAAATGCTCGTCTGGCACAAACAAAAGATCCCTGTCCTTGGGTGCATGCTGAACGATTTTTACCGCATTACCACTGGTCACAATACAATCACTCAGAGCCTTCACTTCAGCTGAACAATTAATATAGGCAATGGTGTAAAAATTCGGATTGGTCGACTGCAAGCGCCGAAGACTTTCCGCTGGACAGCTTTCCTCTAGCGAACAACCCGCGTCCAAATCCGGTAACAAAACTCTCTTCCTCGGATTTAAAATCTTAGCTGTCTCTGCCATAAAATGCACGCCACAGAAGACAATTACATCGGCGCTCGTCGCGGCCGCTTGTTGCGATAATCCTAATGAATCGCCCACATAATCAGCGATATCTTGGATTTCTGGCACTTGATAGTTATGTGCCAAAATTACGGCATTGTACTTCCTCTTCAGATCTAGGATCTCGCGAGATAAGAAATCCAATCGCTCGGGCGGTAAGGCCTTTCGAACGGCGGCAGGTTGCTGTTCCAGCGCAGTAAGCATTCGCCTAGGCTATGCTGGGAATCCGCTGGTGCCAAGGACGAGAGCCTTTGAAGCTAAAAACAGCAGTCGAAAATCGGATACAGCTTCTGAAAAACCATTTTTACAGGGGAGAAATAGAAAATTGCAGCGATTTCTTCCTTAGCCCGCTCCTCCCCTAGGCGCCAAGTGCCCATTCCTAGTTCTATTCTGAAGCAGTAGGGTCCCGCACTGATAGATCTGCGCCAGATACTCGGCGCAGGTTTCCGTCCGTATACTACCTGCTTGCTAAAGCAATGAACTCCAAGGATAGACCATGAGACAACGACGATTCACGGGGGCTTCTGATGCCCCTATTTCCTATTATCACTGCATCTCTCGCATCGTAAATCGAGATAAGATCTTCGGAGAACTTGAGAAAGAAAAGTTCACC
>SIAZ01000167.1 GCA_009695405.1 Pedosphaera sp. | reverse complement strand
AGCGCCTCCATCCCCACCTTCGCTTTGAACGCTGAACTGTGTCTTTTCCGTTTGGTTTTGGTTTTCATTGGTCTGATCATTTTGTCGTTGATCAAACCCGCAAAACCATAACTTAACCGCTGGTCCAGTTTTCGGGGTCCACCTCAATCAATCCGATTGAAAATAGCAGGAGTTCATTGGGGTCGAGCACTGGGCCGCAGAGCAGAAATCCGGCTTAGCCAAGATCTTGATCCCGCCACAGTTGCTATGGTAAGATTTTAAACTATGGCGAGTTTGTCTTCTTTCTGTCCTGACTTGGTAGGGTGCTTATCTCAAGGTGCTGCGGGTAATCCGACTGTGGCGATGGTTGAAGCTGCTTTTCGTCACCATGAACTCCCAGGCCGTTATATTAACATGGAGGTGGCCCCATCGGGGTTGGCCGATGCAGTGAAGGGACTGAGGGTTGCTGGTTTCCGAGGATTTAATCTCAGTATGCCGCATAAAGTAACGGTCATTCCTTTGCTCGATGGTCTGGGCGAGTCGGCGGCGGTGATTGGTGCGGTTAACTGTGTGGTTCGCCGTGGTGACCGTTTGATTGGAGAGAATACCGATGGGAAGGGTTTTCTTCGGTCGCTGACTGATCTGACAAATCCGAGGGGTAAAAATATTGTTTTGTTTGGTGCTGGAGGCGCCGCCCGTGCTGTGGCAGTTGAACTCGCCTTAGCAGGTGCTGGTCATATTTTATTGGTCAATCGTTCGCCAGAACGGGGATATGATCTACTGAAAGTGTTGGTTGATCAGTTAAAATGTTCTGCTGATTTTCAGCTGTGGGAAGGGGACTTTTCACTGCCAGAAGGTACGGATATTGTCATCAATGGGACGTCCATTGGGTTGTATGATGAGACCGTCCGATTGCCATTGGACACGAAATCTCTTAGGGCTGAGCAGATTGTTGCTGATGTTGTTTTCAGTCCTCCTCGGACGCGTTTATTGCGAGAGGCACAAGCGGTCGGTTGCCGAACTGTTGATGGATTATCGATGTTGGTGAATCAAGGGGTCCTCGGAGTTGAGTACTGGACCGGGCTGCTTCCGGATGCGGGAATAATGCATCGAGCGTTATCAGAAGCCATGGGCTTGGTTGGATGAATGTCAATGACGGGGAAAACTTTTGACGGCTAGGCTGATTCTTCAAAGGGCATTGAAATAAATTCGAGTCTCGACGAACCGATCTGACTCGTCTTGTATGGTTGTATGCCCGCTCTTGCCGTCTCGCGCCGCTCTTTTTTTTATAGATCAGCCGGTTTTGCTGCCCTTACGGCGTTACCTCGCCGTCTACGATCGGCATCGCCACAGAATCAGGTTTCCGTGGGAGTAATGGGACTCCATCGCGGCAAGGCTCATCTTGAAGCGTATCTCACTGTACCAGACTGCGTCATTGGTACGGTCTGCGACGTCGATCGCCGAGCTTTAGCCGAGGCAGCGGAGTGGGTAGAAAAGAAGACTGGCCGGCGGCCTAAAGAAGTATGTGACTTCCGTCGCATGTTAGAGGACTCCGCTCTTGATGCTATTAGCATTGCCACTCCGAACCATTGGCATGCCCCGGCCACACTACTCGCCTGTGATGCTGGAAAACATGTGTATGTCGAAAAACCGGGAAGTCACAACCCCGCTGAAGGCACCTGGATGGTGGCAGCGGCACGTCGGCACCGAAGGCAGGTGCAGATGGGGAATCAGCGACGGAGTTGGGCATTGGTTCGTGAAGCCATTGACGAGGTTCGAAGCGGTGCGATCGGGAAAGTTCATGCCGCACGGACTTGGTACAACGCTGACCGAGGGAGTATAGGCCGAGGTAAAACTGTTCTGCCCCCAGACTGGCTTGACTATTCCTTGTGGCAGGGCCCAGCCCCAGAGCGGCCGTACTTAGATAATCTTGTCCACTATAACTGGCACTGGCGTTGGCATTGGGGTGGCGGTGAAATGGCTAATAACGGGATCCATTTTCTAGATCTTGCTCGTTGGGGTTTGGGCGTCGACTGTCCGCGGCGGGTCAGTTGCACGGGCGGTCGCTATTATTTTAAAGATGATCAAGAGACCCCAGACACCGTTGAAGCCACCTTTGATTTCGGTCACTGCCAGATTACTTGGGAGAGTCATAGTTGTCATTCTCGTGGCTATTATGAGGCGGGGGTAGGTGTTGAATTCCTCGGGGACAACGGATCGCTTTTACTGCTCGATTCAGGATGGAAACTCTTTGATCCACGCAACAAATTGGTTCGCGAAGGGAAGGCGCCCCGCCGTGATGCCGACCATTTCCAAAACTTTATTGATAGTATTCGAGGAAGATCCCAATTGAATGCTGAGATTGAGGAGGGTCAAAAGAGCACGCTGCTCTGTCATTTGGGTAATATTGCTTGGCGAACGGGGCATACCCTCACTCTGGACCCCGATAATCGGAAGGTACTTGGTGATTCGCTTGCCAACCGTTTATGGTCTCGTGAGTACCGCAAAGGCTGGCGACCCCAAGTCCGTCGAGTTGGGCCGAGTTGAGACGACTCCAAGACAGTTTAGGGTTCAAACTTTTAATCTGTGTTCGCTGGTAGGCAGGCTTTGCCAGTTCGTTGATCAGTTGGGTCCTTCGTAAAGGAACTCCATTTTAGCCAAAGAGCGGCGCACCAATATGGAGTCCATTTTTGAGGCAATAGCCACTGTTTACGACGTATTTTTCAGCCCAATAACGCAGTCGGGCCCGTTCCTCTGGGCGGAGCGGTCGAACCACGCGGGCCGGAGCACCGAGTACCAAGGAACCGGGAGGGATTTGCATACCCGGTGTAATGAGGCTGTTGGCTCCGATAAGACATTGGGAACCCACCACTGCGCCGTCTAAAATGGTTGATCCCATTCCTACCAAGCAGTCATCTCCAATCGTGCAGGCATGGACATTGGCAGAGTGGCCGACCGTAACAAAGTCGCCTATGAGACAAGGGAGATCATCGGCGAGATGCAGGACGGCATTATCCTGCACGTTGCTGCATCGACCGACCACAATGCGGTTAATATCTCCCCGTAAGACGGCCCCATACCAAACACTGGATTGATCTCCCAAAGTGACATCGCCGACGACCACAGCTGTGCGAGCCAAGTAGACATCTCGACCTAACAGAGGAGAGCGGCGAAGATGGGTGTCGAGGCGTTGGATGAGATCTTGCATACGTCGGGGGGCTCAGTTAAAATGCGTCGGCGGCGGAAGCTTCTTGGGCACGGTGTAGACGGGCATAAAGACCGTCTTGAGACAGTAGAACGGGGTGAGTACCGCATTCTACTATTTCGCCCGATTTAATCACTAAAATTTGGTCTGCATCCCGAATAGTGCCTAAACGATGAGCAATCACAAAACTGGTGCGATTGGCCATCAAGCGGCGCAGAGCCTCTTGGATGAGGCGTTCGGTGGCGGTATCGACACTGGCGGTCGCTTCGTCGAGCAGGAGGATAGGGGCATCTTTTAGGAGAGCTCGAGCGATACTAATCCGTTGCTTTTCACCAACACTGAGGCGGACGCCACGTTCCCCCACGTGAGTATCAAATCCTTGAGGGAGCGCTCGAATGAATTCAGCGGCATTAGCGGCTTCGGCCGCGGCATTCAGATCGGTATCCGTGGCACTGAGGCGGCCGTAGAGAATGTTTTCACGGATGGTGCCATTGAAGAGAAAAGGCTCCTGACTAACTACAGCGATTTGACTTCGCAAGAATCCGAGGGGGATTTGGCGAATATCAAAGTCGTCAATGGTGATCTGACCGGCGGACATTTCATAAAAGCGCGGAAGGAGATTAAGGAGCGTTGATTTACCAGCACCGGTGGGGCCGACCAAGGCAATCGTCTGTCCGCTCGAAGCCTGGAGAGAAACAGAGCGCACGGCATCAGGTCGATTTTCGTAAGAGGCCGAGACAGAGTCGAAGCGAATCGCTCCAGTGAGACGCTCTGGAAGTGTTGATATCTGGTTTGAAGCGTTGAGAGGAGCCGTTGATTCAGGTTCAGCATCGAGCACATCGAAGACCCTCTCACCGGCAGCGCGCGCGGACTGAGACATTTGATTTAAAGAATGAAGGATGGCGAGTGGAGCGTAAAACATATTTAGGAAGAGGAGGAATTCGATAAGAGCACCGGGAGTCATCGTACCGGCGAGAACCTTGCGACCGCCAAACCAGAGGACTAGAACAGTGCCCAGCGCGGATGCGAATTGCATGGCTGGATTGTAGGTAGCCCAGGCTCGCATGATGGTAAGATTGCAGGCACGCAATTCGTCGGCTCGTTTAGAAAAGCGAGAGTCCTCGTGGGTTTCTCGTCCGAAGAGTTTAATTTGCCTGACTCCTTGAAGGTTATCCATCAAGAGCGCGTTGAGGGCACTGC
Organism: Pedosphaera sp.; assembly: GCA_009695405.1. Classification (GTDB taxonomy): domain Bacteria; phylum Verrucomicrobiota; class Verrucomicrobiia; order Limisphaerales; family UBA9464; genus SXXZ01. The sequence continues at coordinate 3,614 of SIAZ01000167.1, read as the reverse complement.
TAGCCTTGCTACGAATCCGGTAGCGACCGGCTGCAGTGGAGGTGTAAGCGATAGCACCGCCGACGAGCAGGGGAATGGGAGCCATAGCGATGCCGGCGAGAAAAGGATCGTTGAGAAAGAGGAGCACTGTCACCCCAACGAGTCCTAAGACCGCAACAACTCCCTGTTCCGTGCCGTCGATGAGGAGACGTTCCATGGCGCTAACGTCCTCAATGACACGGGTCATCAGATCGCCCGTAGCGCGGTGATCAAACCAAGCGGGACGAAGGCGTTGGAGTTTGGAATAAAGTTCGCAGCGAATATCGAAGATTACATTTTGTTCAAAATGATTATTGAGCAAGATACGAAGGGCGTTGAGGAGATCGCGGAAGAAGAAGGCGAGAAGAAGTGAGCCGATGGCAGGGGCGAGACGGTCTGTACGATTTGCGGCGATGACTTCATCCAAGATAAAACGAGTAAGTTTAGGATAGGCGAATGCGGCGAGTTGACCGAGTAAGGCGCAGCCGATCGTACCAGCGGCAAGCATCGGGTAGGGGCGAAGGTAACGAAGGACGCGGCGAATGATTTCTCCAGTGGATCGAGGGCGAACAGAGAATGGGCCCTTGGGATCGCCATGGACATGAGCTAGGTACTGCACAGGTTAGATGTTTCTTGTGGAATCGAGATCGGCGAGAGGAGCTGTGGGAAACGCGTTGGGAAGCCAAGACCAAGCGGTCGAAAAAAGAGAACGGGTACCGTGGCCCGAAAGGAGAGATCCGTGCGACGGGATAAGGCGGTCAAATTCCTGAGATAGGATAGACCGAAGAGAGGCGGCGACTGCGGATTTGTCTTTCATACGTAAGCGAAAAAGTCGGCTCACGGCGAGGCGGCCGTGGATGCCATTGGCGCGAGCGAGGAGGCGAGAGGCGAAGTCGGTTTCGGTTGTGAGATTATAAACGAGGTCGGCGACAATCAGCGAACGAGATCCGTGATGGAGGTAGGTTAGTTCATTCACTGTTGGCATTCCTTGGATAAGAGTTGGGGTGAAGTGCCCCAGCCATTCTGGGTGGGGCACCTCTGAAAGATCGCCGGTAAAGGGAAAAGCCGATATCTGTCGGAGTCCGGGAGCCGCCCAGAAGAGAGCGGTGCGACAGTGGGTTCGCCATTCCTCAAGAGGAGCTTGTTGGAGACAATTAGGAACGAGCACATGACGAACTGTGCCAAGAGCGGCGAGGTCGGCGGCTAATTCTGGGGACAGAGGTATAGGAGAATGTATCCAGAGAGAATTAACCCCGACACGTACCACCGTCATTCGTTGGCCGACTTCGATACCGGAGGCACGAAAGTCGCGTGTACAGATCCAAAGTTCGGGTGCTACAGTTTGAAGTTCGTTCATACGGCTAGAATCGACGTTAGACTGACTGGAAAGAGACCTAGAGGAAGAGAGAAACGATTTTTGTCTCAATCCGTCGAGGGCTTATGGGGCAACCCAGTGAGTATCCCAGACTAGACCGGTCCAGTGGAGTTGAATCCGGCGATGGATAATTTGGCCTAAATGAAGCCAGTCGAAGTGGTCGACCGTGGTTTCAAGGAGGGCGAAGTGAGCCTCTGGGCACGCACCAAATTCCAATGATTCAGGAGCTTTAATTTGCTCGCCCGGAGGTGGATTAGAATCATAAAGACGTCGATTAGCAGGAGGAATCGAGTCCCAAAATTGACGGGTAAGATTTGAGTTGGTGTCAATTCGAGTTCTGCCTTGGGCGCGGAGTTGGATTCTTCGGACTGGATCATAAAAGCACCAGGTAGTTATTGGATTCAGTTGGAGCGCGGCGACTTTACTAGTGCGCGAGTCGGAGAAGCATAGAAGGCTTCGACGAGATAAATCAGCTAGGCGAAGGACAACGGTACGGGCGTCAGGTTGATTGTCATTCAATGAGGCGAGAACGGGCGTGCGCCAAGGATCGGAGAGATTGAGGGTTGCGGCAGAAAGTTCGGTCCAGATCTGGAGAGGGATTGATTCGAGAGAGATTTCTGAAGAGGCAGCAGAGCGCATGATCAAGAGGGACGTCGAGCAACAGGGGAAGTGGCGGGTGGATTATTTCAGCAGTGCCATAGCCTCGGCATCTGGCTTGCGTCGCGATCGATGAAACAGTGAGTAGGTATTGGTTGCCGAGAGAGAGTCACCCACGCTGAGAGTTTGCAAAGGACTGAGAGTTTGAGCCTCGACGAAGCGAGCGGGATTGCCGTTAGTAAAAACCCTGACACCGGCGCCTTTTTCCGGGTAACGAGCCGTCGAAATACGAGGTGAATCGATCTTAAGACAGTTGTGCTCACTCACCCAGAGTATCTGAGTAGCATCGGAACCAAGAGTGTGATCTGCCGCGGGATCGCGGGTGATTGAAATCCATCGTTTGGCGACCTGAAAAAAGGATTCAGCCCCATCCGTAGAGGCAGTGTATTCGGTCTCGAGCGAAGACTTTGGGCGGATAGCGAGGAAGGTCTTTAGTGGTTCGCGTAACTGAGTAAGTGTCCAGATAGAGACTTCTACCGGATCGCCTGTCACCTTGTGATAGGTGGTGACAATCCGCATCTGTGACCTTGTGGGATGAAGGCTAATTAAACGCTCCACGCGAATTCCGGATCTGGGACAAACAATGGAAACAAGCAAAACTTCACCCATCCCATTAGGCATGCATTCCATTGGAGTCTGATCAAAGACAGCGGGTGGTGGCCATGTCCATTCGGATTGAGGAGCGGGCCAGGTTTTGTCGCCGCCGAAGCTGCCTGGATTATTCCAAGGTGCATTTACGGCCGACTTTCCGGCTAGCGAATCATTTTCCCAGAAGACACCTGGCTTATTGCAGAATCCAAATTGTACGACACGCCCGATAGCTGGGACGATGACCGCACTGACCGATCCGTTATCGAGAATCCAGCACTGGGGCCAACCTCGATAGGTGATCGATTTGGCTTGAGCCACGGTTGCTGCCTTGATTGCGAGGGGAAGCAAGAGAGAGGCAAGAAGCAGGAGAGCTGTTTTCTGAACCGCGAACATAGGAGGGAGGATGAATAAAATAGGGGTTGAAGCCAAGGCTGTGGTAACGCAAACGGATCTATTTTAGGGATGCCCTCGTTTTAATTCGGGATTGCTTCGAAAAAACGTAAAGAGAAAAGAGAATTTATAGTTCGTTGTTTTTGGGTTTTGAAAGTGGAGGGAGAAAGGCCTCGGAGGGAAGAGTGGCGATGTTGCTAGCGCCCAAAGAGGCCTTTATTCCTCATCAGGTAAGCCATGCCGATGCCCTGAGTCTTTAAGGTCTCAAACAAGCCGAGGGGCCCCATAGGTCTGGCGGCTATTGGCTTGAATGAGCGCGATCTGTTGGTCCAATTAGCCCAGCCACTTTCGCCTCGTGCATTGTTTGGAGCTAGACTTTAAAGTCCGAATTGGGGCCTAGGCAAATCTAAGGTGGACCCCGATCGTTGGACCATTTTTGGTCGGAATTAAGTTATGGTTTGGGGTCTGAAATGGTTCTTCAAGGGTCGTGCTTTTTGCCTGACCCGGACGCTCGCAGACGGGCCTCTTCGCGTCCAGCCCGGAGGGAGCCCCGCAGGGGCGACCGGAGGGCTGGACGCGGCGC
>SIAZ01000166.1 GCA_009695405.1 Pedosphaera sp. | reverse complement strand
CCGAAATCTTCGACTACATTGAAATCTTCTATAACCGCCAGCGCCGTCACACCTCCCTCCGAGGCCTTTCACCCGCTCAGTTCGAACTCAAAAATAACTAACCAATAACTCCCTTTTCTCTGTCCGTTTTATCGAAGCAGGCCCAACTGACAATTCAGCGAGTGTGACTGAGGCGTGCAGTTGGCCTGACTACTCCAGCCAGCGAAGAGTCAAATTAAGCGACGACGGAAAGAACATCTTCGTAAAGCGATGATTAGGCGGCGGGCCTTCTTCAACAATCAGGCTTGATTTCATTGAGTATGGGGCAAGAGGACATCAAGGCCGTTCATTCAAAAGTGCGGCAACCTCCTCTAAAGCTTCGCCTGTGTATGAGCAGGCGGATCACCCACCGCATGCGGTTCCGACGCCATCGGCTAGGCACCTTTCCTGCCAGTCAATGCTGAGGCGATCAAGGGGTCAGGATTCAACCACCATCTCAAGTCGATCTCAGGAAAAGGTAAACTACAACGCTCTGGAGTTACGATCTCCGGCCTTCCACTCGGCTTGATGTCGTTAGCACTTTCTTGAATCCACTGAATTCCTTGCCAAAAAGCCTCTAAATGACCTTCAAATCGCTTCCTAGCGTAGCCAGATGCTGTCCCTATCCGAATTAAAAATGGCCAATCATTCGCCTGCGCCAATAAAAGGTTCCGAGCACATTCTGTCGCGCAACGAGTTCTCTCTTCAAAGTTTTTCTTTCTTTGGAATACATCTGACCTAATCACCTGATGAGCTAGGTGACGCATCGCCAACCCCGCTTCTCCAAGGCGAGGTTGTAAAAAAGCATTGGAGGGATCCAACAAAACCTCTAAGTACCCGCCTTCACCCCAAGTCGATTCCACGATATTTACCTTGGGGCGCATTCCCGAGTCCGACGCGCGGGCCGATAAAGTGACCATACGGATTCCACTGCTCGCCGCACCTCGCTGGACTGCATCTAGAAACTCCGGCCCCTCAAACCACCAATGACCAAATAATTCTGCATCATACGGTGCCACAATGAGAGGCGATCGCTTCATCCAAGGCTTAATTTTCTCACAGCGCTGCTTACACTGTTGGAGAAAATGGTCGGCATGTCCGGCGACCGCCTCCAGTGCTCTCCCTCGTTCATACAAGGCTTTAGGGCCTGAGTCCCCGGTTACTCGATGATATTTGATACCGGTGAAACTCCGAGCGCTGGCTCCGGGTAAATAAGGCCGAATGGACTCCCAATCCGCTTCAAATCCTAAATCTCGGTAAAACTCTCGATACCGTGGATCCCCTGGATAGCCGCCTTCCCGACTCCACACTTGGTGCGCCGTGGCTGGATCTCGTCCAAAAACAATCAACCCACTCAGGGTCTGCACCGGTCCAAAAACCGAGGTTAATGGAGTGGATTGAGCCTCTGTCACAGCCCGAGTGTCAACCACCACATGCTGAATTCCCGCAGCGCGCAGCACCGGCTCAATCGCTGGGCACCAAGCACACTCCGGAAGCCAAAATCCGCGAGGTCGTTTACCAAAACGTCGTTGGTGCTCACGGCACCCCAGTTCTACCTGAGCCTGAAGACTTCCTGCATCAAGGATGAGTAAAGGCAGGACCGGATGGGTCGCTGGGCCTCCCAATAATTCTAATCGACCAGTATCAGCCAATATTCGAAAAGCACCCAGTAAATCGCCATCAAGAGAATCCCACAACGCCGTGACTCTTCGGTAAAAGGCACCGTGAAACCTAGCCAATGACTGAAACTCCTCCTCTCCCCGCGTTCGGACTTCTTCCCGATTAGCTAAATCAATTCGCTCACCTAAATAGCGGCGGATCCGATAACCCAATAAAGGATCTTCTAACATCGATCCCAACGTCGGCGTTATTCCCAACGTCAAGGCCCAATCCAACCGATCCCCTTCCCAACCGAACAACAACTGTAATAAAGGTAAGTAGCATTCAGCTACGGCCTCATACAGCCAACTTTCCTCAAAGAATCGATCGTGTTCAGCGTGCCGTACAAACGGAAGGTGCGCATGCAAAACCAGCGCCAGTTCCCCCTTCATTCGGGCTGAATTTTACTACCCCGAGAGTCACTGTCCGTCTCCCAAGGAATCGATCTCGATTGCAATGTGGACGACGATACCAAGGAAACGCGACCTGAAGTGGCTTCCTGAAGAGCTTCATTTCTTGCCGGAGACATCGTTTGTCCCCACAAAATCTCTTCCAAGAGTGAAGCAGGAATTCCTGTTTCATTTTGGCCTAAGCGGCAGGCTAAATCTGCGACCCGATCAGGATTCACACTAAACCCGAGAGGGACTATTTCGCTCTCAGTAGACCAAAGAGAATCCGGACACGTTAAAACGGGTAACGAGCAGGCAAGTGAAATCCAGCACCCCTCGTCTTCCACCCCAATTTCAGCGACATAACCCACTCCGCCTAAACTGACTGCGACAAATATAAATTCTAGATCCGACGCAAAGGTCCACTAGCAATCACAGTGCCGCTCAATGAAACACTGTGCACCCGCCACAAAAGGCTCCAACGCCCAACCGGACTAGAACTTAATTTACTCCAGTAGAGCATCAGACACCGAGGATCACGCGCTACTAACCATACGGTTCCACCCCATATCGGCCGCTCCTCAAGAAATTTCTCAGAGATATCTTCAGTTAAAGAGAGGGGCTCATTGACGGAATTCAAACCGATTAGTTCCTCCTCAAAATCTCCTTCGAACAGAATGGGGAGCAGCCGCAAACCACTCACTCGGCACACCGGAATCTCAGGAAACATTGAATCCATAGGCAATTCGACTCTCTCCCCAATTTTCTCTCTCAAGCGCTCGTTAGGAACTTTCATTTTCAGCCGCAAATCTGCTGAGCCTCTTCTCAAATTTTCCACCTCTTTTTTTCTCGCTGAACGCGCTACTTGAAACAAGTGCCCTCGTCGAAATTGTTCATCCAAGTTTTCTACTGATCCCTTGGCGAGGGCCAAATTCCTCTTTGCTTGAGTGAACTTCCGAAGGCACTCACTCCGATAGCGACAACGTCGATGCGCCGCACCCTGAGCCGGTTCAGGAACCGGATCCGGACCAAAGACCCGAACCGGGTGATTGACGGGCAAACGAGAATCTCGCAGTCGCAGCGAAGCAGCAAAGACCGGCTTGATGAGCAAATCGATTAACGGCAACCCGTTCATTGGCTGATAGCGTTGCATCCTTGGAATCAAGTGCGAGTAGTGGCAAACTAACTTAAGATTTTAACTATGACTCAACGATCGAATAACAGCATTGGGTTTGCGTAGTTCGACAATCACACCTGAAAAAACGGGGGTTCGATGGTCTGCGGGAACCTCCGACATATTAGTAAAAAAGTCACCCAACCAGTTAAGCGCCGGAAGGGCAAACCAACAGTAGAGCTTTCGCACCACCGTCAATAGGGCATGCACTTGCGGACGTTCTGTCTGAATGAGTTCAGCAACACAATAATGCATCAAGTGAAACGATCCTCGCGGACCAGCGACGATCTTGGAGGCTTTAAGAATTTCAAATCCTGCCGCTTTAGCTTCCCACTCCAATCCCTTAGCTGTCCAACGACGGAAATCATACGGACATCCGTGCTCAATGAAGAGTCCGTGGGTCGTCACCAACATACGGCCACCTGGCTTTAAAACGCGGAGTCCTTCACGCAAATAAGCCCCAGGATCGGGAACATGTTCCAAAACTTGGGTGGACAGCACCGCATCAAAGGTTTCCTCAACCACAGGCACCGAACCATCCGAACGCAGAGTCAGCGTAACCTTGGGGCCCGGAGTCACATCCGCAGCTTCATACTGAGTGAGCGAAGGAAACAAACTGCGATACGGGGCCCCTCCACTGCCGTAATCCAGCAAATGCCCCTGCACAGACTCGGCAAACCGACGGATAACCGGGAGAAGATCTTTGAAAATTAGATAATCAAGGTCAGTCAACGGCGGATTCATTCGCCGTCGTAAATACAGATCGTCATTCAGCACCGACGAAAGTGCTTCAACTGAGTCTGAACTGGGCTCAGGTCGCTGGCTTTCGATAGTGGGCATGAAGACTATTTCCAAATCGTAGATAATGTCGAGTCAGCGAAAGTCGGTAGAGAAAGGTCAACACTTCTCTAACAATCCAGGAGGAATAACGGTCAGGTCGCTTGAGGATTAGATTATAGTGACTCTGCATGCGCCACGTTTCGCGTATTTGTACACCGCGAAGAAGATCTGCGGTTAAATCAATTACCTCTAGCCCCAAAGTGCCACCCAGATGCCGTAAATCTTGAGCACGCCAACGGCTTAAATGATGAGGGGGCCACTGTCTCGGATCCAAAGTAAACCAACGATAAATACCGGCGCCATTGGGCACGGCAATAGCTAAATGACCACCCGGTTTCACCAAGCGAGCCGCCCCATTAAAGAATCCTACCGGATCCGATAAATGCTCCATTACTTCGAAAGCGGTGACCAAATCAAAACGATTCTCCGGACGCGATGCTGCATAAGACTCCGCCGTGCAACAAAGAACCTCATGCCCCCGACTCCGAGCCTTTTCCACAGCCTGTTCATTAAGATCCAATCCGTAGGTCTTAAGCCCTGCCGCCCGCGCTTTATCCAGAAAACGACCAGCACCACACCCTAGATCCATCAACGTCTTAGCTCCCGTCTGTCGGGCAAGATCCAGAGCGCGAAAGAAGGAGGGACTATTTTCAGGATAATAACCCAGAACCTGATTCTCGAGATCTCGATAAAAGGCATTATTCCCAGGCAAAATTGGATCGAAGAACTGAAAGCCACAGACCAAGCATTGTCGGTGTTCAATATTTGCAACACCGGAAAAAGAGTCCATCGCTTCAGTGGTTAATAGAACTCCCTCGGCCGCAAAAAGGCATACGACCTCCGCCGGTGACACCCTATCCAGACGGCGGGCTTCAGTTGAGCCACAAAGAAGGCATTGAACTTTTTTTGGCAAGGCCATGGAAATGCAATTTGACGAGTGAACCATTCAAGATGGAGTGGGGTTAGCTACCCTCATAAAAAGGCTCTACTCGGCCACCATCAACCTCTTTCTTAGGTAATCAACGAGTACGAGGCAGTCACCCGTTCACCCTCCTTCAACGCTCTTCAAAGATAATCACCTTTAATAACGACTCAATCTCAGTTGAGTGACTCTCCCAACTTTCGTCGTGCAATTCCAGAAAAGCCGGCGAACAAAAAAGAACTCACAACCGCCGCGAGACCGGAGTTAAGCAGCCAAACAGTACCTGCCCAACAAGACAATCACTTCGCAGCTGGGCCATTGGTCGCGACACCTGCGGGCCGAACCAAAGACGTTGCGGGAAGTGCATTTGACAAACCCGCCGGACGCGAGAGAACACTGCCCTGACTCGCAGCTTCACGGATACCTTTGGAGGCTTTGGCTGAACTACTGGCGCGACTGCCTAACAAAGACAGCATCAAGCAGAGTGCCAAAAAGGCTCCTGCTACCCACTTAGTAATAGTGGTTAAAGCATTACCCGCTCCTGCTCCCAACAAAGTATCAACGGCACCAGAACCGAAGGCCATCCCTTGGCCCGCATCCTTTCGAGGAAGTTGAATGAGGACCAAAAGTCCTAGCAAGAGGCAGATTAGAACGAGGATAAATCCGAGGATACCAATAACTATTCCCATAAAAATAAAGATAACGTAGTTAAATCGAGTTTTTAATAATCTCGACAAAGTTTTTTGAATCAAGCGACGCGCCGCCTACCAAGGCACCGTCGATATCAGGTTGACCAAGAAGTTCCCGCGCATTTGATCCCTTGACGCTGCCACCGTATTGAATCCGAACTCGGCGACTGACCGACTCACCATAAAGCGAGGTCAACACTTGGCGTACAAAAGCATGAACCTCTTGAGCCTGAGCACTCGAGGCTGTTTTCCCAGTACCAATCGCCCACACCGGTTCATAGGCCAGAACCGTCATTTCCATCTGCTCAACCGAAAGACCCGCAAGGCTACCCCGAACCTGAGTTTCGACGATCTGTTCGGTAATACCCGCCTCACGTTCAGCTAAAGTCTCTCCAAAACAAACAATGGGAATCAGGTTATTCGAGTGCGCATTTGCCGCTTTCCGAGCGACTTGAGCATCGGTCTCCTTCTGGAATTGACGGCGTTCACTATGGCCCAAAATCACATAACGAACGGACAATTCGCGCAACATTCCCGGGGCAATCTCACCGGTGAACGCGCCATAGCCAGCATCACTTAAATTTTGAGCACCTAACCGAATGTTGGACTCGAGAACCAGCCGTGAAACATCCGACAGCGCAGTGAAAGGTGGGCAGACCACAATATCCAACTCCTTGACGTTGGCTAGATCTCGGATGAGTTCCGATACCAAAGCTACGGCCTCAGAGTTCGTTTTGTTACTCTTCCAATTACCGGCAATAATGAGTCGACGCGTTTTATCCATGCAGAACAGAGGTCAGAGACTATTCAAAGACTTGCAGAGGTAAAGGGCTTTTTACAGTCTAATTTCAGAGAAGACCGACGACATGCCGGTTATTCTTCCTTCTTTCTACCTCGACCGCGTTGAGAAGTCTGCCATCCCCAAAGCGTTCTTTCAAAACTAACCTCCAAACTTTCTATAAACCTGTCCGGGTGAAACCGAGGGAACTCTCGAATGGCTCCTGCCTCTAATCGATCCCTAAGAGGGCGATCCTTTAGCAACCGACTAATCCCTGCAGCGAGTGCCTCAGGAGTCCTCAAGTCAACCCGAATACCCGTCTGCTCAGGTTTTAACCATTCCTCGACCCCTCCCCCTCCAAAAGCCACTATCGGCTTTCCGTAAGCCAATGCCTCGGTCCCTATCAGTCCGAACGGTTCTAGTCGCAGTACAGGGAAAACCACAAAGTCGCACCGAGCATACTCGTCGGCCATCCTTTCCGAACTCACTTCTCCAGGAAACTCAAAACGATCCGCCATTTGCCAAGTGAGTGCCGATCTCTTTAATTCAACCGCTTCTGGCCCGTCGCCCGGCATACACACTTTCCAGTGACACCCACGAAGTAATCGCATCGCCGCCATCAACACATGGACACCCTTCTCTCGCACTAACCGGCCCGGAACCAAAATGCGGCCTAACTCGGGGCGATCGGGACGGGTCGATGGCTCAGAAAATAAGGGTATAAGGTCAATCCGATCCGCCTCATAGCCGTTCTCCAAAAGACTTTCTCGTATCATTTTAAAAGCCACTTGAAGCCGAACACTCGAATGCTTTTTTACTGGAAGAAAAAATTGAGTGTTCTTCCACCAAACCAAATTATTCAGCGGGTTTAATCCTCCACAACCGAGTAAATAGTTGTACACCAGACACGAAACTCCATGGGTTCGGTGGCATGCCACATTCCCACGAGTGACCCGATGACCTCCTCCGCAAACGTACGACTGATCATGAACGAATTGGAACATTGCAGCCCGGTCTAGGATCAAATCAAGGTGTCGACTCGCTCGACGAGTGTGAGCATAAACGATATCTGGCTGGAACGACTCGAGAATACCCGTCAACCGTGTGGTCATTTCGGCATGGGAAGCAACTGATCCGCTCATTGTTTCCGGCATTTGCCACGAAGGACCCTCCACCTCTACAACATCACTCGGTTGATGATAGGCAATGCCCAATTCGTAACCGCGTAAGCGCAAACGGCGACATGTCTCGACAACCACACGACCCACACCGCCATGAGAAACACGCGGCCAGTCGGCGACAATAAGAACTCGTTTCAACTCGTTTTAACTCTGGTCCAATATTCTCCTCTTGGTCAATAGGCAGGGCAACATTAACGAAAAAGACCTCACACCTCACTCCCAAGGATGTGGATAATCCAAAGGCTTCATCCGCAACTACCTATAGACTTATTTTCGGCACTCCCTGATCCTCGCCTAATTTTCTAGAAGCCCGAAAAAAGTGAATGAGAGAGCGTGTTTTGTCTTGCATATATAATATATTATTTCTATATATCTTAACTCTATGTCAGCGCGTTTACCCATTTTGCACAAGACACCCTTTGTCTTGG
>SIAZ01000165.1 GCA_009695405.1 Pedosphaera sp. | reverse complement strand
AAACAGTTTCAGCGCCGTCTCCGGGGCAGTGGTCAGTTCTGGACCCGCCCCGGCCTTACCCATCTCCTTCAACTCTGCGTCCTGGTCAAAAACAAGGACGATCACCTCCTCTGGAACTGATTCTTACCGTCAACTCGTGAATGCACGGTACACTCAACGATTTTACATCTCCTCGGACTGCGTCACGATAAACTAACCTTTTACTTTCAAGGCCTCCAACAGAGGCTCTCACAAGTCGATGGGGACAGTCGGGTCATCAAAGAGATTTTAGCCTAAGACTCAGTGCCGTCAGTGCTTTTTTGAGGTGGTTTGATCCAGAGAGTCAGCCGTTACATTCAGCTACTTAGCTTTTCTAATAAAGACTGATCCGCAGCGGGTAATTACTCGTGACGCTCGCTCGAGGGGACAAATCCCGAGGTGGGCGGCTTGATGCAACGAAGCCCCCTTCATTATCGGAGTGTGGACAGAAGAATATGCAAGGTCCAGAGCCCAATCATCTCAAGAGCACAGGCCACTTTACCAGCGGTACCAACGAGGATTCCCAGAATAGCACCGAGGCCGGCCTTGCCCGCCTCTAGCCATTTGCGGCCTCCAAGCAGTTCCCCAAGGACCGCCCCGAATAAAGGACCAATTAACAGTCCGAGGGGGCTTGTAAAGAGTCCAATAAGCCCCCCAATAAAGGCACCTAAAAGACCTCGCCAAGTGGCACCCAGACGTTTTGCACCATAGGCTGAGGCTAGAAAATCGAGAAAGAACGAGACTGCGGTTAGAGTTCCCAGAGTAACGAGCACCCAGATGGAAGCCCCCTTATCGGCGAAAATGAGTCGATGAATCAGCGCGGCTAAAAAGATAAGAGGCGGGCCAGGCAATACGGGCAGGAGCGATCCTGCAAATCCCAACAGCATGACCAGCAAAGCGACGACGAACCCAGTGACTTCAGTGGCATTCATTTAGATAAAAGGGTTTGGGAATTTCTGCTCAAATTTTAGCTGTTTTCAATGGATTAAAATCAACGGGCCCTAGTGACCGCAAAAATTTCACCTCTCTAAAACAGGGAAAGCATCGCTCACTGTCTCAGACAGATTCCTTCTTCTTGCTGGTTTCAGGAAATACCTTACGGAACTCAACGGTCTCCATCTGACCGCGAGTGACCCCGAGTTGATTTTGTAATTTAAACTCTCGCCACAATTGCTCGCCGCTAATCTCCCCCCTGAGCAGGGCTCGATAACGGGCCATAACTGCCACTACTTCGTTCGGGGTCTCATTTAGAAACTCAACGCGGAAAGCTCGTGCCCCGAGTGCTAGGAACCGACCCGCAAATTCGGCGCCTGTTTGCGCTCGTGCATTGAAGACCGTGTTACGACATCCGCTATCTGCCTTGATAGGATGTTCTATTCCAACTCGATCACGCAATCGGAGGTCATGACTATCACACGGGCGACCGCAGTCAGTAAAATCTTTCCCCTTAGAAAGAAAGGCACAGAAGACGCAATGCTCCATGTGAAACATCGGCATGTGCTGGTGAAGAGTCAGTTCAAACCAAGACGGCGGTGCTGCTATCAGTAGGTCGCATACCTGCTCCACATTTAAATCGTAACTGATGGTCACTCGCTCAAGGCCTTGATTCCGAATGAAATGCTCCGCCGCAACTGGGTTAGCGACATTAAGGGAGAAATCTCCTCGCTGCCTGTGTCCGGCAAAATATCGGATATGTTGGACATTCCGTACCAAGTAGCCGTCGGCATTGCTGGAAAGCACTTGCTTCAAAATCCACTCCTCTCCGGGTTTCGAAATACGAGGCGGAGCCACAAATATTTCAGGTCGCCGCCCGTCCACGCCCGTTTGACACCCATGAGCCGTATGAAATGTGGTTACGGCTTCGCGATACTTTTTTGCATCCTCAAAGTCACAGTAAACGGAGGTCGCACCGCAACTCAGTGCCGCTTCAAGTTGTCCTAATGTTCGGACTAAAATGATAAGTTCCGGTACCCCCACAACCGCCTCAGACAGCCCTTCCGTTTGAGTCACTCGACTGAAGCTATCGGGGGGACCCAGTCCTAGGGCCCAGCGCTGGGGATAAGCTCGAAGAGCTTCCAATTTGGTAACCCCATCGCGTCGCAACCGATTCAACTCGCTGACGGGGAGCATCAACTGCCCCTCCAGTTTGTTCACGAGATTCCCAAGGCAAAAGGGTGTTCCTCCAAAACGCCCCAACTGCTCGGAAAGAGTTTCGGTGGTTAACGGTCGTTTCTCAGCGACAACAAGCGTCGGCACTGAATCCGCTTGGACCACGTGGCCTTGACGATCTCGTAGAATTAGTGTCAGCGGGACGCCCGCGTGGCCATGCACCTCGACGGTGATGGATTGTCGATATCGAACTGCATCGCCGTCGTAGGTTTTGGCCAACTCGCGCGATAATTCGGGGTCATCAGTTTTCCAAATACGATTTCCGGGTTGAATTCGACTGAAATCAACAGTGCCGTGCCCGAAGTCGATCTCAATTAGGCCATCCCTCAAGGGGCGTACCGTGTAAACCCGCCCTCCCTCCTCTGGGAGATCAGGACGTCCCGCATCGAACCCGACACCATCACCCGGTTTGATCGGGCCTCCAGGACGTAACCGCACCACTTCGCGACCTACATCCACGACCTCTCCAACAAAAACACCTCTCTTTTTACCAAATCGAGCGTGGGCAAGTTCTTGATTTTGAATACCTCGAAACCAACCGGTGTACAGGCCCCGACTGAAAGCCATTTCAAGCTCATAACGGGCTTCACGAGTCCGCGAAACTTTACCTGTAGTCCCTCCGCCCAACGCATCCAAGGCCTCACGGTAAACCCGGGTGATGCTGGCGACATAGTGCGGTGATTTTAGACGCCCCTCAATTTTGAGCGAACTGACCCCCGCTCGGACAAGCTCCGGCAGGACCTCAAGTCCAGAGAGGTCTTGAGGAGAGAGAAGATAACGACGATCACCGAGCTCCACAGTTTTTCCATCGGACACCAGTTCATAGGGCATTCGACAGGCTTGAGCGCATTCGCCTCGATTCGCGCTACGTCCACCGAGGGATTCGCTGGTCAGGCATTGACCTGAGTATGCGACACAAAGGGCACCGTGAACAAAGACTTCGAGAGGCAATCCTGGGCTAGAACTATCCGGGCCTTGGAATGATTCCTGAATGGCCTCGATTTCCTTAATGGAATTTTCACGAGCTAAAACCACTAGATTGCAGCCTAGATCCCGAGCGAATTCAACCCCTGCCGCATTGGTTATGGTCATTTGAGTGGACCCATGGATCGGGAAATCCGATGACAATTGACGGATTATTTTACAAATACCGATATCTTGAACGATGGCAGCATCGACACCGGCGGAAATAATCGAGCGCAAGTAGTCGACCGCAGCCGGTAGTTCATCGGTGAACACCAGAGTATTGAAGGTCACGTAGCCGCGGACGCCCCGTCGATGCAAGAATTCCATCAACGCCGGCAGATCAGCTTCAGTAAAGTTTTTGGCCCGCATTCGGGCATTAAAACGATCGAGTCCGAAGTAGACTGCGTCGGCTCCATTTTCGACAGCGGCACGAACGCAGTCCCAGTCACCGGCTGGGGCTAACAGTTCCGGCAAACACGAAAGGGGTGGTTTTGAGGACGTACTAGATGGAAAATCGGGAGCAGACACCTTCGAAGAGCATGCGTAAAACAAGTTAGGAATGAAAGAGTGAGCCTTAGCTTCAATGCGACTTAGAAAGGTCTCAGCTTGCGTCGGTTGAAGAGTTGACCACACTCCGCCCGCGGTTTCTTGACCGTTCTTGCATGATAAACGCAATTCTTGCTCTTGAAGACGGATCAGTCTTTCACGGACTGGGCTTTGGAGCCCAAGCTTCGGTGACTGGTGAAGTTTGTTTTAACACCTCGATGACCGGTTATCAGGAGATTCTGACCGATCCCTCTTACAAGGGGCAGATCGTCACAATGACCTATCCGCTCATTGGTAATTACGGGGTAAATGATCAGGACGCCGAATCATGGCGAGCTCACTGCGCTGGGTTCGTGATTCGTGAACTGAGCCCAGTAGTAAGTAATTGGCGCGCCGATCATTCATTAGCCGAATACCTTCAACATTATAGCATTCCCGGTATTCAAGGTATCGATACGCGGGCATTAACCAAAAAACTGCGAGTAGGTGGCGCACTGTCTGGCTGCCTATCCACGGAGGGGCTCAGTGACGCTGACGCCCTAGAGCGTGCTCGGGCTTGGGGGGGTATGACCGGCCGCAATTACGTTGCTGAGGTCACCCATAAGGAATCCTTCCTGTGGGACCAAAATGAGAATCAATCCGCCGCCTTTGCTTTGACCCAAAAGAGTGGAGAAACTCATCAGCGCATGATTCGACACCCGCTGCCACCCGCCGATATTTCGATCGTGGCTTATGATTTTGGCATCAAGTACAATATCATGCGTTGCTTGAGGCAAAAAGGATTTAAGGTTCGAGTTGTTCCGGCTGAAACAAGCGCTGCGGAAGTATTATCCTACAAACCGGCTGGGGTGTTTCTCAGTAATGGACCCGGTGATCCGGCCACTCTCGGGGGTATCGTTCGCGAAGTGAAAACACTGGTCGACTTTGGTATTCCTATATTTGGTATCTGTCTCGGTCACCAGATCCTCGCTCAAGCTTTCGGAGGTAAAACCTTTAAACTTAAATTTGGGCACCGTGGAGGAAATCAACCGGTGAAAGATCTGGAATCGGGGCGGGTAGAAATTACCTCACAAAACCACGGGTTCGCCGTAGATGCTGATTCCCTCCCCACCGAAGTCTCGGTCAATCGGATCAATCTGAATGACCGCACAGTCGAAGGATTGAGATATCGTTCTAAGCCTATCTTCTGCGTTCAATACCATCCAGAAGCCGCCCCAGGGCCTCACGATTCAACCCCTCTTTTCGATGAGTTCCGGCAGTTGATTCTGAGCACATCAAAGCGGGGCTAAATTCTGCCCTTCCCATAGGACTGAATCGGTCGCGGGCAGTAGTACACGAGTGACAGGAGCCTCCTGCTCCTACGGTCTTTTCCGACCGAAAGACTGAAAGCAGCTAGCACTCTTGACACTCCTTCCTAGCTCTTTTTTCGCTGCCGTCTCCCAGTTGTCCCAAAATTCAAACGATGGGGCAGGCTACCTGTTCTTCTCAATCGATGCCCCAGCGGGTCGTTGTATCGAGGAGAGGCGCTGTCTGCCACCCACTTTAGCCCCAATTCACTCGCGCTTGTTGAAGTAACACGATTTCTTCGTCCTGTTCCGCCTTTCTAATAGGTCAAATCCCCGTACAATCAAACTATGCCGAGCTTCGACATTGTTTCTACCGTGAACTCTATGGAAATTGAAAACGCGGTAAGCCAAGCCCAAAAGGAGTTAATTAGCCGGTTTGACTTCAAGGGGTCAGGTGCCGAGATTGTTTTGGAAAAACGAGAAATTAAATTGCGCGCCCCAGATGCCTTCAAAATGAATGCGCTCGTTGAAATGGTTGTTCTAAAGTTGGCTAAACGGAGTGTCTCGATGAAAAGTATTGATGCAGGTGAAGCAGAACTTTCACCGCTCGGTCACGCACGCCAAGTTATCAAAATTAAACAAGGAATTGACGGACCCGCTGCCAAGGAAATCAGCACCTATATTCGCACTCTGGGGATTAAAGTCACCGCTTCCATTCAAGGAGATGAACTCCGAGTCAGCAGCAAAAATCGAGATGATCTCCAGACAGTCATCACAGCCTGCCGATCTCAAGATTTTCCTGTGGCACTTAGTTTTGTGAACTTTCGCGACTGATTACTCCAAGTCTGCTACCTTTCTTCAAGCTTTTACGAGATTATGATATCCCTTACCACTGAACAACAAACACAGGCACGCCTCTGGATTGCCGACGGCATGAAGCTGTCTGACTTCCAAAAACGCATCGAAACGGATTTCAAAATCGTCATGACCTACATGGAGGTCCGCTTCCTTTTGGATGATCTAAAAGTGACGCCCAAAGACCCTGAACCTCCGAAGGAAGCGGTAGTAGCAACGCCACCGGTCGCTGGCCCCGAATCAGCACTCTCACCCGATGAAGTTATTCCCGCGCCTAGAACTTCAACGGTGTCTGTGACCGTGGATGCTGTTACGCGCCCGGGGGCGATGGTGAGCGGTCGCGTCGTTTTTTCAGACAGCAAAGGCGCTGCTTGGATGCTCGATCAATACGGTCGATCTAGACTCATTGCCGACGAGAAAAACTACCGTCCTTCGCCGGCAGACTTGGCTGAATTCCAAGTGCTCTTGGAACAAGAACTGGCCAAACACGGCTTCTAATTCTGTACAGAACTACCGTGCCTATCCGACTGGCATCCAGCGGCTCTAAAATCGGCCTTCAAGCCCAACTTTTAGATGCTGCCCCCATTCCAGAAACGCTCGTTGACCTCCGTTCGTCTCAACGGGTTAAACAGCTCCATCTCACCCGAATTCGTACGTTTATAAGAAACTTACTGATTGAACGAGCGCTCACCGGCGAATTGGGTTTTCATTTTGTCGCCCCTGCAGAAATGGCCCATATCAATCTTCGGTTTCTCGGGCACCAAGGTTCGACCGATGTCATCACCTTCGACCACGGATCAACCTCTACTCGGTTGCATGGCGAATGCTTCATTTGCTTAACGGACACCCTTCAACAGGCTGAGGCTTTTGGTAGACCTTGGCCTGAGGAACTGGCCCGCTATCTGATCCATGGCATTCTGCATCTCCAAGGCTTTGATGATTTGGAACCTGCCGCACGAAGGGCAATGAAACAGGAGGAAAACCGTTTGGTCCGATGGGCACAAGGCTCACATGATTTAGGCCTCTTCGAAAAGTCTGGCTTGAAATGACTCTGGCCACTGATCATGGATTTATACTGCGAGTGCGGCCGTATCGTGAAACGAGTGTAATGGTCCATTGGTTCACTCTTCAATATGGTCGAATCACCACCGCCGCCCGCGCGGCACGAAATCCAAAATCTCCTCTACTGGGTAAAATAGATCTCTGTATTGAGGCCGATTTTTCCTTCCATAAATCGACTCGGAGCGATGTTCACACCCTCGCCGAAGTCCAAGTCACTGATTTTCATCCACTCCTCCGACGCGACATTGCTTCGATTACTCTCCTTGCCCATGTTGTCGGGTGCTTGGAACAAGTAACGGAAACCGAATCCCCACTTCCTGAACTTTATGAAGTCTATCGAGGGTTCATCGGATTCTTGGAACGGCACGGCCCTCGTCCGCGCGCCCTCTTTGCTTGGGAACTTCAATTTCTTTCGCTGCAAGGGTTAGATCCCACTCGGTTTCCCAATACCTTCGATCCGGCCGCCCGGTCACTTTTACTAAGCCTATTAAACGAAGACTGGGAGACTTTATCTAGAGTGGAGTTCGATTCAAAAGCCGTCCGCGATTTGGGAAATTTCTTGAGTGAATTTTGGACTCAACAATTTGGGCGTCTCCCAAAAACCCGCGCTCCAGCTTTCAAAGCCGCCGATGAAGCAACTCGCGCTCGACGAAATCTCGCCTTAGACTTCGTTGCAACGACAAAGGAACCTCTTGGCTAATTTAAGTCAAACTGACTATTCATAAGTCTTCAGCGTGCGGATTTGATTTAGGACAACCAAGGATCATGCTGCTTAACTTTCTAATGAAAGGTAATTAAATTAAATTTAGACAGTATAATCTAAACGAGAACTTCAACCCGAATTGACTCAAAAAGAATGTTACCGAAGGCGAGGTGAAATGGTTTGAGGAAACCATACGTTGACTCAAAAAGGGTGTTGCCGAGCTATGGACACCAAAATGAGTCAAAAAAACACGAACCGAGGTGCTGGCCAAGAGGCGTGATCGTTACGCCCGGGCCGGCAAGGAACACAAAACCAAAATCATCAACGAACTGGTCGAACTATTCGACTGCCATCGCAAGTCGGCCATCCGCGCACTGCAAGCGCGGCCGGTGATCGCTGCGCCGTTTGTCATTGGGCGGCCCAGGGAATACGACCCGGACAAGCTGCGTGCCCCGCTCAAAGCCATCTGGCTGGCGGCGCTCCAACCCTG
>SIAZ01000164.1 GCA_009695405.1 Pedosphaera sp. | reverse complement strand
TTTAGAAATAAATTTATCTGGGAACGGTTCAGAACGAAGTAGGCCAGAAGGTGTTTTTTGCGCGCAAACAGCGGTGATATGCCCCACGGCAACCTCCTCGACAGGCCCTGGTTCTAATCGCCGAAAACGAATTTGAAAGGTCAGAACCCGCTCTCGTTTTTCCTTAACCAATAGGTGCATTTCGAAGACATCTTCGAACCGCAACGGTTTGAAGTAGTCGCAGTCGGCATGGACCCGTGGAAGCCCCATAGGTTCCTCGACCCCCCGCAGGATCACCGATTGTCCAAAGGATCGGTAGAATCCCCCTTCGACGGTTTCCATATAACGAAAAAAGTTGGAAAAGTGAACGATCCCAGCCAGATCAGTTTCGTGGAACTCAACCCGCCGTGTCGCTCGGAATTCGTATGGCACGGGAGACCTTCGCCTTCCTAGGCTCTCCAGCCAATCTCGAAGATCTTTTTAGTGAGTCTATGTAGTATTCGCTTCGGGTTTAATTGTGGTTTCATGAGCGTCGTTTTCTTGTTTTTTTTGGTCGCTTGACATCAGATGCTCCTAGCTATGATTCCAATTTCACTGCGGATCGGTTTTTTCATTTTGCTGTCTTGGAGTGCTCTCGCTGCTTCGGCAAGTCGCAAACCGAACATCCTTGTAATTTTGTCGGATGATATGGGTTTTTCTGACATTGGTTGTTACGGGGGAGAAATTTCGACTCCACATCTCGATGGATTGGCACGCGACGGTTTACGGTTCACCCAGTTTTACAATACAGCGAGATGTTGTCCGACCCGAGCGTCGTTACTCACTGGGCTACATCCGCATCAAGCGGGTGTGGGGCATATGATGGAGGAGCGGCCTTTTGTGGGATACCGAGGTCAACTGGGACGAAATGCGGTTACGATTGCTGAGGCGTTAAAAGGGGTTGGCTACCGATCTTATGCCGTGGGCAAATGGCATGTGACCCCAGGCGAGTCAGCTAAGGCATTGCTTTCCACGAATAACTGGCCTTTGCAACGTGGATTTGATCGCTTCTATGGGACGATTCACGGTGCCGGTAGTTTTTGGGATCCTAGTTCTTTAGTGCGCGATAATCGTCAAATTACCATAGCGAACGATCCTGAATATCGGCCCAGCAGCTTTTACTATACTGATGCCATCGCCGAGCAAGCGACTCGGTTTATTCGAGAGCACGGCCGTGAATCGAACGAGAGGCCCTTTTTTCTCTACGTCGCCTTTACTGCGGCGCATTGGCCGATACACGCCAGAGAGAGCGATATTGTGCGGCAATCGGGTCGCTACGCAGTGGGATACAAGGGGATTCATCAAGCGCGCTGGGAAAAACAAAAACGGTTAGGAATTGTTGATTCCAGCTGGTTACCGGCACCCATGGCAGCGGAGTGGAATTCAGTGAATAACCGACCCTTTGAGGAACGTTGCATGGAGGTTTACGCTGCAATGGTCGAGTCTATGGATCAGGGAATTGGACGAATTCTTGGGGCGTTAAAAGCCGGTGGGCAGTCAGATAATACGGTGGTGCTCTATCTTCAGGATAATGGGGGATGCGCTGAAGGAATCGGGCGAGGGAGCCAACCCAGTGGATCCACCTCGTCAACTCCGATGAATGCGGAGACACCTCAGTATGGCAGTCAACCGAAGCAAACCCGCGATGGTCGGTCGGTACGGCAGGGATATGGAGTGATGCCTGGGGCCGACGATACCTATGTGGCCTATGGGCGAGCTTGGGCAGCTGTCAGCAATACTCCCTTTCGAGAATATAAACATTGGGTCCATGAGGGAGGAATCAGCACTCCCTTGATTATCCGTTGGCCGATCGGTATTCGAGCCAAAGACAGGAATGGGCTTATATCAGCGCCGGGGCAACTCCCGGACATTCTGGCCACCTGCATTGATTTAGCGGGGGCTCAATATCCGTTGGAATATGAGGGCAACCGGATTACTCCGCTTGAAGGAACCAGTTTACGACCCTTGCTTGAGGGGCGACGTTTCCGAAGAGTTAATCCGTTAGTTTGGGAGCATGAAGGGAACCGGGCGATTCGGCAGGGGCAGTGGAAACTGGTGACAAAAGGCGAAAAAGTTTCATGGGAATTGTACAATCTGAGCATCGATCGTACCGAGTCGCACGATCTGGCTGGGGTGCATCCTGACAAGGTCCGAACTCTGACTTTGGAGTGGGAAAAGTGGGCACGTAGAGCAAAAGTCCTGCCTGGGCCTTGGAATTAAGTCGGGTATTTTTGTCTTTTATGAACTTCTGGATAATTCTTTTGATCGCCTTGGGATGCGCCACTGCTGTTGGAGCCTCAGCAACCCGTGGTGAGGCTAAGCCCAACATTATCATCATCTACGCGGATGACCTTGGCTATGGCGACTTAGGTTGTTATGGGCATCCCAGCATTCGTACACCCAACCTAGATCGTATGGCCGCTGAAGGGATGCGATTTACCGATTTTTATTCTGCGGGAGAAGTGTGTACACCGAGTCGTGCTGCCTTGTTGACGGGGCGTTATCCGATCCGATCAGGAATGTGTCACAATCAGTTTCGAGTCTTGCGGAGTAAATCAAAAGGAGGCTTACCCAAGGAAGAAGTTACACTGGCCGAACTCTTGCGAGACCGCGGATACCGCACCGGGATGATTGGTAAATGGCATTTAGGGCATCTTCCAGAGCATCTACCGCCTCAGCATGGATTTGATTTTTATCTCGGACTTCCCTTTTCCAACGATATGATGCCGACAGCGGAGGCTCCAAAGGGACGCGCTAAATTTTTTGCTGAAAAGAATGAGTACTGGGAAACCCCCCTGTTGCTCGGAACACGAGTTTTGGAGGCGAAACCGGATCAACGGACTCTCACTCGTCGTTACACAGATGAGGCGGTCAAGTTCATACGAATGAATCAGAAAGCCCCGTTCTTTCTCTACTTGGCTCATACCTTTCCGCACGTCCCACTTTTTGCCTCGGATCAGTTCCATGGTCGTAGCCCAGCCGGATTGTATGGGGATGTTGTTGAGGAACTAGACTGGAGTATCGGACAGGTCTTGGATCAAGTACGGAAAAGCGGTCTTTCGGGTCGAACTTTGGTGATTTTCAGTAGTGATAACGGGCCTTGGCTGACCTACGAACATCATGGCGGAAGTGCGGGCCCACTGCGCGAAGGCAAGGGATCGACATGGGAGGGCGGCATGCGGGTCCCAGGAATTGCTTGGTGGCCCGGCCGTATACCGAGCGGTCGAATTCAGAGGGAAGTAGGGTTGACCTTAGACCTTTTTCCGACCGTGGCAAAACTGGCTGGCGCGCCCTTGTCAAAGACCGTACTCGACGGGGTTGATATGAGTCCCTTGCTCTTCGGAACAGGGACTGTGAATCGGGAGCCTTTTCTTTATTATCGAGGATCGACACTTTATGCTGCTCGGATGGGACCTTGGAAAGCCCATTTCATTTCCCAGTCCGCTTGGGGATCGGATAAACCTGTTTTTCACGACCCTCCACTCCTTTTTCATCTAGGGTTGGACCCAGGTGAAAAGTGGAACTGTGCTGGGACCAACGCTGTCGTTTTGGCACAGATCCAAGCGGTCGTTGAAAAGCACCGAGCGGGTCTTGTCCCAGTCCCAACTCAACTTGTAGAGACTGTGGGACACTGAGCCTGAATTCAATGGGATGCTTCCGGAGTTGAATGCTGTCTTAGACGCATACCGGCTTTTCTTGGACCACCATTATTTTCAATGACTTTGGGGTCGGCGTCGCGGCCAGAGCGATTGCCTCATCGGTTTGTTGCAGAGGAAAGGTATGAGTGATAAGTTGACGGACGTCGAGTCGCCTTGAAAAGACCAGCCGAGCCGCCTCTCTTTGCAAGGTGAAATCTGAGGAGTAACTGCCGGTCAACTTTTTTTCATCGACACATATCACTCCCAGATCGACGGGCATTGTGGTACCATGAACAGTGTGGGCAAATAAAAGGACAGTACCACCACCACGCACAGCAGATTGAGCCTGTGTTACTGCGGTATCCACAGGGACACAAATAACGGCAGCATCGAGACCTTGGTTTCGAGTCAACCGTTGCAAAGACTCGTTCAAATCCGGAGCAGCACCGTCCAAGATCCGCCAAGCTCCAAAGCGACGGGCCAGACGTCGACGCTCAGGAATAAGATCGGTGGCGACCACTTGGATACCGCGGAGTGACAATAACCGGATGAAGAGAAGTCCGATGGGACCTGCTCCAGCCACCAAGACGATATCGTCCTTGATCAAGGGTAGCTGATGAATCCCTTTTAAAACCGTATTGACAGGTTCGAGCATAGCTCCTTCGAGAAAAGAATTTCGCGCAGGAAGTTTCACGACACCCGGCAAGCAGAAATCCATAACTCGCACAAACTGAGCGTAGCCGCCACCCGCAGGCTCGAAGCCAGCGGTGATGCCGGTTCTTTTGTAGGTTTGGCATTGAGCGAAGGCGTGGTGCCGACAGAAATGGCAACTCATACAGGGCACGTGGTGATGAAGCCCAACGCGGTCGCCGACGCAAAGTTGACGGACTGAGGATCCTATTTTGACAATCGTGCCGGCAGTCTCATGCCCATAGATTCGAGGGGGTGACTGAGTTCCTTTATTGATTTTTTTTATGTCCGTTGGGCAGACCCCGCAAGCGGCGACCTGCACGAGAATCTCCGAACGGCCAATCTGTGGAACGGGAACCGTTTCAATCCGCAGGTCATTGACTCCGCGGTACACGACAGCGGACATGGTCTTAGGAAGAGACACAGACATAGACTCAAGTGTGAACTAGCAAAGGTCCTGATTTCAAACACCGTTCACTTTAGTTGCTTTTTTCACTTAAATTATCTTCTTTGAAGTTTTGAAAAACCCATCAATTCTTTTCAGATGACTTCACCAACTCGCCGCGATTTTATTGGACGCTCCCTCCTTTTTTCGGGCGGGGTCCTACTCTCTGGATGTCACTCCCCTTATGTTAGTCGTCGCCGTGTTCTTGGTGCAAATGATCGCCTGAACATCGCCTCTGTGGGTGTTGGAGGAAAGGGTTGGACCGACGTAAATATGGTTAAGTCCGAGACGATTACTGGTCTCTGCGATGTGGATAGCAGTCGGTTAGCTAAGGCGGGAGAGGTGTTTCCCTCAGCGCGACGTTTTGCCGACTGGCGAGAGATGTTTGATCAGTTAGGTAATTCGATTGATGCGATTACTGTTTCGACACCGGACCACACTCATTTTCCGCCGGCGATGCGAGCGATCAGCCACGGGTGGCATGTATTTTGTCAAAAGCCCCTAACTCATACCATTTGGGAAGCCCGTGAATTGACTCGAGCCGCCAAGGCCGCTGGTGTAGCGACGCAGATGGGCAACCAAGGGATATCCCATCCGATGCTCCGGCGGGACGCTGAACTAGTGAAAGGGGGAGCGATTGGGGCGGTGAAGGAATTGCACTGTTGGACCGATCGCCCAGGTAATTGGTGGCCGCAAGGTGTGCAGCGACCGACGGATCGTCCGCCAACTCCGTCCGAGCTTAATTGGAATCTTTGGCTGGGGACAGCCCCTGAGCGCCCTTATCATCCGGCTTGGGGCCATTTTAAATGGCGTGGTTGGTGGGATTTTGGAACAGGTGCTGTCGGCGATATGGGGTGTCATCTCCTCAATCTCGCTGGATTGGTGCTGGATATGTCGGATCCCTCCTCGGTCGAAGTCGTGGAAGCCGTGGGTGCTAATCAGGAAACCGGTCCAGTTCGCTCTCACATTGTTTGGGATATACCTGCTCGCAAGAATCAAGCTGCCTTCAAATTTCATTGGTGCGATGGCGGGGCCAAGCCGCTCTCGGGTCTCTTTCCAGCGGCGGCCTTTGAAGGCAATGGAGTCTTGGTAGTCGGTTCCAACGATACAATGCTCACCAATTATCTGGGTGGTGCGCGCTTCAAATCAGGTCATACTTATGCTGATTTTAAATCTATCCCAGAGCTCTTCGAGAAGTACACTGATTTTGAGTCGTCGCATTACGCCGAATGGATTCGAGCCTGTAAAGGGGGGCCAAAGGCGAAATCATCCTTCGAGACGGCAGGTCCCATTACTGAAACAATTTTACTTGGTAACCTCGCGGTTCGTACCGGTAAACGGTTGGTGTGGGATGCGAAACGTCTCCGAGTAACCAACGTGGAGGAAGCTAATCCATTGGTGAAGACTCGGTATCGTTCCGGTTTCGTCTCTTAATCTCTGAATCTAAAAACAGAAAGTCTCATTCGACTTTACACCCGCTAAATTTAGTTCATGCCCCTTCGGTGGCTGGGATTCTTTCCGACCGACACTCAGCAAGTGAGGTCCCTGCGCCTTTTATTTTGAAATTGAAGCCAAGATCTAAGATTCCTAAAAAGGATTCGTTTGCGCCTTATGCCACTTTTGAACAGTGCCGTCGTGGAGTTGTTGGGGTGTTGATTGCTCTAGGGTTGAACATGCCTAGTTTCGCAGCGGATTGGCCCGGTTGGCGTGGCCCCTTAAGGGATGGCCATGCAGCCCTCGGGAGTATCGTTCCCGAGTCTTTACCCGCTGAACCGCGTCGAGTTTGGCAGATGAAGATTGGAGAAGGCTTGGCTTCACCTGTCGTCGCTGGCGATCAGGCCTTCTTTCTCGATGCACAAGATGACATGGAAGTTATTCATGCTCTGGACAAAAACCGGACGAGAGTTATGGAGGGTGCCAATTGATAAGACTTTCAAGAACGGTCAAACGGCATCAGGCCCTCGATGCACTCCATTGGTGGAGGGTGATCGAGTCTATGTTCAATCGTGCAATGGTGAGCTTTGTTGTTTAGCGACAAAAGATGGGCAATTAAAGTGGCGAGTAAACTACACCAAGGAATACCAAGCTCGATTGCCGGCTGAACAGGGGGTGGCAAAGGGAGCTCAACGTCATGGATATACCGCGACTCCTTGTCTTTCGGGGCAACAACTCATCGCACTGGTGGGCGATCCTAAAGGGGCTGGTATCGTTTCCTTCGATAAGGAAACGGGGAAAGTCCTCTGGCAGTCCCAGAATGATCGCGCTGCAAATGCGGCGCCGGTCACGGCTCTCATTGGAGGCCGTCCGCCCATGCAACTTGTGGCGTTTACCGTCGAGGGATTAGTCAGATTGAATGTCCAGAACGGCGAACTGCTTTGGCGCGTCCCGATTACGACGACATACGGTCGCCATGTGACCACCCCAGTTATCGATGGAAATAAGGTGATGGTCGCTTCCAAGGAGGAAAGCCTGATGGGCATTGAGATTAGGCCAACTGAATCGGGTCCAAATTGGGAGGCAACTCTTCGATGGCAAGCCAAGGAGCATACAGTTAATTTTTCCAGTCCTGTTGCTGTTGGTGGCTATCTTTATGGACTAGGTCCGCAGAAAAATCTTTTTTGCGTCGAGACGGCGTCAGGAAAAACGCAGTGGTCTCAGGAAGGTTTTACCGTGAAGCCAGCTGAGAATGCGCACCTCGCCTTTATGGTTCTCGGTAAGAATTTATTATTGCTCACCGAGACAGGTACCCTCGTCCTCGTGGCTGCCGACCCCACTGGGTATAAAGAAAAAGGCCGAGCCCAGATCTGTGGCGTGAATTGGTGTAATCCCGCCTACGCAGACGGTCGACTCTACCTCCGCGATGCGAGGGAATTGATCTGTCTCGATCTTTTGACCCACTGATTTCTGTGTCGGTTTAAGTTCGATTTCATTGTCTCTTTGTCTGTCATCAAAGCAGGCAGCACGGCGGCACTTGTTGATTCCTTCTCTTTGATGTGAGGATCGCTACGCTTAATCTTTATTTGGATTTATTTGGATAGGGCGGTGGGTTGGGAATTTTTAATGGGCTTTGATCGATTACCTTTTTTAATTCCTCAATCGCACGGGTCAGTTGATCGTCTTGGCCCTGAAACTCGCGGGTGGGATCATTGTCGACTTCAATGTCAGGGGAGACCCCAGGGCGTTTGGCTGGCGGCTCATAGGACAGGGCGGGAGTCTATGATCAGTCGGAGGGCGAGGCTTGGTTGGCGATGGTAGAGTTCAAAGAAGTGCGCCAAGGGTTGGCCTTGCTCGAAGGGGATCAGGGCCAAGAGGACGTTG
>SIAZ01000163.1 GCA_009695405.1 Pedosphaera sp. | reverse complement strand
AAGCTTTTTGGGAACTGGTGTGCGTGGGTCCAGGCGATGCGGGAGCAGACCGGGGAACTGCTTGAACCGATGGCCCGTGCCGCCCGCATGGTCGAGGGGCACTTGGAAGGAATATTGGCCCATTGGACTCAAGGTCTGACGACAGCCGACAGCCTTCATGGAGGGGCTCAACAGCCTGTTCTCGGCTGTGAAGCGCAAGGCCCGCGGGTATCGGTCGATCGAATATATAACTACCATGCTCTACTTCGTCGCCGGAAAACTCACCCTACCGTGCTACTGACCCACTGAAAGTAGTGAGGAACCGAAAAAGTCATCATCTGACTTGGAAGTTTTCGAAATTCTAGACCGAGGAACTGGAAGCGAGAAGCCAGTCGGCCCAAACAGGCAGAAGTTAATTGGGCAAGGATTTGGGTTAGGCTTGATTGCGGGTGTTGGTATACTTTGGCTTTTTCAAAACTAGATGACCGCTTGGAAAGTCCTGAACTAATCGAGGCCGCACTGGAGGAACCTATTATGGGCCAACTGCCCGAAGTGAACAAATCTCACTATAAGGATGGTTACCTTATATTGAGTCGAATGAAGTCACACAACATGTTTGCTGAATCACTTCGAGGAGTGCGTTCAACACTTTTACTGAGCCCAGAGGGTTCTAGTAAACGATTCATCGCCGTAACATCTGCGGTGCCTGGGGATGGCAAAACTACCTTTACAACGAATTTTACTATTACTTTAGCGAATTCTGGTAATCGGACTTTATTAATCGATTCGGACATGCGTCGTGGAAATATTCATGGCTATTTTGAACAACCAATCGAGGGAGGATTATCTGAGGTTCTCAATGGAAAATTAACTGTGAACGAAGCAATTCGTCCCACAAAAATTACTAATTTATTTTTTATGCGGAGTGGTGAACGCCCCTCCAATCCATCGGAACTTTTAATCGGCCCTAATACTAGAGAACTCATTCGTCAGCTTCGATCAGAGTTTGATTATGTTATTGTAGATTGCCCACCGCTCACTGCTATCGATGATACATTTTCAATCGCAGCCTATCTAGATGACATGTTTTTTGTGATCCGCGCTGAAAAAACCTCTATACGGTTTGCAAAGATGGAGATCCAGACGATACGGCAACGGGGAAGTCCCATTCTGGGACTAATTATTAACGGTGTGCCTATCGATAATCTATACTATTACTACACAACTTACTATTATGCTTCGTATTATCATCGATCCGTTAAAGAAGATGAGCAAATTAGTAGTCCAATTAGTAGAATAAAGAAAATCCCTGCTTTACCGCCAGGGATGGAGTCGGTTGATCAAGTCAAGCCTTCTGCCTCGGTCAAAGACCCATTTTCAAACTCAGAAACTCTCTAGCCGAGTGCTTGAAAGAGTGCCTCTGGTCCGCATCCACCTACTCTTCGAACGATCCGTTTATTAGCCGCCAGTCGGGTACAGATTTTATAGAGCATCTCAGCAGAGTCGGCGTCTCCGATTGCTTCCGCTAAGGCAGAGGCCGAAAAAGAGCAATCCGTATGAACTGCGAGATGCCTTGCCGCTTTATTTTGAAGATTTAGAACAATAGCAGCAACTTGCTTTCCAGCTTCCACCCCCGGTTGGTGATAGGCATTTATGTTTACAAGCGTAGCGTAAAGCCCAACGGCTCGTTCAAACAAAGCTATAAGGCATCCTACGGTAAAGGCTGATGCATCTTGGACAGTCAGCGTCAAACTCTGTCGCCCCTTCTCGTAGAGTGCACTACGGGTCCCTAGGAGAAATCCATTCAGAAAATCACCGCTGGTAATGCCAGGTTCCATTTCAGGACTGGGTGTGTCTCGATCTTTTAGAACCTCAATGAAAACAACAAAGAAATTGGAAAGCCCATCTCGAAGCTGTTGTAGGTAGGCGTGTTGGTCTGTGGAGCCTTTATTGCCGTAGACAGAGAGGCCTTGGTTGACGATTTTACCTTCTAAGTCGAGCTCTTTACCCAGCGATTCCATCACCAGTTGTTGAAGATATTTCGAGAAGAATTCGAGCCGATCTTTATAGGGCAACATGACCATGTCCCGTGCGCCACGCCCTTCGCCGAGAAAATACCACATCAGGGCTAATTGTGCGGCTGGATTTGTTCGACTGACCGTAGATCGGGTCACCTCATCACATTCTCGAGCTCCGTTGAGGAGAGTGGTAATATCGATCCCTTGAAGTGCGGCCGGCAGAAGCCCTACGGCGCTCAGTGAACTGGTCCGACCTCCCACCCAATCCCACATTGGAAATATTCCCAGCCATTGAGCCGCAGTGGCGGTGTTATGGAGAGCACTTTTAAACCCAGTGATTGCGACGACATGCTTAGCAAAATCTAATCCGTCACGCGTAAATGCCGCGTGCGCTTCCAACATCCCGTTTCGGGTTTCAGGGGTGCCTCCTGATTTAGAAATGACCAAAACTAATGTCCGCCCTAACTGTCCAGCGAGAGACGCTAAGGTAATATCCATACCGTCTGGATCAGTGTTGTCGAAAAAATAAGGTTTGAGCCGGTCGGTGCTTGGATTTCCCAAGGCGCGGGCAAGGAATTGTGGGCCTAGGGCGGAGCCTCCAATTCCGATGATTAGGAGATTTAAGAAGGACCCACTTTCACCTCCAATAGTCCCGCTATGCACACTAAGAACGAAGTCCTGGACGTCGGCCTGCATCCGTTCGATTTCAGAAGTTAGCCTTTTTGTCGGAGCCAGTTGCGGATTTCGCAACCAGTAATGGCCGACCATACGACGTTCATCTGGATTGGCTATTCCGCCCTTTTCCAGTTCAGCCATGGCGATTAAGGCTTTTTGAATTGGACGTTCCATTTTTGAATGGAAGTCGTCAGGGAACACGACTCGGCTAATGTCGAGTGCAAGACCGAGAGTTGGACAATCCAAATAGTAATTTTGAAACCGCGACCAGAGAACATTTTTTGAGACAGTCATTGTGAGACTATAAAAATAAAAGAGAGGTTAGGAAGGGATAACCTTGGTGAGTGGAGCCACCCCTAGAGAAACAGTGGGTGGAAGTGACATTTGCAAGCGACGGAAGCTCCCCGCGACATGCCGGGCCGTATCGCTTGCACCGCGAAAGTCAACACCGACAAGAATGTCCGCTTCCTGATAAGATGGACGCCGAATCTCAAGAAGTTCGTTAATTTTCGCTAAAGAATCGGGTGTCTGAAGCAAAGGGCGATGCGTCTGGTGCCGAACTCGCTCATAAATAGTTGAGGGTGATGCCCAGAGGCAAACAATCAGGGAGTGCCGCCGAAGTGATGCTAAATTTTCGGGCCGGACGATGCATCCGCCGCCAGTGGAAATGACCAATCCGGAACGAGTTTCTAATTCGGAAATGAGCTGAATCTCCATGTCTCGAAAAGCAGACTCTCCTTCGTGTTTAAAAATCTCGGTTATACGGTACCCCGCTTTGGCTTCAATTGACCGATCGGTATCGAGAAACTCAAACTCCAGAGTTGCCGCAAGAATCTGTCCGACCGTGGACTTTCCTACGCCCATAAAACCAACAAGAGCGATATTGCGGTAGTGTCGCGACGTAAGCACAGCGCCAGATTAGCCCTAAACTGACGTTGGAACAAGAAGAGGCAGGGTCGGTCTTTGCGGTCAGGTCGAACGAGAGGATTTTCGATCCAAGATAATTTCTGCGTTAGTGCGAAATTTGGTGCCTGTCTCTTTAAATTTTTCCTGCTGTCGGACAAGCCATTGTTCCCAAAAGAAGCGCGGATTGTGGATATCTTTCTGTTTTTCTGGATCGTCCCAGCGCGCAGTTTTGGTAGACTCTCTTCTCCAAGTCATGCCTTTGGTTTCTCCAACGACACTCGAACAAATCCGCTCAGCGAATGATATTGTCGACGTCATCGGTTCTTATGTGCCGCTGAAACGCAATGGCGCGAACTTTGTCTGCCTTTGCCCCTTTCATAAGGAACGATCCCCGAGCTTTAACGTGAATCCTTCTCGTCAGATCTTTCGCTGCTTCGGCTGTGGCAAGGGCGGCGATGTTTTCTCTTTCGTTAAAGCATTTGAAAATTTGGACTTCATGGAGGCCGTTCGACGTCTCGCGGATCGAGCGCGGATTACCTTGGAGTTCGATAATGACCCTGCCATCCAAGTGCAGCGTTCGATCAAGGAACAGCTGCTCAAGTTGCACGAGGCCATTACGGTCCGCTGGCAACAGTGTCTCTCGGGTGAAGCAGCCGGCGAAGTAGCACGGACTTATTTAGAGCGGCGTGGCGTCTCAGCCGATGCTATTAAAGAGTTTCGGATGGGAGCTGCACCTGATTCGTGGGATGACTCGGTTAACTGGGCAAAATCAAAGGGGTTTTCACCGGAGCTGTGCGAGCAGGCAGGCCTGATCCTCCGCCGTGATTCGGGTGGATGGTATGACCGCTTTCGCGGGCGACTCATTTTTCCAATCTGCGACGAACAGGGGCGGGTCATTGCTTTCAGTGCACGGATACTTCAGGGGGACGAAAAACAGGGTAAATATGTTAATTCACCGGAAACGCCTCTCTTTTCTAAGGGGCGAGTCCTGTTTGCTCTTGATAAGGCCAAGCGTGCTATCTTAGACGCCGGGCACGCGATCATAGCCGAGGGTCAGTTAGATACAATCGCCTGTCATTCCGCCGGGATTCGGAACGTCGTCGCTCCTCAAGGAACCGCGCTTACCTCCGACCACGGGCGGATCCTTAAACGCTATACCGACGAAGTAATCCTTTGTTTTGACGGCGATAAAGCAGGTCGGGCCGCCACAGTGCGCGCCCTAGACGGACTCCTTTCCTCTGGTGTCGCTATCCGAGTTGCTAGCATTTTGGCACCCGACGATCCAGACACCTTAATCCGGTCTCAGGGGGCTGATGCCTTTCGTCAGGTCCTGGGCCGGGCAGTGGGGTTCTTCGATTTCTACTTGCACCATCTTGGTGCCGAAAACGAGACCTCATCCGACCGTGGCCGTCTGATTGTTCTGAGATCAATGGCTGAAGCTTTGCGAAAATCGGGGAATGCCGTTCTAACCGATACCTATGCCCAACGCACAGCCCAACGCTTAGGAGTCGACGTGAACGCGGTCCGTGCCGAGTTTCGCAAGCTAGAAGCGGCAGCGCGAAAGCCAGTGCGCCCCGAGTCATCGGAGGATCCTCCAGACGAAATTCTTGAGAGAGCGCACCTCGAAGAATCGGTTCGACCCAGCAATGCTGAGCTCTGGCTGCTCAAGTTCGTCCTGCTGACCCCAGATCTTCGGGATTTTGCCGCTTCCCTGCTCGAACCCGATTGGATTGCCAACCCCGCCGTCCGTCGGATCTTAGCTACCTATTTCCAAACGGGAGGCGATGTACCGGCCTTGCATAGTCACTTCGAAGGGGATGATTTTGCCCAAGGATTGATTACAGAAACGGCGACTGAACAACGAGAAATACCTGAACCAGAAAGACAGCTGAGCGATGTTGTTCGGCGCCTGCGCGATCACTGGATTGAGCAGCAAATCGCGCTAAATATTGGGCAGGTTGCCGATCCAATTCTTGGTGATGCGGAGCGTTTAGTGATTTTAGAGGAACTCAAGCGTTTACGGGCTTGGAAACGTATGCCTCTGAATTCTCCTAACGCCACAACCTAAGTCTGGCAATAGACTCGCTGCTCAGTTCACGACGCCGACCCGCCGTTTTAAGTGCCCGCCAGTGCAGGTCTTAGCGAGCTTCCGTATAATTTAAGTAACCAACGAACATCTCGTCATCGGTTTGCTGGCCGAACTTAACCTGTGCCGCTGGGTTAGGATTAAAGGGATTAAAACGCGAATTATCGAAGGCCCCAGTCAGTTTGATTTTAGAACCTGCAGGCAAGCGAATCGGTTGCTCCAATCGATAAAGGGCCTGCCAAGCAAAGTCGTACTTTGGCACATTGAGAAGCACTTGGGATGATCCGTCGGGTAGGACGGCTTCAAACCGCATAGCGTAGCCTCGGTAATGCATGTGCGGACTTAACTCATGGACATCGATCGCGGTTACAAACGTTTTTTCGGCAGCGATCCGATTTCGTTTTTCGCCCGGTGCAATACTAATGGCAGTGGAGTAGATTGCCCCAGTGGTTAGCTCTGTATTGGGGGGCGTTGAAGTGAGATATAACCCCAACTCAGTTGTGTCGGTGGTCTCCGAACCATTCGGAGTGTAGTGCATCTGAAAGACAAGAAGGCTACGCGCCACTAATTTCTTACCGGTTCCTTCAGGATAAAAAACTTGTTTCATACCGGGGACAAACCCAGCGAAATACCCGGCGAGTCCACCCTGAATGGCAGCAACCTGCGAAAACATGGATGACAGAGATCCCGGATTAACTTGGAAGATCAAAGCGTGATGTACCACGGCGCGGTTACTGGGCTTGACCGCTGTAGCACGGATCCAAGCATTCGTCGTCAAAGTATTAGTAATGAAGAGATAGGCATAGGGCATTTCACCATTAGCTTGAATGGTCTGCTTAGCGATTTTGAGAATCAAATCAGGCTTACCTAGCGGCCACTCATTCGGCGCGGGTGGTACAGCAGCCAACGGGTCTGCACTTAGTCCCTTGGGTGCCCCCGCATCGATCCAAGCGACCAGAGTCTCCTGCTCTTTGGGTGTCAGCGAAAAGTCATTAGAAAAGCGTTGATGCGCAGGATCCGCATGCCAGGGCGGCATAAGACCTTCCAATACGTTGGCTCGAATTAAAGAGGATCGAGCGGCCACTGAGGAATGGTCGACCATTGCAAAGGTGCCAATGTCGCCCGGCTTATGGCAGGTCACGCACTTCGTCTGCAAAAGTGGCGCAATGACGGTGGCATAATCGGCAACTGAAGCCTGTGGGAGAGGAAGCAAAGGTCCTGAGGCTTGAGCAAACGCTACCAAAGCGGGTTGATCCGTTAAAAACTGTTTTATGGCGTCGCTAAGATAGGTCTGACGTACTCCGGCACCGGTGCCCGTGGCAAAGGGCAAATGATCTTCGATCGGTCCACGATAAAAAATCGCTGCTGTCGCTCCATCAATCAAGATAGATTCCCCAGCACGCCCAGCGCCATAACTGCGAGAAACCAAGTGCGCAGGATCATGAAGAATGGGCTGGTTGATACCCGCCGCTTTTGCTGCGCTTGCCAGCGTTTCACGGTCATCTACCGGATCCACAATCCAAAAAAGGAGGCCTGAATTAGAATTAGTTTCTATGACCGGTCGTAGGTGGTTCCAAACAGAGGGAAGTGTCGCCGCTGTGGTAAAAACTAAAACAACTCCACGCGCATCTCCTTCACGGAAGAGTTCATGGGACTCACCCAAGTGATCTGTAAGCCGAAAGTTGGCCATCATCTCAAGAGGAGGACGGGGCACCCGCGACATTCGGTAAAAACGGCGCGCCTGACTGCGACCCGCTGGATCCATCCAATCATGGTGCCCGTTGCCTCCGGTCAACTGGAGTAAAGGCTGCCAATCAGAACCGAAAAGTGTGTCCGACCCTTCTAGAACTCCCATTGTCGAGGGATCCGGACTGAGGGGGATACGAATTTTGGGTACGCCACAGAAAGCGTCAATGACTGCAGTCAAGGGATCCGCAGAAATCACGAGCGACGACAGGACCAAAAGCAATGCACAGGAGCAAATCATGGAACGGAAAGTTGTCTTAGAACCGTTCAGTCACGCAGACTGTAAGGTTCTTGAAAGTTAACGAACTCAACTAAGGAGATACAATCGACGCGAAAACTCGAAAGGTCAACCTAAATCCATGGCTGATTTCTTTAATTAAAGAACTAATTAATTTAAATAAGGGTATGCGTTTAGGAAATCGGCGGGAACGGCACTTCATCGACGACTGCGATCAACATTTTCGTTATTCGGGATGAGTCAGCCCTAGCTATTCCCAAAAAATTTGAACTGAGCTCACCGTGTCATCGCGCGAGCAAAGACCGCACGGCGGGGTGCAAGGCAAAAGCCGAAAACGATTGATTCAATCGAATCATAACAACCGTTTTTCTGAGGTCTGAATCTTGGTTCCTCGCTATTTCCAGTGAAACCGGGGGGGCTTGACAGCTGGAGGATGATGCCGAGCGATGACACCGGAACAGACCTTTGGACAGTTGCTCGGGCTTGGCAAGGCATGGCGAGTGGTGGAGGCGCGGTTTGAGCCGGAGTCCTCGA
>SIAZ01000162.1 GCA_009695405.1 Pedosphaera sp. | reverse complement strand
TGGACGTCGAGAGCGAGTTTAATTTGCCGAAAGGGAGGCGGCTGAGTTGGTGGAGCCTCAGGGAGAGGATCTACTGCAGTGAGAACTGGCAACGGTGGGTCCGATGCCACGCTTAGAGACGATGAAGA
Organism: Pedosphaera sp.; assembly: GCA_009695405.1. GTDB lineage: Bacteria > Verrucomicrobiota > Verrucomicrobiia > Limisphaerales > UBA9464 > SXXZ01. Next base: position 8,126 of record SIAZ01000162.1, on the reverse strand, counting down.
ATTCGAATGTCTTTTCATGGGAAGAGGCCTACCTTGAACTTTGTTCCGAGCGGCCGCTAGCTCTCATGCCATCTATCAATTAAAGTGGCCGAGACGCTCCCAGAAACGATGACCTTGAAGCAGTTTGATTTTAAGAATGGGCGCACCTTAATTCTGGAAGGAACCACCACCGAAGCGAGCCGTGCTGATATTACTGGATTCAATTCCACATTGAGAGCGGTCGAGGTCAACGGGAAACTCCTCTTTTCGGAGGTGAAACCGGCAACAACCCAGTTGCGTAGGAATGATTTAACATGGCGCTTTGAAGCGGACCTACGACGAGAGGACAGCGCACCATGATTCGATGGTTTAAAACTTTGAATCTGAATCCGACCGAACGGCGTGCCGCAATTTTCGGGGCTTGTTTGGTGGGTTATTCTCGTGAGTACGCGGATTTTCAGCGTGACTGGACCAAGTTAGAAGGCCAAAAGGCGATCTATTTTAAGGAGATTTCAAAAAAGGCTTCCTACGAGAAACTATTGCGTGCCTTCTCCCTTTACCCTCCGCGTCAAAAAAGCAAATTCCTATTAATTTAATAGTCCTTTTAACTTTGATCGTGCGAGTCCCCACCCTGCTGCTTCTGATTCCGGCCTATAATGAAGAGTCGCGGATTGGGCCAGTGCTGGAGGCGTATGCAAAATACTTCCTCAACTCTACCACAGTCAGCATCCGGATTGTGGTTGTACTGAACGGGTGCCGGGACAAAACTCTTCAAGTTGTCCAAGCTGCTGAACAACGTTTCCCGAGCATTTCGCATACTGAATTCCCTGCGGCCATCGGAAAAGGGGGGGCCTTAATCGAGGGGCTTCGACTTGCTTCGGTGGCAGATCTCATTGGTTACGTGGACGCCGACGGAGCGACTTCACCAAAGGCCTTAGTTGAACTTGTGCGCGAACTCGATAATCCCGCGATCGATTGTGCCATTGGCTCACGTTGGATTCCAGGAGCAGTCATTCGACATCTGCAACCAAGCCAACGCCGGTTCGCGAGTCGCTTATTTCATGTCTTTGTTGAAGCCTTCTTCGGTATGGGGATTCGAGACACTCAATGCGGAGCCAAGGTGGCTCGACGCGCTGCTATTACCCGGATCCATACCCAATTGAGCCTAGCGGACCTCGCCTTCGATGTGAATTTTCTCTATTCGTTGAAAAGAGCCGGTAGCACAGTCGTCGAGGTTCCCACGGAATGGACGGACCAGAGCGGTTCCAAGGTGGTGTTCAATCTGCGAACCTCCCTGAACATGCTGCTGTCGCTCATTCGCTTGAGATTGATTTACTCGCCCTTCTACCGCTGGATGAAGCCACTTCGACCGCTCGAAACTTGGCTCTACACCTACTTGCGTGCCCCATTGCCGGTTCATCACAATGATCAGGAGAAAGACCGTTCCTGATTTCGAACTTGTTGTTACCAAATGACGGTTCTTTTTTCGGGTGCTAACCACATTGGAGACCCTTCTAAAATACCAAAAGCTTGATAGAAAACAGGATGATTCAGATGCGCCCCGATCCCTCGAAAATTGGCCGGGGAATGGGGATCAACTGTCAAGCGTCGCACCAATTCAGCCTCGCGATAATTCGACCGCCAGAGTTGGGAGAGTGATAAAAAGAAACGCTGCTCTGGTGTGAATCCATCGATCGTTTTACGCTTAACTGGGTCACGGACCAAAGCGCGTTGAAGGGCTTCAAAGGCGATGGTGACCCCTCCTAAGTCGGCTATGTTTTCGCCCAAGGTTAATCGCCCATTCACCTTCTTACCCGGCAAAGCTTCATAACCACCGTATTGCTCGACTAACTTCTGCGTTCGACGATCGAACTCCGTCGCATCTGCTGCCGTCCACCAGTCATTTAGATTCCCTGAGGCATCAAACTTCCGGCCTTGATCGTCGTAACCGTGGGTGATTTCGTGACCGATAACTACCCCAATGGCTCCGTAATTAATCGCGTCATCGAGGGTCACATCGAAAAAAGGCGGCTGCAAAATGCCAGCAGGGAAAACGATTTCGTTCTGCAATGGATTAAAGTAGGCGTTGACCGTCTGGGGGGTCATTTCCCATTCCGTCTTGTCGACGGTTCCACCGAGACGCTTGACCTGACGGCGATGCTCGAATTCCGCCGCTCGCTGCAGATTACCGATCAGGTCATCGCGCTGAATAACAAGGCGAGAGTAGTCGCGGAAGACAACAGGATGGCCGATTTTCTGGGTGAATTGCTCAAACTTAGCTCGCGCCTTCATCCGAGTCTCGTTACTCATCCAGTCCAATCGGGCGAGGCGATCAACAAAAACTGTGCGTAAATCTGCAACCAACTCGCGCATTCGCCGTCGGGCTTCATCTGTGAAATGTCGTTCGACAAAGATCGCGCCTAGGGCTTCGCCAAGGTTGGAGTCAACTAACTTAGACGCCCGTTGCCAGCGTGGTTCCTGAGTGAGTTGGCCACGCAGTGTTGTGCCATAAAAGGCAAAAGACTCCTGAGCGACAGACGAATGGAGCCAAGGGGCGACGTTCCGGATGACCTGCCAACGAAGATAGGTCTTCCAAGCGGTCAGTGGTTTCTCAACAAGGAGGGTGTTTAAACCTCGAAAGAACTGAGGTTGCCCTACAATGACTTCTGTCACTCCTACTGCCTGCACAGCAATCAAGTAGCGATTCCAATCCAACGCTGGTGTCAAGGCAGAGAGTTCGGTGCGGTTCAGTTTGGTGTAATTAGCGAGAGCATCCCGAAGTTCAACTCGAGGCTTACTAACCTGAGCTAAAGCGGTCTCGAGTTCGAGGACAGTGTCCGCCGCAGCAGCAGCAGCGGCAACGGTTATCCCAGACAGGTGAAACATCTTGGAAATATGAACTCGGTAAGCGTCCCGCTGTTTGGCAAAGCCCTCAGCCAAATAGTAATCACGATCAGGGAGACCTAGTCCGCCTTGAGATAAATAGAGTGCATAGGTAACACTATTTTTAGCGTCGGCTTCAATTCCAGTACCAAATAAAACTCCAGTCGAGCGTGTATGAAGTTTACCTACCAGCGCTAAGAGAGAGGATGTGTCTTGGAGAGCATCGATCTGTTTAAAATCAGGAGTCAGCGGAGAAAATGCGCGACGTTCGCTGAGCGAAATATCCATGGCCGATGCATACAAATCCCCCACCTGTACTGCCGCCTTGCCCTTCACTCGGTGCGCCGCAGACTCGTCGAGGATTTGCCGGATTAAGAACCAATTACGTTGGTCCAATTCATCAAATCCGCTCCATCGAGATTTGTCTCCTGGCACCGGATTATTTCGACGCCAAGTCCCAGCGGCAAAGGCGTAGAAGTCGTCAGAGGGTTTGAATGATCGATCCATATAGTCGACAGAAAACCTTGGAATATCAGGAATTCGCGGGACGCTTACCGACGGAACAGGGGGTACAGGAGGAGGCGTACCGCAGCCGGTGTAGAGGGCAAAGGCTAGAAGGCAAAAGAGGCGTTTCATAGTTTTGAAAGTACCAGGACTGCTTCCAAAAGACAGATCTGAAACCCCGAAATACGGAGACTTGCCGGGCGGGGATAAAAGGATCTTCCCAGTTGGTGTGTCAGCCGACTTCGACCACTGTACCCCCATGACGATTGAGTTGATCAATACAGGGTCCGAATTGATGTTGGGCCGAGTCTTAAATACACACCAGCAATGGCTATGTGCACGATTGGCTGACTTGGGATACATGGTCAATCGCCAGGTGGCAGTGCCCGATACCGCTATCGATATCGAGCAGGCTGTCCGTGAAGGATTATCGCGGGCAGATTTGGTTATTACCACCGGCGGCCTAGGTCCAACCTGCGACGATATTACTCGAGAGCGGATCGCTGGACTCCTAGGCTTAAGTCTCCACAGAAATGCTTCGGTCGAGGCTCAGATTCACGCATACTTTATTTCACGCGGCCGACCGATACCATTGCGGACGCATGTGGAAGCTATGATTCCGGAAGGGGCGGTAGTTCTACCTAACCGCCACGGCACAGCACCGGGAATTGCTATCCAAGTTTCGCCTAATCCTTTTCGCCACGACGGACGACCTTCTTGGTTGGTGATGTTGCCGGGGCCACCTCGGGAACTTCGACCTCTATTTGATACCGAAGTTGCCCCACTGATCCAACGGCTTTTCCCAGCTGTCGATGGCTTTGCCTGCCGGACCCTTAAGACAACGGGCCTCGGTGAATCGGCAATGGAGGAACTAATAGCTGGACCCTTGAAACATCTAACTGACCAAGGAATGGATCTTGGATTCTGTGCGCGGGTTGGCGAGGTCGACGTGCGGTTCGTCGCCCGAGGCTTGCAAGCAGATGCCCTTGTAGCCGAAGCAGAATTCATAACCCAAAGATGGGTTGGCCCCCATATCTTCGGCGCTCAAGACGACATACTCGAGTCGGTTGTGGTTAACGCCTTGGCTGCTCGCGGGCAGACCCTCGCGCTCGCTGAAAGTTGCACTGGTGGTCATATCGCCAACCGCATCACCAATATCCCTGGGGCTTCTGCTGTCCTAACTGCGGGTTTTGTAACCTATGCGAACGCCGCCAAAATAACAGCTCTCGGTGTACCCGAATCAACCTTGCGCGACCATGGTGCGGTCAGCGAACAAACCGCTCGAGCGATGGCCGATGGTGCCCGGAAAGCAGGTTCTGCCGATTGGGCTATCTCGGTTACAGGCATCGCCGGTCCCTCCGGTGCGACCCTCGGGAAACCGGTTGGAACCGTCTTTATTGGCATCGCTAGCGACCATGGAACAGAGGTGTTTCACCAAATTAATGCCTTTGACCGAGAGACCTTTAAATACCTAACAGCGCAGCAAGCCTTGAGCCGTTTATTGCGCCGGATCCAAGCGGGCGGCACCGCCTGATCATCTTGGAATTATTGCGACGCTTCTTGTACGGAAGTGACCAATAAATGAGGCCGATAAAACAAGATGCCCAACTCAACTCCCGATCTAATCAAATGAAACCTATGGCTCTTCCTCAGCGCATTTGTGTCATCGATTCCCATACAGCGGGTGAACCCACACGGGTGATTCTTTCTGGCGGGCCCGACCTCGGCACTGGCCCTCTTTCGGAACGAATCGACCGTTTTCGAACAGAGCATGACCGCTTTCGTTCTGCCGTCGTCAATGAACCGCGGGGATCAGATGTCCTAGTGGGCGCTTTACTCGTTGAACCCCATGACCCGACCTGTTCTCTCGGGGTCCTGTTCTTCAATAATGTCGGTCCCTTAGGTATGTGTGGTCATGGCACCATCGGATTAGTAGTCACGCTCGCCCATTTAGGTCGGATTCAACCGGGCGATCATCGTATCGATACTTCCGTTGGTCCAGTCACTGCCACACTTCACCTCGATGGTTCTGTTTCCGTGGCTAATGTTGTTTCCTATCGCTCAGCGGTTGCGGTCACAATCCAAGTTCCGGGAGTGGGACCGATCATTGGCGACGTCGCTTGGGGAGGTAACTGGTTTTTCTTAACGAACAACGCGGGGGCCCCAGTTGAAGTGGCTTCGATTGAAGCTTTAACCGAGCGGAGTTGGAAGATTCGACAGGCAGTGAATGCGCAAGGATATCCAGAAGTGGATCATGTGGAACTCTTTGGTAAACCTAGTTATGGCGGAAATTCGCGTAACTTTGTGCTTTGTCCTGGGAAGGCCTATGACCGATCGCCCTGCGGTACGGGCACCAGTGCCAAAATAGCCTGCCTAGCCGCCGCAGGCTTTTTAGAAGAGGGCACGGAATGGATCCAAGAAGGCATTTTGGGAAGTTCCTTTCGGGGGAGTTTCCGCTGGGCCGACCGATCGGTCGGCACTGTTTTGCCCGTGGTAACCGGAACCGCCTTTGTCACCGGTGAGGCATCCTTAATTCTTAATGAATCGGACCCCTTCTGTTGGGGAATCCGATCAGGAATTTGATCTGAAACGCGCGACTGTTTCTAATCAAGGAACGGGGTCCAAACACCCAATATGAACAGGGTTTTAACCCCACTCTGAAATCATTGATCCACCTGAGATTCTTAATTTAATACCGACGAATCTCCAACTTCTAGTCCCAAGAGAGAGTAAGAGCAAATGGGATCGACCTATCAGCAGGAGGAGGAGAGAAAGGGAGGTTCTTCGACGTTTTCGGTGGGTGGCAATCTAGTCGGCAGCTTTGTTAGACGGTGGAAGTTTGCCCCATCGTTCACCCGCTTTTCTGAGGTCTGATCCCCAATTAGTTTATCCCCGTTGGACGGCCATCTCTCCCCATGATTGATGCGTACTAACTGCGGATCCCGAAGCTATCGTCCCCAAAGACACGTCCGATTCGATCTTTATCCAAGCTCGTGCCCGAGGCCAAAGAAGCACACTAACCACTGCGCAGACAATCAAGCCTGCGACGACATCAGAAGGTCGATGTGCTCCAAAGTAAACACGGGCCCATGCAGCAAGCGCGGCATAGAGCAATCCGATGAATCCCAACCGCCTCCCTGCTCAGAACAACATGAGTCCAAAGCCTGCCGCCAATGAAGTATGTCCCGAGGGAAAGGAACTGTAAGCATAGCGACCAACCAACCACTTGCCCTGAGATCTCGGGCCATACCACCCCTGTAAAACCGAGGTATTCGGCCGAGTGCGTCCGATCACAGATCGGAGGACTGTTCCCACCGTTCCCACAAGGATTCCAGAAATCATCAAGATCATAATCCAACGCCAAAGGCTTTTTCGCCTCTCCCTTAGGATTAAGATAACAAAGAATGCTGCTGGTAAAAGAAACGCTCCATTTGCGCTGCGACTAAGAACCCAAGGCAAAGTTCGGAAAAAGGGATTATTGGCAGAGCCACGGAGAGACATAAGCGTTTCATCTGCGATCAACGCCAAAGCAACAAGGAACCCGATCAAAGATACTGCGATAAGAATCCGGCGAAAGAAAACCCATGCGCCTGTCCACTCAGTCTGCGATGGGTAAATAAACACTGATTGCCCATCTCTTGGACGGGCCAAAAACAACTGCAGATCGGGAACAACTTTTACGGGATTAAATCACCCCATTCCTGTGCCGAAATTCCGACAGCTTTGTTAAAATCGAGAAACCTTAAAATAGTTTCTTTCCTGACCGAATCTCTGGTGAAGTTTGAAGAATAATAAAAATAGTTATTACCCAGACTTAATCTCAGTGCTTTGCACAAATGCAAAATACCACCGCTTTGAAATTCTGAGGCTTGTCCTCTTAGTTGGACTGACATCGATCTTTCTCTTCGGTTTCCGGTTGGGAGAATTGCCTCTTATGGACCAAGACGAACCCCGCTTTGCCGAGGCTTCTCGGGAAATGCTCCACAGCGGGGATTGGATAATTCCAAGGCTCAATGGACATCACCGTTTCGACAAGCCACCCCTCATTTATTGGGCTCAAGCCTTCTTTCTGCATAATTTCGGGAAATCTCAGGCCGCTTTTGCTTGGCCATCAACCCTCGCCGCCGCCCTCACTACTATGGTAATTTACCTCTGGGGCCGGCGCATCGCCGGATGCCGCGTCGATCTTTGGTCGGCGGTCCTCTTCGCCACCAACCCACAAGTATTCGTCCATGCTCACCTCGCCGTGGCCGCTATGCTTATGGTTCTATGTGTTACCCTCGCCAGTTAGTTTGGGTGCGAGTGGCTTATTTCCCCCTCATAACGGCTCCGAAGAAGCAGTCTGTTTTTTGGATTTTTCTTCTTTTTAGCACTCGGGTTTCTTACCAAGGATCCTATCGCTTGGATTGCGGTCATTCCACTCATTTGGACAGCCAGAACTGAGAAATCCCAAGGCTTACCAACCCACCTTGACTCCTCCTCTTTTCGAGCTTGAATCCTAGGAGGACTCTTGACCTTGACCTTAATCGGCCTTTGGGGTGTTCCTGCCTTAGTACAAACCGAGGGAGCCTATTTCCGTGTCGGCATCGGTAAACACGTCGTGGAACGGTCGGTTTGAGGTTGCTTCGATTTCTCGGACGGAGAGTAAGAGGAATCCTGTACCATGGAATCCATCATCAAAGACTCCCCTACAAAAACGCGCCGGAAGTTCGATAAATCGTTCAAATGCGAGGTCGTTCGCAACTGGTTATCGAGCGGTA
>SIAZ01000161.1 GCA_009695405.1 Pedosphaera sp. | reverse complement strand
TAATAATGTCGCTTGCGAAAGCGTGTACTAACATCCGGCGAGCGGCCTCTTTGCCGATCCCCCGAGCACGCAGGTAGAAAACCGCCTCTTCCTGTAACTGACCTACCGTGGCACCGTGAGTACACTTTACATCATCCGCAAAGATTTCCAACTGCGGCTTTGTTTGGATAGTCGCTCCATCGGAGAGGAGCAGGTTGCGATTGGTCTGTTTGGCGTCAGTCTTTTGGGCATCAGGTCGAACAAAAATCTTCCCGTTGAACACACCCTGTGAGTTGCCATCGAGAATCCCGTGATAAAACTCGTGGCTGTTGCAACGCGGTTTGGCATGGTGAATTGCTGTGTGATGATCCACCAATTGATCGCCATTAACTACATACAAACCGTTCATAACGCATTCGCAACCCTCAGCATCCAACACGGGATTGATATTCACACGCGCAATTCTCGCCCCCATCGAAATTGAATGGGTGATCAGGTTGCTGGAACGTGATTGGTGCGCATGAACTGTTCCCACATGATAGGCACTCGTGCTCTCCTGTTGGAGTCGACAGTGCTCTAAATGCGACGCCTCTTCCATTACAATTTCCGTTACCGCATTGGTCAGCGTCGAGCCATCCGTGAGGCTCTCATAGCTCTCCAATATCCGAGCTTCGCAACCGCGCTCAGCCACGATCAACACTCGGGGATGAGTCGTAGCACCCGTCTGGTTCGACGTAGAAACAAATAGTAGGTGGATGGGGGTTTTAACGTGCTGATTCGCCTTAATTCGGATCACAGCACCCTCCTCCATCATCGACGTATTGAGAGCGACAAAAGCATTCTCGTCCGCTCGTGCATACTGTCCGAGGTGCTTCTGGACCCAGCCCACGTTCGATCGCGCCGCCGTTTTAAGACTGTGAATCTCTACTCCCTCGTCCAAAAGTTCAGATGAAGAAAGCGTTGTCGAAAAACTGCCATCGATAAATACGACACGATAAGCCGGCATTTTCCCAAACGTAAACCGCTCTAACTCACGTTGATCAACTTCCCGCTTCTCCGGCGAATGTGTGGGTAAAGCCGCGATCGGCGCAACATTGGTAAACCGCCACTCCTCATGATCGGTGGTAGGAAAACCGAGTTCGCCAAAATGGGCGTTGCCCCCCCGGCGCAACGCGATTAACCAAACGGGAGCCACCGCCTGCTCCCGGCTTTCCAGTTGCGCATACGCCGCTGGAAACGCGCCGTCGGTACGCGTTGGGACACTAGGGGTCAAAGGTCTCGTGGTCATGATCACCTCGCTCCGGCCAGCGATGGTTGCTGACTCGGGGTCTGAGCACGGTACTCGTGAAGAAGCCAGTCATACCCGCGTTCTTCAAGATCAAGGGCTAACCGTTTACCACCTGTTTTGATGATTTTTCCATCATACAAAACATGCACAAAATCAGGCACGATGTAATCGAGCAACCGTTGGTAATGCGTAATGATCAACTGTGAATTGTCAGGGCGTTTGAGTTTGTTGACTCCTTCAGCCACTAACCGGAGGGCATCAATGTCCAACCCCGAGTCGGTCTCATCAAGAATCGCGAGCTTTGGCTCTAGCACAGCCATTTGGAAAATCTCGTTTCGCTTTTTCTCTCCCCCCGAAAAACCCTCGTTCACCGGACGGTTCAGCAGGGATTGAGGTAACTCCAATACCTTCATCTTCTCCTTCACCAAACTCAGGAAATCAAGCGCATCCAACTCAGGCTCACCTCGGTGTTTTCGCACCTCATTAAAGGCCGCCTTGAGAAAGTAAGTGCTATTCACCCCAGGAATCTCCACCGGATATTGAAACGCAAGGAACACTCCCTCCCTCGCTCTTTCCTCAGGCTCCAGATCGAGCAAATTATGGCCATTGTAGAGCACTTCGCCTTCCGTCACTTCATACTCATTGCGACCGGCAAGCACTTGAGCTAATGTGCTTTTACCACTGCCATTAGGCCCCATGATCGCATGCACCTCCCCGGGCTGGATCGTTAAATCGAGCCCTTTGAGGATTTTCTTTCCTTCGACCTGCGCGTGCAGATTCTTGATTTCCAACATATTCAAACTCTTTAAAATTAACAGTATTTCCCAGTCGCCCGCGCCTTAGCCGACACTTCCTTCCAAACTCACGCCCAGAAGCTTTTGGGCTTCTACCGCAAATTCCATCGGTAACTGTCTAAAAACCTCTTTGCAATAACCGTTCACAATCATGTTGATCGCGTCCTGCGTCGAGAGCCCTCGCTGCCGGCAATAAAAAATCTGATCCTCACCGATCTTCGAAGTTGAAGCTTCGTGTTCCACAGTAGAACTAGTGTTTTTAACCTCCAGATAAGGAAACGTATGCGCACCGCATTTATCCCCTAACAACAAGGAATCGCATTGAGAGAAATTACGTGACCCTGTGGCACTACGCATGACCTTGACTTGGCCCCGATAACTATTCTGTCCACGCCCAGCGGATATTCCCTTGGAGATGATGGTGCTCCTCGTGTTCTTTCCGATATGAACCATCTTAGTCCCCGTGTCTGCTTGTTGGTAATTCGTGGTCAACGCCACCGAATAAAACTCACCAACACTTTGATCACCCTTCAGGATTACACTCGGATATTTCCAAGTGATTGCAGAACCCGTTTCAACTTGCGTCCACGAAATCTTAGAGCAAACCCCCTTGCACAAACCGCGCTTCGTTACGAAATTATAAATCCCGCCACGACCCATTTCATCCCCCGGATACCAATTCTGAACCGTCGAGTATTTTACCTCCGCTCGATCCATCGCCACAATCTCCACAACCGCTGCATGCAGTTGGTTCGTGTCTCGGCGCGGCGCGGTACAACCTTCGAGATAGCTGACGCTTGAACCCTCCTCAGCCACAATCAGTGTGCGCTCAAACTGACCCGTATCCACCGCATTGATGCGGAAGTAGGTCGAAAGTTCCATCGGACACTTCACCCCTTTGGGAATATAACAAAACGATCCATCGCTGTAGACCGCCGAATTCAGGGCCGCAAAATAGTTGTCTGTGTAGGGCACAACCGAGCCTAAGTATTTCTTGATCAGTTCCGGATGCTCTTTCACCGCATCACTGAACGAACAAAAAACAATCCCCATCTCCCCCAGCTTACCCTTAAAGGTTGTCGCCACCGAAACGCTATCAAACACCGCATCCACCGCGACACCCGCCAGACGCTCCTGCTCACGGAGCGGGATGCCGAGCTTCTTGTAGGTCTCAATCAACTTAGGATCTACTTCATCCAAACTTTTGGGACCGTCAGTCTTTTGCTTCGGCGCGGAATAATAGATGATGTTCTGGTAGTCGATTTTGGGATAATGAACATTCGGCCAGACCGGTTCCTTCATCGTCAACCAATAGCGATAAGCTTTCAGCCGCCATTCCAATAAAAATTTTGGCTCGCCCTTTTTATGCGAGATCAGGCGGACAGTGTCCTCCGAAAGCCCACGCGGAGCTTCATCGGACTCAACATCAGTCACGAAACCGTATTGATACTCACGATTTATAAATTGTTCGATCGTCTCTGTGGAAGTGCTCATACTTCAAACCGTCCAAGGGAACACTGGATCCTTAATTAGAATGATTCTAAACTAGGGCGAACACGCGTTTTTGTCCAGTTCTATCTGTCGGAAAATTTCGAGGACTTAAGCCCTCTGATGCCAGTTAATTGCAGCAGGGTTTGGTCGCGGATTCGTTACAATGGGTGCAGGTTCCGCGAAGTGACAGGTCAAAGCTAGAAATACGATACCCTGCTGGCAGTGGTGCTAATTGGGCACTCCCGCCTTGAGGCAAGTCAATGTCGAGAACTGCCCCGCACGTATCGCAATAAAAATGGCAATGTTCCCGCATATTGGGGCAAAATCGAGCAGGAGCACGATCCAGCGTTACTTGCCGCACCAACCCATGCTGCACCAATGCGCTGAGACAATTATAGACCGTTGCGAACGATAGATCAGGCATCGTGCGCTTGGCTCGCTTAAAAATCTCTTCCGCCGTGGGATGGTCACCGCTGTGTGCAACAACCTCAAATACTTCCAACCGCTGCGGAGTACAACGAAGCCCAGAATTCACCAAACTTCTCGTTAGGTGAGGTCTCTCAAGTAAAGATGTGGAGTCAGTTGTTATAATCTCAGACTACAATCACCTCGCCAATCTGTCAAATGATCCTTGAAAATTGCCTGCTTTACAGATTAAGGCTTATTTTCAGCCACAAATTTGATGGCTTTGGTCATGTGTTCCGTAGGATCCTTGAGGTCGTTGTCGGTTTCAATGGCGAGCACCCCAGAGTAACCGCTTTCTTTGAGCACTTTAAAAAGACCTTTTAGATTGGCACTTCCTTCCCCAATAAATGTGTCGGTGGCGATATCACCATTTTCGGTGGCGTGAACCTTTTTGTCCTTAAGATGGATATCATAGACCCGCCCTTTGTATTCTTTATAGACAGCAGCGGCATCAAAACGAGCACTTGTGATCCAACCTGTATCGAGGCAAACACCAATTCGTTGGTCTCGGTGTTGGAGAAGATTGCGCACAACTGCGGGATTTCCATAATTTGATTTGATGCCGTGGTTATGGATCGCGACCTTGATATCATACTCCTTCACGAGTTCCTCAATGTGATCCAGCACCTTGTAATCACCCGGTTCGATGATGATCACTTTGATGCCCATATACTTAGCAAACTCGAATAGCTTACGATCCTCTGCTTTGTTGGATGAGGTGCCCGCAACACCAAAGCTGTAGGCCACCAACCCGTTTTTATCGAGAATCGCTTTTTTACGAGCAGTCTCCTCCAGGGGTGCCTTAGGATCCATGTGGTTACCGATCACTTCCAAATACTTGATCTTATGTTTGACACAAAATTCTACGACTTGGTCGAAATTCAAGTTTCGCAATGTCCACGTTTGAACGCCGAGTTTTAAATCACCCTCTGCCGCGAATGAGACGGGAGCTTGGGTAACAAGTAGCACCATCAGCAGACTGCCGAGGCGAAGGAGGTTTTGTAGAGATATTTTCATAGTTCGTTTAAGGATTGGGCTATACAAAGCTAAAGAATCGGTGCGTCAACCTGAATCTGACGATTTTTCTAAAAGGTTAGTGTTGACGAAATAGGGGCATCAGGTTGGAATGATGGGGTGAACCACTTACCAACTCCCTCGTCTCGCCGAAGTTTTCTTGCAAATACATCCTTGCTAGCTACCGGCGCAGCTTTACTCCCCAATATCTGGCTTTCTAAAACCGGCGCGGCCCCGCGTAAGGTTTCCGCCAATGGCAAATTGAATATTGCCGTAATTGGAGCGGGCGGGCGGGGGGGCGGAGATACCGATGGGGTCAAAAGCGAGAATATTGTCGCGTTGTGCGATGTGGATTGGGCGCAAGCTGCGGGCCAATTCCAAAAATTCCCGAACGCGAAGCAATTCAAAGATTTTCGTAAGATGCTCGAGGAGATGAAGGATAGCATCGACGCTGTTGTCGTCGCCACTCCTGACCACACTCATGCCGTGGCAAGCGTGATGGCCATGAGAATGGGTAAGCACTGCTATTGCGAAAAGCCGCTCACTCGTTCGATTTACGAAGCACGCATCATGCGTGAAGTAGCCCAGGAGATGGGGGTTGCGACTCAGATGGGAAATCAAGGGACGGCACATTCTGGCTTGAGGAAGGGCGTCGAAATCATCCGTTCGGGAGCCATCGGCCCTGTGAGAGAAGTCCATGTCTGGACCAATCGACCTGTGTGGCCACAGGGACTCGTCGGTCGTCCGACCGATCAACCCGCTGTCCCGAGCACCTTAGATTGGGATCTCTGGCTGGGCCCGGTTGCGGCACGTCCTTATCACCCTGCATATGTGCCATTCAAATGGCGCGGTTGGTTCGATTTCGGAACGGGCGCGATTGGTGACATGGGGTGTCACACGGCGAATCTAGCTTTCATGGCACTCAAACTGGGTCACCCGACCAGTGCCGAAGCCATGGTTTCCACGGATACTAACACCGAGACTTACGCGGGTAAGTCCATCATTCGCTATGAATTCCCGGCACGCGGTGACATGCCAGCGGTTACCTATTTCTGGTATGATGGCGGAAACCGACCACCACGGTATGTCGGCAACGGGATCAAATTACCTGAGAAACTTTCGGACAGCGGACTCCTGCTTGTGGGTGACAAGGGTGTGCTTTTCTCACCGAATGATTACGGTGCTGAATTCACTTTATTGCCTGAGCAAGACTTTAAGGGTTATGAGGCGCCCGCTCCGACGTTGCCTCGATCGCCGGGGCATCATATCGAATGGATTCAGGCTTGCAAAGGCGGCCCCGTGGCGATGTCCAATTTTGATTATGCCGGTCCATTCACCGAGTCGATTTTGGTGGGTACGCTCGCCGTGCGTGCTCGGGAAAAGATTCTTTGGGATGGAGCCGCAATGCGGGTCACCAATAACGAGGCCCTGAATCGCTTTGTGAAACCCGAATACCGCGCGGGTTGGACTCTGTAAACTCTCCAAATTCTTCTACGATACTGTACGCAATGTCCGGATTTATTTCCGGACATTGTGATTTTAGAGGCGTCGTTGCCACCTGAAAAAGATTGTCAGGCTCTGTGGAGAGCTTCAATCTGGGTGATGAAATTGCAGCAAGGACAGGTCTGGAAGACGTTGGATGGTTACTACCGAATCGTTCAATGGGAGCGGCTTGAGGTGGAATATAAATTCATCCAAGACTTCAACACTCGCGATGGCACCCATCATCACACGACCAAAAAAGAATTTTGTCGATTGATCAAAGGTGCAACCTTGCTCAAGCCGGAAGAATCAAAATCCCCGGCCAAGGTTTGATCCATGACCGGGGAAGTTTCTCCGAGATGAGGTAGGACAGGATTATTCCTTAAAATCAGTCTCAGCGGTTTTAAGATCGACCTCTTGAATCCACGCGTTGCGATAGCGCACGTCGTGACCTTCGCATTGCAGTTTTAGGCCACCGGGGGTGTCCTGAATGCCTTTGCCGCCATCATTCCCTCCGTCAATTCCAGAGTTTGGACCGCCCCAGACTTGGTTAATTTTTTGGTTGGTATGGGCCTTTACACCGTTGAAATAGACCGTCACTAAAGGTTTTTCTACCATCTGACCGTCTTTGAAACGGGCGGCTCGAAAATTGATATCATAGGAGTTCCATTGTCCTAACCCTTTGTAGAGGTGGTAAGGTGAGTCGCTCTCGTTGATCACTGCGCCCATGCCGTGTTTGGTTTTATCACCATCCATGATTTGGATTTCGTAGCGATTTTGAAGATAAACTCCACTGTTTCCGCCGGGCTTAGCGACGTTGAATTCAATATGGAGCCGAAAATCACGGTAAGCTTTTTTGGTCACGATATCCGCAGTGCCATATTTCCCACCGGCTGCAACGGGGTCATCGGTCTGAACCACGGTGCCTTTGTCAACGGGATCGGCCACAATCTTCCATTTAATCGGAAGGGCGGATTTGAAGCCTGGGCCTTCCCAATAGATCCATTTATCATCGAGAGTATCGCGGGAACCATTCAGCAGAACGGTGGCACCACTGGGAGGACGTGCACCCACTCCGACACCAGCAAGGCTGTCCGAGCAAGAAAGCAGGAAACTACCTGCGAGGATCAAAGACGGGAGAAAGAAGGATTCGCGAAGGTTCATAGAAAAGTGATCAATGGAAACGTGTTAATGATTGCTGGCCATCATGTTGACCCATTTTAAAAAAAATCGCGAGAATTTTATTGTCGGAGTTTTGACCGTCGGACTGGAGCGGATGCTCAGGGTGTATTTTCTCCAGCAATGTTACGCCCTAGCCGACGAAGCCCTCGAAGCCGCAGGGGGCATCCTAGCCTGTAGCCGGTGGTTGAACAACCCGACACCACCCAACACCCAACCCAAAGCACCCCTCCAAGGCTGCCAGACCCAATACCTCAAAATCCATCCCTCAATACAACCAAAAGAAAATCAAGCAAATTGTTTTAAAAAACCTATTGACATCACTCCCCTTAAGGGGACTTCCAAAAACCGAGCTTTTTGAAACGTGACGTTTGAAATTGAAATTTGGAAAAAAACCGACGGCAGTCTGCGGCTCGATGGAATGAACCGGGTGGTTCCGAGAAGAGTAGGAAGAGTTTCGTTAGGTCTGACGAATGCGTTTTGGCGGTCGGGTTCGATTTTTTGAAGTCGCTCAGGTTGCCGCAAGAGGATAGAGATTGAGGCGCAGGATAGTCTCGTAGCGTTTGAGGTTGTAGCAGAGATTCATCATCTCGATAGCCGCTTGGTTGCGAGCTCGCCCGACATAGCGTTGGAAGATGCGCCCAGCCTGCCCGCTCATCACCGCGAAGGCATGTTC
>SIAZ01000160.1 GCA_009695405.1 Pedosphaera sp. | reverse complement strand
AGAGAGTTCGGCCGTAGATCCTCAAAGGGATGACAGTACCAGGATTGACACGATGACGGGTTCCAGCGGAGAGAGTGCGGTAGGCTCGACTTGTCAAAGCCCACCCTGACCCGACGTTTCCGTCTGGATCGGTTTCGGGTAGGCCGTTGTCCCAAAGATTTCGGACTGGGAGGGCCTTGGCAATTTCGGCAGCTCCGCCGAAGTGGTCGATATGGAAGTGGGTGACGATGAGATGATCGAGGTGATCTAATCCCGCCGTGTTAGTGATTAGATTTAGGATGCGACCGGAGTCGCGACCGCCTGGATTTCCCGAATCAATCAGGATACTTTCGCCGGCGGGGCTGACAATGAGCGTGGATCCACCGCCACCGGAATCGCTCCAATAAATATCAAGGCAACCATCCGCCTTTCCGGCAAGAAGAGGTGACTTGATAACGAGTAAGAGAAACAGAGAGAAGAGGGTTCGCATGGGTTAAGAATAGATCGCCCGAGGAATCTTTTGGAGATTTGGTTTTTGTTTTTTTAGTTTTGTCCCGAAACCTGTGTAGTCTCAGCCTATGGCAAGCACGGTACGGATTTCGGTGATTGGAATAGGATCACTCGGCAAAGAACACGCGCGTCTCTATGCAGAATTGGCGCAGTTGGGTTGGGTCGAGTTTTCTGGGGTCTATGATGTTAATGCGGAGGCAGCACGTTCGCATGCCGCACGGCACGGGGTTCGTGCGTTTGTATCGATTGCTGAGGCGATTAAAGCCAGCGATGCCGTGAGTGTTGTTACGCCGACCGTAACACACCATGCAATCGCTCGAGAGCTTTTGCAGGCTGGGCGGCATGTTTTAGTGGAAAAGCCGATGACCGATAATTCGGCTCAAGCCCAAGAATTAGTGACCTTGGCACAGGATCGAGGACTTGTGTTGCAGGTGGGGCACGTGGAGAGATTTAATCCGGTGTTCAGTTATTTAGAAAAGGCCGCTCCGTTTCCTCGTTTTATTGAATGTCATCGACTTTCACCTTTTCCGGCGCGTAGTATGGATATTGGCGTGGTTCTTGATTTAATGATTCACGATTTAGACGTCGTTCTGGCCTTTGTGAAATCGCCGGTTGTGTCGGTCGACGCGGTAGGTGTCCCGGTTTTAAGTCGCAGTGAGGATATAGCCAATGCACGGATTCGATTTGAGAATGGGTGTGTGGCGAATCTGACTGCCAGTCGGATTAGTCCTGAACGATTGAGAAAAATTCGTGTTTTCAGCTGTGGAGAGAAGCCGGTTTATATCAGTCTTGATTACCGTGCGCAGGAGGGATTTATCTATCGATTGGCTCGAGAGGGAGAGGAGGAGAGTTCCCTTTTAAGGAAGTTATTATCGGCGAGGGAATCCACTTTGGTGAGTGAATTTGGAGGACGCCGAATTGTTCGTGAGGCCGTGCCGATCAATAAGGATGAGCCTTTGAAGCTAGAATTAGCGCATTTCTTGGAGTGTGTGCGGGAGCGGCATGCGCCGAAGGTCAGCGGTGCACAAGCCAAGGTGGCATTGGATGTGGCTTTTGAAATTACTCGGCAGATTGGGGCCTGCGTTTAATTTACAACCTGAGATCGGCTTCTTCTGAATAGATGAATCACAATTTGAGTGCTTTCAGATTGACAGTTGGCGTCTGATTTCGGCCCATAGGGGAGTGCCTCCGTGTTTATCCAACTGTGGACGATCTGTGTTGTTTTTCGCCCTTGTGCTCAGTCTCTTAGGCTGCGGTGAAAGTTCACCTGAAGCGAAGAAAGTGGATGTTGCCGCCCAGATAGCGGCTCTCAAGGGATCTATTGATTCTAAAGCAAACGCCCTGACCGAATTAGCTGCCGGCGGTCTTAGTTGTCAGGCTGCGGTAAAAGATATTATTCCGTTGTTGAAGGACGAAGACGCGTCCGTGCGTCGATTAGCAGCCTATGCGCTGGGAGAGATCGGTGTTGCTGCTAAGGCGGCTGTCCCAGAATTGACCCAGATGCTCCAAGATTCGGATATGAATGCAGTCACTGCGGCCATCAACGCCTTACGGGCGATTGATCCCTCCAAGGCCCCTAAAGAAGCAACGCCTAACGTTACTCAGTAAATACCACTTGCTTTTCGAGCTTTCCCTAACCTCACTAACTGACCAATGAACCCATTAGAAAATCATAATAAGACGCAACCCGCCCCTCCACTGCTCCGCGCCTTTACGCTGATTGAGTTGCTGGTTGTTATCGCTATCATTGCCATTCTGGCAGGGATGTTACTGCCGGCCCTAGCTAAGGCAAAGACCAAGGCTCAAGGCATTCTGTGTATGAGCAACGGAAAGCAATTAGGATTGGCTTATACTCTGTTTTGTACGGACAATAATGACGTGCTTCCAGGTAATTTGGACGGGGGAACTGGATATGCACAGACCAATCAAACATGGTGTGTGGGATGGTTGAACAATACCAGTTACACTTCGGATAACACTAATACCATTTTCTTGATGGCATCCCAATTAGGGAAGTACTCGTCGGCACCCGGCGTTTACAAGTGCCCTGCCGATCGAGCGATGAGCAAAGGTAAGACGGGTAGTCCGCGAGTCCGCTCCATTTCCATGAATGGTTATTTGGGCGAGCGGAGCGGTCCTTTCAGTGCCGGTTACACTCAGTTCAAGAAGTTGACTGAGATCCAGAAGACATCGCAGACGTGGGTGTTTGTCGACGAACGAGAGGATAGCATCAATGACGGTTGGTTTGCGGTGAATATGGATGGGTATGATCCGGATAAAGGGACGAGCCTCACCATTGTTGATTATCCAGCTAGTTATCATAACAAAGCGGCTGGATTTGCCTTCGTAGATGGGCATTCAGAAATTAAAAAATGGACCGATTCTCGCACGACCCCCCTCTTGAAGTTTGGCCAAGCACTCTCTTTGGGCCAACCATCTCCGAATAATCGTGATGTGGCTTGGATGCAAGATCGTACCACGGTGAAGATCAGTAATCCGACCCGTTGAGGGCGCTTTGTGGTCAGGGTATCTCAGTTGTTTCTGGGATACCCTTTCGAAGTTGATGTTGATATCGTCTCAGTCGAATCAGATAGGGTTGACGCTTCGGATGCGGCTTCTTGGCGGTGCTTTGGTCTGCGTTCTTGTTGTCGCAGGGGTTCAATGGTGGCGGTTGCCAGCGGTCCTGCCTCCTGTTCAACCCCAGTTAGCTTCTTTGGATCCTCAAGTCCGAGATCATTTGGAGCGGATCCTCGCTGAGGTTCGCTTGGATCTTCGTAATCCGGGACGAAGAGCCACCTTGGGAATCGCTTTTGCAGCGAACGGCCTCTGGAAGGAATCGCGCGAGACATTTCTTCAGACTTCAGCGTTGGCTCCAGAAGAACCGCTTGCTCGGATGTATGCGGCGGTTGCCTTGGAGGAACAGGCCGACACCGTCGGAGCATTGCGGGAGTACAAGGCCTTAACGACCGCCTTTCCTCAGTTTAGCCCAGGCTGGTATCGACTGGGGGAAAGTGCCCTGCGCACCGGTGACTTAGATCTTTCGTCAACGGCCTTTAGGCGGTTGGTCGAGTTGGAAAGGAGCGAGTGGCGTGGGCCGGCCGGTTTAGGAGAGATACAACTGCGACGCGGCGATTTCGCTGCGGCGATTCTTTTTTTAGAACAGGCCTTAAGCCTAGATCGTTCCGCCCGCCCTGCCTTGTTTTTGCTTGGTCAAGCCTACCGAGCAGTGGGACGAACTAATGAGTCTCGCTTGGCCCTTGCGACTGGCTCGGGTATTTCTCGGCATCCCATGCAGGATCCTTGGGCGGAGGAAGCTCCGCGTCATATGAAGTCCCTACAGGATCAGATGTCTCAGGCGAATGAGCTTTCATCAACGGGACATCCGGATCAGGCGGCCCGACTTCTCGAAACCGCTTTACCCTTTCATCCTCAGCACCGAGGGCTCTTGAACCAATTGGCGGTGGTGTTGAACCGGTCGGGGCGGGCCGGTCAGGCATTAAGCCTTGTCAACCGGCTCATCGAAGAGGATACCAAAGCAGTCGCTCCGTGGATTACTCGTTCCTACACCCAGGTTTTGTTGGGGTATGCAGACCGAGGAAATGCCGATGCCATGATGGCGGTCGGACTCGCGCCAGAGATCGCCCAGACTCATTTGGCACTGGCAAACTCTTTTCTGGCTTTAGAGCGTGACTCAGCCGCGGTGGAGGCTTTGCGGGCGGCGATTCGTTGTGATCCCCGTAATGCAGAGGTTTACGTCGAACTGGGTGAACTGTTATGGCATAATATGGGGGATACTTTGGCGGCAATTGCCCAATTTGAGCAGGCGTTAGAACTGAATCCATCGATGACTCGAGCCTGTCTCCAATTAGGGTTGGTGCGGATTGAAAGGCGAGATTTAGAAGGTGCGCAGCGAATGCTGGACACTTTGCAAGTTGTGGCTCCATGCGGTATGGAATTAACGACATTGCGCCAAGCCCTGCGATCCCCGTGAAAAAATCCTTTTTAAGCCTCCTCCTGATAACAGGCTCGTGGATGGTTGGATGTAATCAGGAGACGCCCTCGAGCCACGCTGAGGGCAGTAGCGAGCGACGAGGAGAGTCTGAAAAGAAAGTGGCACCGTGGTTTGAAACTGTGCCGGCTTCCACTGGACTCAATTTCCGGCATTCAACCGGTAAGACTGGGCGATTCCTGCTTCCGGAGATGGAAACGGGTGGAGTCGGGTTACTGGACTATGACGGTGATGGTTGGTTGGATGTGGTGTGTCTCGATGGAGGGTCACTCGAGACAGGGAAAGTGGGTCGGCCTCGACATCGTCTTTTTCGCAATTTGGGCGCATGGTCCTTTGAGGATGTGACTGAGAAAGTTGGCTTTGTTTGTCCTGATGGCTATGGGATGGGCTGTGCGGTCGGAGATTACGATAGGGACGGGTGGCCTGATTTATATGTAACTCAACTCGGTTCTAACCGCCTCTTCCGAAATACAGGTCGAGGAACCTTTGAGGACGTCACTGATCGGGCAGGTGTTGGGGTCCGTTCGATGAGTATGAGTGCGGCCTTTGTGGACTATGACGGGGATGGTTTTCTCGACCTGATGGTGGTGAATTATGTGCGATGGAGTCTCGGGGCTGAGATGGACTGTTATTCAGGCGAAGGGCGGCGAGATTACTGTTCGCCGTTAAACTACACAGCTCCAGCCCCGACGGTTCTCTTCCATAACCGAGGGGACGGGACGTTTGAGGATGTCACTCAAATTTCTGGAGTTGGCAAGGCCTATGGGAATGGGTTTGGGATCGCCACAGGTGATTTTGATCATGATGGCCGAATTGATATTTTTGTGGCCAACGATGCGATGCCCAATCAGCTTTGGTTGAACCAAGGAGGAGGACAATTTCTAGAAGAAGGTATACTAAGAGGGTGTGGACTGAATGCCCTTGGGGTTCCACGCGCCGGCATGGGAGTCGTGGCCGTTGATCTTCTGCAGCGAGGTTGGCTTGATTTGTACGTGACTCATCTGGCGGGTGAGGGAAATGGCTTATTTTTGAACCAAAAGGGAAGCTTTCTCGACTCACTAACGATCGACGGTCCTATGGCTGGCAGCATTCCATTCACTGGATTTGGCTTAGAATTTGCCGATTTCGATAACGATGGACAATTGGATCTCTACGTTGCAAACGGTCGAGTTCGTTTGGGAATTGACACACCGGATGTCGCCGATCCTTACGCCGAGGCAAGTAGTTTGCGAAGAGGGTTAGGCGCTGGCCGATTTGAGATAATTCCGAGGGGCGGTTTGGCGGTCGACTCTCTCTTGGTAAGTCGGGGATTAGCAGCGGGAGACCTCGATAATGATGGAGCGGTTGACTTGGTGATCAATAACCGAGACGGCGCTTTACGAGTTTTACGGAATAAAGCGGGAGATGGAGGTCGATGGATTGGTTTGCGGTTAATCGATGCAGCGGGTGGTGAGGCTCGGAATGCCGTCGTAAAGATCGATGTGGGTGGGAGGTTTCAATGGCGGCAAAATCAGCCTAACCAAGGGTACAATTCGAGTCAGGATCCAAGGGTTCATTTTGGACTTGGTGGAGATCGACACGCTGATCAGGTCTGGGTGCGCTGGCCGGACGGTCGGAAGGAGTCTTTCGGTAGTTGCGAGAGTGGCAAAGTTCATCTAATTCAGGCAGGAAAGGGTCGGTTAGCGCCCGAAGCTTTCGATTGGTAGATGAAGTGCTTTGGGCTTGGTGAGAATAAACTTTAAAAATTAATTTGACCGCTAGGACACGAGGCCTCTCTCTTCATTTAGCGTTCCTCTTTGGCTTTCTTTTCTTATTTTTCATTATGAAATCAACCAATTTTCCCCAACGCCTTCGATCTAATCAGGCCTTTACCTTGATTGAGTTGCTGGTTGTCATCGCCATCATTGCCATTCTGGCAGGTATGTTATTGCCAGCCTTAGCCAAGGCAAAGACCAAGGCCCAAGGCATTCTTTGTATGAGCAACACGAAACAGTTAGGGTTAGCTACATTGATGTATACAGGCGACAATCGTGAAATATTTCCCCCAAATGCGAATGGTGGCACTAAAGATACGAACGCGAGTTGGGTTGCTGGTTGGGTTGATTGGAATTCGAATAATGCTGATAATACAAACACACTTTTCTTGGTTAACGCAAAGATTGGGCCTTACACAAAGAGTCCTGGAATTTATCGGTGCCCAGCCGATAATCATCCGGTCAAAAATGGCACTTCCACTCGGCCTCGAGTTAGATCAGTTGCAATGAATGGATTTATCGAAGGATTCGCTTATGGCAATACGTCTGTAGGATCGACCTGGTATTCGGGTTGGCAGAATTTCAACAAAACCTCAGACATTACTGGCATTGGGCCCTCTGACTTATGGCTGATGAATGACGAGCATCCAGACAGTATTAATGACGGATGGGAGATCACCAACCCTACGGATTTAAATAGTTTTGTAGATTTACCGGCAAGTTATCATAATGGAGCTGCAGGCTTCAATTTTACGGATGGTCATAGCGAAATTAAAAGATGGGTTGAATCGTCTACTTCGGTTAAGGTGAAGTATAGTCAGTACAACGGGTTTTCTGCTCCGAAAAGTCGCGATATTACTTGGATGATTCAGCATTCTTCGTTTAAAAGGTGAGGCTTTTCGAGGGACTTTTTAGATCTTAATTTCAGATTAATAAATTAAAGTGAGAAGTGCTTTCTTTGGTCTTTTGATGGTTGCGATTGTGGGTTGTTCCACGCTCGTTGGTTTTCCGAGACCTCGCCCAGGAGAGCAGACGCATCAGCAGTTCCGTAAGGAAGTGAGTTCGGTCGCTGAGTTGGATTATTTACTCTATGTCCCGCGTGGGTCAGCGACTGAGCCTTCAAAAAAGTGGCCACTCGTTTTATTTTTACATGGGGCTGGGGAAAGAGGGAGCGATCTGAGCAAGGTGGCTGTGCATGGTCCCCCGAAATTGGCTGCGGCAGGTGGTGATTTGCCGTTTATTTTGGTTTCACCACAATGCCCAGTTGGAAAGATTTGGGATGCTACTCTTTTAATTAAATTGCTAGATCAGATTCAAGGACGTCTATCGGTAGATTCTCGGAGGGTTTATGTGACTGGCCTCAGTATGGGGCTACGGCACGTGGGACTTGGCGATCCGTTATCCAGAGCGTTTTGCCGCTGTGGCCCCGATTTGCGGTGGTGGAGAACGGATTCGGTCGCTCTTGTTGTCATCGAGTCAGCGTGAAGCCAACAAGGGACTGAAGGTTCGAGTGTATCACGGCGGTAAGGATACCACAGTACCGCTGTCTGAGAGTGATCGGATGGTGGAGACCTTCAAGAAGTTAGGCACCACCGACATTCAGTTAACCGTCTATTCCGAAGCGGGCCATGACTCTTGGACTCGGACCTACGAGGATCCTGAGTTCTTTAAGTGGCTACTGGCTCAAGCTCGCTAAGTCTAAACGCATTCAGTCTGGGTCAAGACTTAGCGTTCGATTGAGAGTGGCTCGAGAAAGGGGTGAGAGAGAGCTTCTGCAAGGCGATTAGGAGCGATAGAATTTGTATCGGTGGTTTGTAAGCGGTAGCAGCGTTGCCGGCGCCCAAGGTGGGCTTTATTTCTCATAAGGCGAGCCATGCGATTGCGAATATGCCGATTCCCTGAGTCTTTAAAGTCGAAAACAATCCAAGGGGCTCATAGATAGGGTGGCTGTTGTCATGAATGAGCGAGATCTATTTGGCTAGGGCTTAATCTTCGATGGCTCGAAGTCCGGGGGAGATTCGACGACGATCCTAGTCACAGAAACCTCTGACAGAGACTTGGAGAAGGCGATAAAACAAGGCGATTGAATGCATGGTTTTTAACGGTAAGCGTACGCCCAACCTCATGGTTCCCTAGTTGCCGAAAGTAGGATATTCCGCGATCGAAGGCGGGGAAGAAAGGTCGACCGACCGGATTAGGCTTTCGCCGGTTTCCAGTTCCAAGGCAGGAGTTCGGCAACGGTATGGTTC
>SIAZ01000159.1 GCA_009695405.1 Pedosphaera sp. | reverse complement strand
CCTTCGTCAGACCTCTCGAAACCCTTCCCACTCTTTCTCGGAACCACTCGGTTCATTCCATCGAGCCGCAGACTGCCGTCGGTTTTTTTCCAAATTTTAATTTCAAACGTCACGTTTCAAAAAGCTCGGTTTTTGGAAGTCCCCTAATGTTTTTGCGTATTCGGGCTTGGGATCAACGTGGCTTCATCGATAGGGTCGCCTTTCGTGTTTCAGCAAATTCAAAGCGTTCACTTTATTGGAATTGGCGGCAGTGCTATGGCGAGTGCTGCCGTGGCAATGCAGGAAAGAGGCTTCGAGGTCACTGGCTCTGATCAAGATGTCATTTATCCGCCTATGTCGACCTTCCTAGCCGATCGGTCGATTAGGGTGATAGCGGGTTATTCGGAATCGAACCTCAGTCATAAGCCCGATTTAGTGGTCGTTGGGAATGCGATTTCTCGGGGTAACCCGGAGGTGGAGGCGGTCCTTGATCGCAAACTTCGCTACTGTTCTTTGCCTGAATTACTCAAAGACGTTTTTATTCGCGGTAAACGTTCCTTGGTGGTGAGCGGCACACATGGGAAAACGACCACTGCCTCCTTGCTGACTTGGGTTTTTGAAACGGCTGGATTGAATCCATCCTTTTTGATTGGTGGTATTTCCGCCAATTTAGGGCAGGGGGCACGTTTCACCGACTCTGATTGGTTCATTATTGAGGGCGACGAATATGACACAGCCTTCTTTGATAAACGCTCTAAATTTGTCCATTATCTTCCCGAGGTGCTCGTTGTTAATAATCTCGAGTTTGATCACGCTGATATCTTTCCTTCTTTGGTGGATATCCAATTGAGCTTTCGGCGCCTGATTAATCTGATTCCGCGGAGTGGTCTTCTTTTGGCGAATGGTGATGAACCCGCTCTGGCTCCCTTGCTCGATGTGCGACATTGCCCAGTAAAACGATTCGGTCTCGGGGAAGTGAACGAGATTCGTGCGAGCGGACTAATCTTGCGGGAAACGGTTTCCGAGTTTGAATTGGGCGGTACACGTTTTCGTTTGCCACTCATTGGCGAGTTTAATGTCCGTAATGCCTTGGCCGTGGTCGCGTGCGCTCGGCATTGCGGTCTCGCTGATTCGGTGATCCAAAAAGCGTTTGATACTTTCCTGAGTGTCAAACGGCGCATGGAGGTCAGGGGGGAAGTCCGTGGTATCACCGTGATCGATGACTTTGGCCATCATCCCACGGCAATCCGCGAGACATTGAGGGCTTTACGGGTCAAGTTTCCGGGGCGACGTATTTGGGCGGTCTTCGAGCCTCGCTCGAATACGACTCGGCGTAATGTCTTTCAGGAAGAATTAGTAGATGCCTTAGAACGGGCAGATCGTGTGGTGGTCGCCGAGGTGGCTCGCCTCGAACAGTTGCCAGCAGGCGATTGGTTGAACCCCGACAAACTGATGCAGGACCTTCGGCTTACAGGCAAACCAGCTTCTTATCTGCCGACTGTCGAATCGATCATCGAACACATCGTCGCTGATGCCATCCCCGGTGACGTTGTCTGTGTTTTTAGCAACGGCGGGTTTGGAGATATCCACCGTCGTCTCCTTCAGAAGTTGATCGACTGAAGTCGAAGGGCCGCGTTGCCCCTGTAAGTTGGTATCCGTAACGGATTATGGGCTGGGGTATTTAAGCCTGCCCTACTCAAAATGGGGCTCGTTGTCTCGGTTCCAGATACGGGCCACTTGCTTTCGCTCCCCTTTGTCTTTGCGAAGTTGTCCGATAATATCAAAACGACGTTTAGTTTCAGCATGGCCGTCACAGAAGACAAGAGATGCTCGGCCCGAGTGCAATTCTAAAGGCCATTGGCGTTCTTCGTACATACCAATAAACCCACTCCAATCGGTGTCTCCCTTTTTCTTGATATCCCAGTTGCTGTCGCCATAGGAAATCATACCTGAGGGATTAACCACCGATGATTCCTTAGTTTCACCCCAGACTGGGTCGCCTAAATAAACACCGAGTCCGGTATTGGGATTGTTGCCCGCAAAAGCCCCCCACACATTGTAGCCGTAACTCATAAAGAAGCTGCCTCCGGGACGTAATCGAACCTCGTCTTGTAAATACCCTAACCGCGCCGGTTGGCCGCTGCCAAACTTAGGAATCCACTGCGACTTTGGGGGCGCTGCCGGACAGTGAAAGATTTCGGTGTTCCGGCCCTCGTACATGGATTTTCGCAGGAGTGAGGGCCAGATCCAGGCCGCTCCGTCATTTCCATCGATGCCGACTGGGTACACTCCGTTGTCGAGAATATAGGTGGCGTTAGCGAGCCCAAGTTGGCGCAAATTACTAATACAACGGGTCCCCAAGGCCTTGGACTTGGCTTTGCCGAGAGCTGGTAAAAGCATGCCAGCCAAAATGGCAATGATGGCGATAACGACCAACAACTCAATCAGGGTAAAGGCGGGTGAACTCCGTCCTAAGTGCGCCCAAGATAATCGAGATGCTTTGGGAGTTAGGATGCGGGAACTCCCGCTGGCAGGCAATAAAGAGGGATTCATGGGCAAATAGGGAATTCTTCGGTCAGCAATACCCTATTGAGGGAGTACGTCAAAAGTTAAATAAATAAAGTCATGGTTATTGGGCGCCTTTTTTATGGCGCAACGACCTAGTTCCTTCAGGTTCGCTCGATGATGCATTTTGACGCAATCATTGTGGGTGGTGGAAGTGCTGGATATGCTGCGGCACGGTCCTTGATCGCTGGAGGAGCTCGGATCGCGGTAGTGGATGGGGCCGAGGAACTTGGTGGGCTCTGTATCCTTCGCGGATGTATGCCCACCAAAGCTCTTCTGCATGCAGCAGAACTGCGCCAATCAATTCGTAATGCCGTTCACTGGGGTATTGACGCCGGAACAGTAACGGTTGATCCCCATCGCCTCTTTGGTCGCAAAAATAACTTGATTGAGGACTTTGCTGGATTTCGGCGACAGCAGTTGTCTGATGGACGCTTCGAACTTTTTCGGTCTGCGGCTCGATTTACCGGTCCGAACACACTGGCTTTGGCTGATGGCCGGAATCTTCACGCACCCCATTTCGTGGTTGCCACAGGTTCAGTGATGGCACCCGCGGTCGTTCCAGAAATGGATGAGTCTGGTTTTTGGACCAGTGACACTGCCCTATTAGAACGCCCTTTTCCTCGCTCGCTTATCGTTTTAGGCGGGGGGGCCGTGGCTTTGGAGTTTGCTCAATTCTTCGCTAGAATGGGGACTCGAGTGACTTTGATTCAACGGGGTAACCAACTGCTTTCTGAGGCGGATCCCGATGTCGCAACTGCGCTGGAATCGGCATTCCAACGCGAGGGAATCGAGGTCATCACCGGAACTCAACTGGATCGAGTCGAGAGGGATTCGAGCGGTGTCCGAGTTCGTTTTCGACGGGGAGAAACTTTTCGTGAAGTAGTCGCTGAAGAACTTTTCTCGGGACTAGGTCGGAGACCGAACACTTCTGGATTAGGGCTCGATGCGGCCGGTGTTCGATTAGAGGGGCAGCGGATCAGTGTGGATCTGAGCCAGAAAACCTCAACCCCAAGTGTCTATGCGGCCGGTGATTGTTGTGGGCCCCATGAAATTGTTCATTTGGCGATCCGTCAGGGCGAAGTTGCGGCGAGCAACATTCTGAACAAAAGAGCGGTTATGGATTATCGGGTACTCCTCGGAGTGGTTTTCACAGAACCTCAAGTAGCTTGGGTGGGCTTGACCGAACGAACCGCCGCCCAGCAGGGTGTGGAAGTGCGGACCGCGTCCTACCCTTTTAATGATCACGGCAAGTCGATGATCCTTGGCGCTCAAGAAGGGTTTGTAAAACTTTTAGCAGATCCCAAAACAGGTGAACTCCTCGGGGGAGCCTGTGTCGGTCCTCAGGGAGGGGAATTGATTCACGAAATTGCCGTCGCACTTTCTGCACATATGACCGCCGCGCAGTTGGCTGTCGTTCCTCATTATCACCCGACTTTAGCTGAAATCTGGACTTATCCCGCCGAGGAACTGGCGGAACAGTGCGGTCCTGAGGCCGACTAAAGATCAGCAGATCGAAAAGACATCAGCTTGGAACTTCTCATCGATCTGCCTCAGTCTTCACCCGTGGAGACTAACTCGATAAAGCCCGATCACTTTTCCTGTGGATATCCTTTCTGAACCGCTTCCGCTGTCGCCAAATGGTGTTTGTCTTGCCTTGGGAATGTTCGATGGCATTCATCTTGGACATCAGCATGTGGTCCGACAAGCCCTTCTCGATGCGCGTGCACTGGGAGCAAATTCGGTCGTCGCTTCGTTTGATCTGCATCCTTTGACAGTGGTTCGACCGGAAAAAGCCCCGCGTTTGATTCAATCGTTGGCGGGGCGTTTGGATGAAATACGCCGTCTCGGAGCGGATGCGGCTCTAGTGCTTCGCTTTGATGCCTTGTTTAGTCAGCGGACAGGGGAAGAATTTGTCCGCAGTTTGGCTGGAGGGTTCGGACGCCTTCGTAGTTTTACGGTCGGACAAGGGTTTCACTTTGGTCATGGGCGTAGTGGTAATGTGGCCTTACTGCGGGGACTCGGCCGTGAATTGGGTTTCACTGTGAATGCGATGGCTCCCATCCATATTGGGGCCGAAGTGGTTAGCAGCACCCGAGTGCGTGCTGCTTTGAGGGAAGGGCGTCTGGGTCATGTAGCTGAGTTGCTCGGACGTCCCTATTCAATTTCGGCCAGGGTGGTCGAAGGAGCTCAATTAGGTCGTACGCTAGGATTTCCTACGGCCAATTTGGAGGTGGATGGATTGGAATTACCGCCGGTCGGTGTCTATGCGGTTCGGGTCCAAGTTCAGGGGCAGGAATATCCAGGCGCACTCAATCTCGGCTTTCGACCCACCGTCGCTTTTTCCAGTCCGCAGATGCGTCTTGAGGTTTATCTGATCAACTTCAATGGCGATCTCTATGGACAAACTATTTTAGTGGAATGGGTCAAGTTAGTACGGACAGAGAAGCGGTTTAGTGGGTTGCCAGCGCTCCGTGCTCAGATTGCTCGTGATGTCGCTGCCGTGACGACTCTCCTTTGCTAATCTAGAAAAGCTTTATCAGTACCCAGGCACTGAGCGTCCTTTTCTCTGCGGCTTTTCCCCGATAGACTGTTGGGCATGGACAAGAATGAGGTCGCTGCCGTGCTGGGGCAGATTGGGATATTACTCGAACTAAAAGGTGAGAACCCCTTTAAAACACGAGCTTATCTCACGGCTGTTCGTGTTTTGGAAAGTCTAGAAGGATCACTCGAAGAATTGGTCGCAGCGAAACGCTTAGGGGAACTCAAGGGGTTCGGCGAGGCTTTACAAGATAAAGTAACCATTTTGGTCACCACGGGCCGCCTGCCCTATTACGAAGAGCTTAAAGCCTCTTTGCCCCCCGGCTTACCGGCACTTCTCGAAATTCAAGGTCTAGGACCCAAAAAGGTAAAACGCTTGTTCGACGAACTTGGAGTGGATTCGATCGAGGCGTTGGAGGCCGCTTGTAAAGAGAACCGGATCGCAGTCTTAGAAGGCTTTGGCGAGAAATCGCAGGGCAAAATCTTGGAGGCTATTGCTTTCAAACGACAGTTCGCTTCGCGCCATACGTTAATTGATGTACTCATCCAAGCAGATCCCATTCTGGAGTTCCTTCGCGGCCATCCCCATGTTGTTCGCTGCTCGACAGCAGGAAGTTTGCGACGATGGAAAGAGGTCATCGGTGATATCGACTTTCTGGTCTCCTCAAGAGAACCCCTGAGGGTTATCGAAGACTTCGTCTCGCAACCTGAAGTTAGATCGATCCTCGTCAAGGGCGATACCAAAGCCACGGTCATTCTTGGTGAGGGTATCCAAGCGGATCTACGGGTTGTCACAGACTCTGAATACCCTTTTGCCTTAGCCTATTTTACTGGATCCAAAGAGCACAATATCGTCATGCGTCAGCGGGCCATCTCCCGTGGATTGCGTCTCAATGAATACGGCTTATTTCAGAGCACTGAAGAAACTCGCGACCCCGCCCTGCGAGTCCCCTGTCATGAGGAACGGGATATTTTTGAAGCCCTAGGGTTGGCCTTCGTTCCACCTGAACTACGAGAGGATCAGGGTGAATTCAGCGCGGCGGAAGCGGGATCCTTGCCTCGTTTGATCGAGTGGACTGAACTTCGTGGATCCTTGCACAATCACTCCAATTGGTCGGACGGTCGTGATTCTTTGGAAACCATCGCCGCCCAAGCCCACGAACTAGGCCTCGATTATTGGGCCATCACCGATCATTCACGCGCCTCCTTTCAAGCCAATGGACTTGACGCCGTGCGCCTAGCAAATCAGATCCAAGCGATTCAAAAGGTCAATGAATCCTATGCAGCCGAAGGAAGTGATTTCCGACTTCTGACTGGATCCGAAGTCGATATATTAAAGGAAGGGTTAGACTTCCCGGATGAGATTCTCGCCGGCTTAGATGTGGTTGTCGCAAGCTTACATGTTCCCTCAGGTGACGGAGCAGAAAATACTCGCAGACTTATTCGGGCGGCGGAAAATCCCCATGTCCATATGTTAGGGCATCTCACTGGGCGACTTTTACTCGAACGAGATGCCTATAAAATGGACATCGACAGTGTTTTGGATGCGTGTGCTGCGACGGGGACTTGGGTAGAACTGAATGCGAATCCCTATCGATTTGACCTTGATTGGAGGCTCTGGCGGCGAGCCCGGGATAAGGGGGTTAAGTGCGTCATTAACTGCGATGCACATCGGCTTGAGCATTTTGATTTTCTCCGTCTGGGCACAGGAATCGCTCGCAAAGGTTGGCTGAGAAAAGGGGATGTTGTTAATACTCGGAATCTCGCGGAACTGTGGACCTCTTTAGCGACGAAACGGTCTCGATCTTCCTGACTGTTGGTTTGTCTCCTCACTCGGTCGTGTTTATTAGTTCCCAACTTTCGTCAAAAAATTGAGCGTCGATCACCCCTTTTCCGCCGATCCGTTCGGACAAGGGAACACCGATGTCAAGAATCGCCCAGTCAGGAAGTTTTGGCGTCTGCAACGAATTCGACTCGGCGGCAAACTGCGGGAAAGTGAAGCCGTTGTTAATCACCATATAACGCATTGGGTTTAACGGATTAGGAAAAATAAAGACTGGTACTTGCTGGGTGGGATCATAGGCCTTGTTACCAACTCGGATGCTCTTGCCGTTCCATTGGATCGGTAATTGATCAGCAATACGGGCCAAAATTCGGTTGGATCTTGGGTCGCCCCAAAGAATCAAATGATGATTCTGAAGATCTGCTGCCGAAATGTCGGAATCTTTTTTTAGACGCGGTTCGCCTCGGAAATAGCGTCGCCAATGAAAAATAGCTTCGGCACGCTCAGTCTCAACCCAAGCACCGACGGCGGCGTTCAAGGGTTGCCCTGTTGGTTGCACCATGACAAACGAGTCCATAAAGGCATCATCAATCGGCCCTTGAAGATTGTGACGTTTTAAAAGTAACGCCTTGCGGTTGTGGTCTGGGCTTTTCTTAGCCCACTGACCGTTTGTCTTTTTCACCTCATAACTCCAGATCCTGTTTCGCAGCCCAGCAAGAGACGGAGCGAAGACGGTCGGGTGGAATCCCAAGTCCTGCCCATCCACAACGAGTCGAGCCCCTTTGCCGACTCGATTTGCGGGAACTAATCTTAGTGATAAATGGGTCACGTTACCCGTTTTCACTTCAAGACGAACGGTGCCTTTTTCATTGATAACTTCGGCATCGACGCGCGCTTCCTGCCACTGATGTTCCATCGCCTCAATTGTCACCCAATGGGCCGAATTAAACTTCAGAGAATGGGTAACCAATGACACCCGGGTAGGCTCCGATTTTAGCCCTTGATGAGTGGCTTCATCCACCCACTTTTCGACCTGCTTTTTCGCTTCTTTTTCGTACGAATGACCGGTCTTAGCGCCGATAATATGGGTCATTTTAACACCCTCTTTGAGGAGTGCTGTTTCCATCAAGTCCGCAGCTGCTTTCTGAGTATCGATTTCACCGCTGTACGCCACCAACGTCGAATTGGCAAAGTTAATGGGACAAACAAGAGCATCATAAAATCCCCACAGCCTTTGTTCCCACCAGGGAACGGCAGCGAGTCTATTGCCTAACTTTTGATAGTTCTTCACATCCACAAAGCCGGCACCCGGATTGATCACCGCCCATTTATCTGAGTAATGCGCTCCTAGATGCCAAGCTCCAGCGCCTCCCATAGAAAAACCGGGCAGAGCCAACTTATTGCGATCAATCGGATACACTCTGGCCACTGAGTCGAGGCTCTCGAAGACGTCGGTTTCCCCCGCAAATTTAAAGGCGTTCATAAAACGGCCATACGGCTCCGGTGCATTCACAAGTTGTCGGTGAATGAGCTGGACTACCGGTGGCAAAGAGCTCATAAAGCAGGGCGTGCTTAAAGAACTAGTATTGCAAGGGCGACGGATGGGATCTGAGGAAGTGGAGTGGTTACGGAGATGGATTGAGGAG
>SIAZ01000158.1 GCA_009695405.1 Pedosphaera sp. | reverse complement strand
CTCCTCAATCCATCTCCGTAACCACTCCACTTCCTCAGATCCCATCCGTCGCCCTTGCAATACTAGTTCTTTAAGCACGCCCTGCTTTATGAGCTCTTTGCCACCGGTAGTCCAGCTCATTCACCGACAACTTGTGAATGCACCGGAGCAAGCACTGGACAATCCGTCACAGCCAACCTCTTCCAGAGGCCGTCGCTTCCGATCATCTGGCTGTCTGCGTAGAACTGACTGGGGCCGTCTGACTCCCGATCGATCCATGCGGTGCCAGTCGAATGTCACCCGCACTGATTCGAACCTCGTTGGGATCATTAACTAAGGCTTTCAGAGTGTAGTTTGTCTGCCAGGTCAAAAATCCGGTTCGCCGAATCACCAAACCTAAATTCAAAGGTTTTTCACCGATTGAGAAAAGAAGAGCTGCCTTGCGGGTGGGAAGTGAAAATCGACCGTCTGAAGCCGTCCTCTCTTCATCCTGCAAGAGCATCATCGCTTCCGCACCCTTCCTGAATCCTCCAGTGGGTTGCCGCAGAAAAACAACCCGACGATCCACCCGAGCCCCAGCTATGGGTTCCCCTGTATCCGCATGGACCACACGACCGCTAATCCTCGGTGCTGTCACCTCCAGAGAGGGTCCCCGTAAAGAGGCGCATCCTGTCAAAAAGACCCATCCAAGGAACCAGAGTGGAGAGCTGATCCTGCGGAAAACTCTAACCGAAAATCCCGTGATATATTCGGCGTCAGCGGGGATTAAACCTAGACTTTTCATGAATACTCGTTGTCCTGTGATGCGCCACGGGGCTTGGTAACTAGCGAAAACCAAATGGGAGCGACCGACAGGGAAGATGAGGTTAATTCTAGTGCCGCTTCAACTAAAGGCGGATCTAAAGCTCTCAACCGCCTCCAAGTTCGGGAGGGACAGACCCTCCAAGAACTCGACGAATAGCTGCGATAAAAACATCCATAGCAAACGGCTTTTCCAAGACCTCTTTGGTGCCAAAGGCCATGGCCATTTTAAGATAACCTTCCGCCTTTAAACGTCCGCCTGCTGACATCGCAATAACCGGCATAGTTGGATAGTCCTTCCAAATTTTCAATATCAACTCTATCCCTTCCACGTTCGGCATCAGTATGTCAGTGATCAGTAGGTTAAAGCTTTGCTGACTCAGTTTTTCGATAGCCTCATTTCCATCGCTTGCCTTGACCACCTCCATCCCAAAACGGAGAATGACTTTCTCCAAAAGGTTACGAAAATCCGCATCGTCGTCGACAAGCAGTATAGTGACTTTGGGCTCAATCATTTTTTGAACGGTTGGAAGAGAGAGTAAACGTTGGACGCTAATTCCTCAATCGTATGAGGCTTTGAAATAACAGCTCGAATACCGATTTCCTGCGCTTGAATCAGTAGTTCCTCTGAAAAAATACCAGTACTCAATAGAATCGGCATATCAGGGCAAATTTTCAAAATTTCGACCGCCAAATTTAATCCTGACAAGTTCGGCATGGTTAAATCAGTGATCACCGCTTGGCACACAGAGGGAGCTACCCTCAAAGCCTCGAGCGCAGTTTGTGGGTTAGTAAATCCTTGAACACCATACCCAAGCCGCCCCAATAAAATCGTCGCGACACTCACTAAAGATGTCTCGTCATCGATATAAAAAATGAACTGTCCTGCGCCCATTGGGTATTTACTGCTCGCTTGAGAAGTAACCCTAACTTCTCGATTTTCTTCAGGAATCATAATTTCAAATGTTGCCCCGTGCCCTAGAGAACTTCGTGCGATAATTACCCCTTGATGGCTCTGAACTATACCGTACACGGTCGGTAATCCCATCCCGCTCCCAAGACCAGGAGCTCGGGTCGTAAAAAAGGGATCGAAAATATGCTGGAGCATTTCCGGATCCATTCCCTTTCCGTCATCAGTCACCTTTAACCGAAGATACCGCCCCGGACCTAGGCCGTAAAGTTGAAGTACATCCGATGCCTCTATAACATGAGACTCTGCCGAAATGAGGATATTTCCTAACTGCGACTCTATCGCTTGCCGAGCATTCGTAGCCAGATTCACGAGAACCTCTTTCAGCTGATTTTCATTACCGAGAACGACGGGTAAGGGTTCTTTAATTTCCAATCGCAAAGTAATGGTGACTGGGAAAGCTGACTGCAAAAGTTGCAAAGTCTCTTTCAGTGCGGTGCTCAATTCAAGAGACCGTTGCCCCAAAGACTGCGGTCGTGCAAAATCCGTAAGCTGCCGCATGAGCAAGACGGCCCGTTCAGAGGCTTGCAAAATTTCGCGCATGGATTGATTCACGGAATGCTCTATCGGCAGATCCATCTGCGCCAGTTGCGCATTTCCCATAATTACCCCCAAGATGTTGTTCAAGTCATGGGCGAGTCCCCCAGAGAGCAGTCCGACTGATTCCAAGGTTTTTCTGCGCCGTAATTGGCTCTCCAACTGGACCCTTTGACTGATGTCCAAAGCAACCATCAAGAGATTAAACTGACCGGCGACATTCAGCCGCTCTGTGGAAACGAGGAGCGTCCGGATGCTACCATCCTTTGCCCGCACCTGACATTCCAGATTACGGGCAGAGGCCGAGGCAAGGGCTTCAGAAAGTCGCGCTTGCTCCCGCGCGTTCACCCACAGTTTCAAGTCATCAAAATTCTGTTGGGAAATCTCCTGAAGTTCAAAGCCCAGCATCCTCAGAAACGCTTGGTTTACATTTAGAAAAACTCCTTCAAAGGTCAGTATAGCGGCCAGGGCCGGGCTACTCTCAAAGGCGCTGAGAAACCGTTCTTCACTTTCCTTAAGCTGTATTTCAAACCGTTTCCTAGCGGTGATATCCTGAAGAATAACCTGAACTAAAGAACCCCGAACTCCAATCACTCGATTAAACGACACCTCGCATTCTATCGCCCCCGAAATGGGATGATTTAAGCACCACTCAGACTGTTGGGGTATCAGCATTCGGCCGCCCTCACACTGATCCGCCCACCGTTTCATTGACTCTTGTCCATCAGATTGTATCGGCGGAAAGCACCCTTCAAGCCTCGTGCCCAACAAATCCGTTCGTTGCTTCCCTAACAAAACAACGACCGCCGGATTGCAATCAACCACTCGCCCCGACTCCAACAGTAGAATTGCCAAGGGCGATGCCTCAAAAAGTGTCCGAAAGATACGCACACTCTCACCTGCCAACCGCTGCTCCTCAATCAATCTGTCCCTCGCCACTAAACCCAGACTCTGTCGCAGAAAGGCCATCACCAACACCAAGCCCCCCCATTCCTGTTAGGATCTTTTCCCGAAAATTAGGCACCGGATTCGACCAGTGCAAAGCAACCGTTACCGCAATCAACACTGTCATCAACATCGGAAAAGCTCGCAGAAAAGATTGGTAGTTTTTTCTTACTGCAGCTTGCTCACTAACTACTACTCGCCACTCCGTGCAAATCAACCCCAACCCCAAAGTCATGACCGTCAAAATGCTATTGAAAATGGTTCCGTCTAGAGGTGTTCCTCTGAAAGAACTTATATTCCAATAAAGCCAATTAGTCGAAGCGACTATCAAAAGCCCGAGGAAGCTAACCAGCCACCACTCTAGCTTCAAAGAAAGTGTCGGAACCACTAAAATTAAACTACTCAATGCCGCCATAATCCCCACTGTATCAATGATCCTAACCGCCCATTCCAGCTCCCCTATGTTGCCAGCGCGGTTCGCCGATAAGGCCAAAGTACAGGTGAGTGCAACGAGCGAGGCCGAGGCAATATCCATCAGTGCTATCCGGAAATAGACTGCATCTAAATGGCGGCAAATGGCCTGAATAAACCTCACGGTTAAACAAGGCCCTAGGCACAGATATAAAAATCGGAGGAACTCGGATACTGCCCCCTTCCTGTTGCCAATTCGATACACGAACTGACCTGCCCAAGTGCCAGAAGTGTGAAACCACTAGCAAACCACCACAGCGTCTTTCGATCCTCTTTCGGCGCAAATCGAAACCCGATCCACGCGAGTATTGCTGCAGTAATCTGGGAGATTGTCCAATGTAAATTATCTAGGAAAATGGCGTGCTTTTGGCCAAATGCGGAGACTAACACGCCAAAGATCACCCCAACGACCAATACCGCTGGGATCGCTACCCAGAGAATGGCTTGACGCTTAACATGGTGAAATTTGATACTTATATTAATAAGATACTTAAAATTAAAGCTCTTTGTCGACTGCCGAATTACAGAAATAAGAAGCGACTTCATCGTGTGATACCGCTGACCTGTTAGCTCACCAAGCGAACTTCACCCTCGCCCGCTTCACCCGTTTTCATTTAACTTCCTCATTCGGTTTCGTTCCACCTTTAACCTTTGTCACCCACACTGTCCCTGCCTCTGCCGGCGGGCCACTGTGTCGCGGCGGGGCTAGTCGGTGGCTGATCCCGCTTAAACCACTTTAAAATGACGTCCGCTCAGATCCGCCAATCGTTCCTGGACTTCTTCAGGTCCAAACAACACACCATCGTCCCTAGCTCCAGTCTGATGCCGGACAGCCCAAACTTGCTATTCACCAATGCTGGGATGAATCAATTCGTCCCTATTTTTCTTGGTGAACGAAAAGCCGATGTCTCCCGCTGGGGCGGTGCTCTTCCATCACTTGATTCCCGCGCTGCCGATACTCAAAAATGCATCCGGGCTGGGGGCAAACACAACGATCTCGATGACGTCGGGCTCGATACCTATCACCATACCTTTTTTGAAATGTTGGGGAATTGGTCTTTTGGTGATTACTTTAAACAAGACGCTATCGATTGGGCATGGGAACTCGTCATCGATGTCTGGAAGTTCCCTCCTCACCGCGTCTACGCGACAATATACCAACCCAACGCCGCCAAAAATGATCCAGCCGATCGCGATCAAGAGGCATGGGAACTTTGGGCAACTAAATTTCGCGCCGCGGGCCTCGATCCTTCCATCCATATCGTTAATGGCGGCAAGAAAGATAATTTTTGGATGATGGGTGAGACCGGGCCCTGTGGCCCCTGCACTGAAATTCACGTGGATCTCCGCCCTGGCCCTCGTGAAACTAATTCTGAAACACAAGCCTCCGGCGCAACTCTGGTCAACGGGTCAGACTCTCGCTGTATCGAAATCTGGAATAATGTCTTCATCCAATATAGTGCCAATCCCGATGGAACCTTCACCTCACTTCCAGCTCAACATGTCGATACCGGTATGGGCTTCGAACGAGTTACCTCGATTATTCAAGGGACCAAGGGCCTGACTGACTTCGAAAACGCCAAAATATCAAACTACGAAACTGATATATTTCGACCAATTTTTGACGAAATTGAAAAGCTCAGCGGAAAACAATACGGATCAACGTTACCTAAAAGTGGCAGCACTGGAGATACCGTCCAAGAGCGGGAAGATGTCGCCTTTCGCGTCATCGCTGACCACATTCGCACCCTCAGCTTTGCAATCGCAGACGGTATTCAACCGGGCAATAGCGATCGCAACTACGTCCTCCGTCGCATTCTCCGCCGTGCGGTTAAATACGGGCGCACTCTCGGATTTCGTGAACCCTTCTTTTACAAACTTGTTGATATCCTTGCTCAGACTATGGGCAACGTCTTTCCCGAAATTCGAACGCGTCAACAGCAGGTCAAAGACGTCCTCAAACGAGAGGAGGAAGCTTTTAATCGGACTCTCGACCGCGGAATCGTCCTCTTCAACGAGGCGGTTGCCGCTGGCAATATATCAGGCGCCTGCGCTTTCAAACTCTACGACGAACAAGGGTTCCCTCTCGACCTTACTCAACTGATGGCGCGCGAGCGTGGACTCTCGGTTGATGTCGACGGCTTCCAATCCCTTATGGAACAACAGAAGTCGATGGCCCGTGCTTCCCAAAAGAAACAGGTCATTGAACTCTCTCAAATTGAAACAAAGACGCCCACCCCGTTTATCGGCTATGACCTACTAGAAACCTCCGCTCAGGTGCTGGAAGTGGTCGAACTTAAGGATCGAACGGCGGTGATTTTGGATAAATCTGTCTGTTACGCCGAAATGGGTGGCCAAGTCGGAGATACTGGCGAGCTTATTGGTTCTGGTCAACTTTGGCGGATCGCCACGACCCAAAAATCAGGCACAACTTGGCTTCACTTTATCGAGGGCGGCGACAGCCCAAACCTCGGTTCACAGGTCGCTCTCCGTGTCGATGCTCATCGACGACGAGCCATTGAACGTCATCACACTGTCACCCACCTCCTCCATTGGGCGTTACATGAAGTGGTCAGTCACGATGCTTCGCAAAAGGGATCCAATGTCACGCCTGACAAGCTAACCTTCGATTTCAATAATGCTCCCCTCTCCGTACAGCAGGTCGCCGATATTGAGAAATTAGTAAATGAACGCATCCTCGAGAATGCCAGCGTCAGTTGGGCCGAGGTGCCACATTCTGAGGTTAAATCGCGCAAGGAGGTGATGCAATTCTTCGGCGATAAATACGGCGATATTGTCCGCGTTGTTCAGATTGGCGGCATGAGTCAGGCTCTCGATGGTTACTCTATGGAGCTTTGCGGCGGTACCCACACCCGATCGACGGGTGAGATCGGCTTGTTCCGAATTTTAGCCGAATCAGCTGTGGCCGCTGGGGTCCGACGTATCGAAGCGATTGCTGGCCTCCCAGCCTTCGACAAGGCTCGGAGCGATGAATCCTTGATTCGTTCGTTCGCTTCCAAATTAAATACGCCACTGGGTGAACTGGAGAAAAAACTGGACGCGCTACTGGCTCACTCCCGCGAGTTAGAAAAGAATCTTAAGGCGGCGGCTCAACGGGAAGCTTCCGCCCGCGCCTTCGATCTCATCGCTGGGGCTGAGATTGTCAATGGCACACCGATGATCGTCGCAAACCTCGGTAGCGCCGATGGCGACACCCTGCAAAACATCGTCGACTCCCTTAAATCACAGTTTCAAGGGCTTATTGTTCTCGGTGGACATCACAACGGTACAGTGGCCTTGGTCGCCGCCGTCACTCCTCAGTTCACGCCCAAAATTCAAGCTGGAAAAATCATCCAAATGATCGCACCCCTTGTGGGCGGCAAAGGCGGTGGCAAACCGGATAACGCTCGAGGCGGCGGCAAAGATCCATCCCAACTCGATGCGGCACTCTCTCAGGTGAGGTCTCTAGTGTAAACGAGACCTAATTAAAGAAAACGTCGCTTTGCTACTCACCACATGAGGGCGTTGGAATCTGAACTCTGTGAATGGATTTCCTTCGAGCAGTGTTGATCAGCAATCCCCGCCCTCAAAACAGGTCAAAGACTTTCTAAGATGTCACATCGTTGTCATAAACCTGTAACATGTGAGAAAGATAAGAGAGATGTGACACGAGAAAAAAGCACGGCACCTGTCGGCTCCACTGCGTTTCCCACAGACCTCGCTGAGTGGGTCGGCGCAGTGAATCTGATGAGTTTCGCTCTAGAAGCCACCGCCGATGTCCGCTTAGACGCTGTCAACTTCAGCGCCGGAATCCAACCTGATACTTTCCCAACTCGGATGCTTTTTACGCTTCTAGCCTACTCGTATGCTCGAGGACTCTACTCTTCACAAGATATCGAGGATGGATGTTGTCGATCCAAGGACCTTCGCTATCTGTGCGCCGGAGATTTACCAGATGCTGCAACGATTCGACGCTTCCGTCGCCTTCATTGGTCCGAGCTTCAAAGTGTTCTTTCTCGACTACTCCAACGTGCC
The DNA here is from genome assembly GCA_009695405.1 of Pedosphaera sp. GTDB lineage: Bacteria > Verrucomicrobiota > Verrucomicrobiia > Limisphaerales > UBA9464 > SXXZ01. Next base: position 825 of record SIAZ01000158.1, on the reverse strand, counting down.
ACTTGCGGTCAGGATGTGGGCACTTTCATTTCCACAGGTCCAGAAGCCTTAAACCGCCTGAGTAACTCTGTCCGCACTGATAGTCTTCTAATGGAGCACTAAAAATCCCCTGAGATTGCCTTGATAAAATAGACCGAGAGAAATCTTGATTTCACGGAGCAGGCGACCGAACTCCCGTAGCGACGCAGTATTTTAGGATCGAGGGTAAACATCTTACACAACGAGCGGATTTGGCCCCGCTCGTATAGAGGCACCTTAACAGCCAGTTATAGCTTGCGGCCTGAGTATCGTCGGGGACGTTCTCGATGATTTCAAAGCCGTAGTAGACCAGAAGCTGCTGGTGCTCCTCATCCTGATAAACGATGAGCAACGGATTGTAATTATTGACGCTGAGGGTCAATTGACCCGAGGGCTCTAGGGGTGTTGGGTGGGCGGACTGAATCGAAATCGCTGGGTTGCCGGAGCCCTCAGCGATCAACCCTTTAAACATGTCGGGGCTTTAATCATTAGGCCTTCGCTACGATAAACCTACCCCAGCATAAAATCGGTCATAATTCAGGGATTGGAAGTCTTACCTGATTTTGAGATTTATCCCGAAAATTTTGATGGCTGGAGTTTGAGCTAAGCCTACTTTCCGCTCCAGCTTGGTTCACTTCTTCGCTGGCATCCACTTAACGGTAAGCGTACGCCGAACCCCATGGTTCCCAATTCGCCTTCCTTGGGTTTAGCCTGAGCGAATGAACTCAATTAAACCGTCTCGGAAGCGGCGTGGTCTTGCTGAAATCCAACTGCTAATCACTGAATTCAAAAGCTCGGGACTCTCAA
>SIAZ01000157.1 GCA_009695405.1 Pedosphaera sp. | reverse complement strand
GAGAGTCCCGAGCTTTTGAATTCAGTGATTAGCAGTTGGATTTCAGCAAGACCACGCCGCTTCCGAGACGGTTTAATTGAGTTCATTCGCTCAGGCTAAACCCAAGGAAGGCGAATTGGGAACCATGGGGTTCGGCGTACGCTTACGTACTGGGGCTGTGGGTGGATCAAAAGTAGCCCGCTTTTTTACGGTCTTCCATAGCCGCTTCACTGGCCTTGTCGTCGCTTCGAGTTCCTCGTTCGGTGACCCGTGCAGCCGCGATTTCGGTGATGATGTCATCGACCGTGTCCACTGGGCTTTCGATCATTCCCGTGCTGATCATATCGGCAATGGTGCGGACCCGGACAAGCATCGATTTAATCGGTTCAGACACTTTTGGACGGGCGCCTTCGTACGGATCGGGGCTCGAGACATCGAGGTGATGCGGTGGAACAGGGAGCCATTGACCCGCGCGTCGGAAGCAATCGCGTTGGTGGGCAAAGTAAATGTTCGGAACCTCTAACTTTTCCCGTTTGATGTATTCCCAGACATCCATTTCGGTCCAATTAGAAAGAGGGAAAACCCTCATATTTTCCCCGGCATTTAGGCGAGCATTGTAGAGATTCCAGATTTCAGGACGTTGAATTTTCGGATCCCATTGACCAAAGCGATCTCGAAAGCTGAAGAAGCGTTCCTTGGCTCGGGCTTTTTCCTCGTCGCGCCGTGCGCCACCGATGCAGCAATCGAAACGAAATTCATCAATGGTTCCGAGGAGCACCGGGATTTGAAGTTTGTTGCGGCTGATTTCCCCTGGAGCGGGCATGGAGGTGCCGTTGGCGATGGCTTCGTCAACTGTGCGCACAATTAACTTGGCTCCGAGTTCTTGAGCGCGGCGATCTCGGAATTCAATGAGTTCAGGGAATTCGTGGCCGGTCTCGATATTGAGGAACGGCATAGGAAGGTCGGAAGGTCGGAAGGCTTTTTCAGCGAGGCGCAGGATGCAGATCGAATCCTTGCCACCGGAGAAAAGAATGACCGGACGTTCGAATTCGGCGGCCACTTCACGAAGGATATGGATGGCCTCAGTTTCGAGGTACTGGAGATGATCGAGATGGTAGCTACTCATGAGAAGAAATCAGTCTATGGAGTACTGATATCGATTAGGAATTGGCCACGGCTTTACCGCCCCAAGAGGCGTGGAGACCGCACTCCCGTTTATCGTCGGCCTTGGCGGGATCAAAATAATCCCATTCATTTGGAAGGGCGTGATCCTTGAGGTAGGCCTCCATTTCATCGTCGGTCCAATTGAAGACCGGACTTAGCTTGAGGGAGCCAAAGTTGGTATCAGCACTAACGATATCGAGCCCCGCTCGATTTGGGTTTTGAACCTTACGCAAGGCGGCGATCCAGAGAGTAGGAGCTAATTCGCGCATAGCTCGCTGAAAAGGTTCGAGTTTCATCACCGCACTGAAGGCCTTGATCCGATCCTCATTTTCGGGCGTTGGCTCTGGCATCCCGCCATAGACGGCGTCGTAATGAGCCGGAGTGAGCCGTGGGAGGTAGGCGTGAATATTAAGTTTGAGTTGAGATTTCAGTTGCTCAGCATGCTGATAAGTTGCGGAGCGATTGTAGCCATGGTCAACCCAAAGGACAGGGATGTTCGGTTGTAATTGAGTGACCAGATGGAGGAGGACCGCCTCGTAGGGGCGGAAGTTGGTGGAGACTATAGCCCGCCCACCCGCTTGAGCGAGCCCCCAGCGGAGGCAGTCGAGAGCGGATAGACTGTGAAGCTCGGTATTTGCTTTTAAAATGAGATCTAAAGTCATGGAGTTAAGGTGGAGGTGAGGCTTCTTCCAATTAGCCGACCACCGCTTCGATGGGTTGTTCCGCCCAATAAACGCGCGCTACCCAGTCTCCGAAACGTTCTTCGGCAAGCCGCTCGGCTTTGTAGCGCACCAGCAAAGGACGCAACTCCACCTCGGTTTCAGTTTCCTTGAGCGTCTCTTTCCAGACCTTGTTAAGGCGCGTGCCGTTTTGGTTGCCACCGAGCCAGACCTGATAGCGCCCAGGGCCTTTCCCGACGAAACCAATTTCTGCCATATATGGTCGAGCGCAACCGTTAGGGCAACCGGTCATACGAATAATGATTTCTTGTTCGGCAAGTCCAACATCCGCACAGATGGCTTCAATCCGATCGAGGAGAGTGGGCAGGAACCTTTCAGACTCAGCAAGACCGAGTCCGCAGGTAGGCATCGATGGGCAGGACATCGCCGCGCCGTGCAGCAGTGAAGCTTGTTTTTCTGTCTTCACCCCATGGGTATGCAGGACGCCAGTGATAGCTTCTTTATCGGCATCAGTGACATTCGCGATTAGAACATTTTGATTTGCAGAGAGGCGAAATTCGACACTTCCAAACTGCTCAGCGATGCGGCGGAGAGCGGCTTTCTGTTGTCGAGTGCCCGTATCCTTGATGCGACCTGATTCTACGAAAAGGGTGAGGAACCATCGTCCATCGAGACCCTTTTGCCAACCATAGGTGTCGGACATGGAGATGAAGCGAACTGGTTTTGCCGGTGCTAGTTTTGAACCGATACGCTGTTCAATTTCTGCTCGGAACCATTCGACACCTTTTTCTTGGAGGACGTATTTGAGACGCGCATGTTTGCGGTTGGTGCGGTCGCCAAAATCTCGGTGAACAGTCAGGACCGCCTTGGCGACCTCGACTAATTTTTCCCTCGGGATAAAGCCAATAACATCCGCCAAGCGAGGATAGGTAATCGTATTTCCATGACTACGCCCCATGCCGCCGCCTGCAGTAAAATTGTAACCAATGAGTTGGCCGTCCTCGACAATGGCCATGAAGCCGAGGCAATTGGTGAATAAATCAACGTCATTTACCGGAGGGATAACGAAAGCCACTTTGAACTTGCGAGGCAGATAAGTCTTTCCATAGAGGGGATCGACAAAACTTTTGTTCTCCTCGGAATCCAAGCTGAGTTGCACGCCATCGATCCAGATAGCGTGATAAGCTTTGGTCGTGGGCAAAAGAGATTCTGAGACCAACTTGGAGTCTTCGTAAACCTGCTGCCGAGCGGTGGTAATCGCTGGGGCAGGGGAAGCCATGACATTCCGGTTAACGTCACCACAGGCGGCCAAAGTATCGACCATTGCCTGATTGATTTCTTTCATCAGCGGACCGAGGCGATCCTTGACGACGCCATGAAACTGGATGCTTTGACGTGTGGTTACACGGAGAGTGTTATTGGCTCGATGCGTAGCCAAGTCATCCATGGCGATCCATTGTTTCGCCGAGAGCACCCCGCCTGGGATGCGACCGCGAATCATCCAAATGTAGAGTTTGCCTGATTTTCGAAGATCGCGATCATCTTGTTGATAGATGCCATGAAACTTGAGGAATTGTTCATCATCTGTCGAAAAGCAAGCAGCGGAGGTATCGGCCAATGTGGCGGCGATATTACCGGCTAAAGTCGGAATAGCGGTCTTTAGTTCCTCGTTGCGGGACGGCTTCTTTTCGGTAGGTACAGCAGTGCTCATATCAGGTTCTCTTCTCGCATCAAAAAATTGAGTCCCAAGTATCCTCGACATTCGCCGCGAATCAACGCCAGAAAACGATAATACCCGACAAAGTTGGTGGGGAATTAGAGTCTGTGAGCGTCCGATGGTGGGCGTGAAGGCGTAAAACAATAGAAGAGATCGAGAAGAGGTTCGTTGAATTTCGGTTTGCTGCGTTGGCGGTTTTTACTGCAGATTTCTGGCGATGCAATCAACCTTTACTGGGCCTGTTTATGTGGTGCGGGACAACATTGATACTGACCAAATTATTCCAGCGCAGTTTCTCAACCTGATACCGACCCTTGCTGAGGAGTATGAAAAGTTGGGGTCATATGCTCTCTGGGGGCTTCCGGAATCCCTCTACCCAGTTCGATTTGTTCAAGAAGGATCACTTGACTCTGAGTATCCGATTGTGATTGGCGGTCGGAACTTTGGTTGCGGCAGTTCGCGGGAGCACGCGCCAATCGCCATGGGATCTGCCAATTGCCAAGTGGTTGTCGCCGAAAGTTATGCTCGGATTTTTTTCCGCAATTGTGTTGCCACCGGTGAGCTTTATCCTGTCGAAACTTCGGAGCGGCTTTGCGATATTTTTAGCACGGGCGATGTCGCGACGCTCGATATTGATGCCAATACCCTTCTCCACCATGGCACAGGCCAAGTCTATGCAGTCAAGTCCCTAGGAGAAGTGCGCCCGGTGGTGGATGCGGGTGGGATTTTCGATTATGCGCGTCAGACGGGTATGATTCCGCAAAAGGGTTGACCGCTTAGCAGCAGCGGTGTCGTTTGACCGACCATGACAGATCTTTGAAATTATTCTTGCCCCGAGTGAACCTCTTGCAGGAGGCTAATCCTTCAATCGGTAAAGGTGTGGGTCGGGCCGATTAGATGGAAGAATACCAAATGACAGAAGCCGGTTTACACTGGCGCGATCTCGGCATTGACAGGAGGCGGGGTCAGTCGCGGATAGTTGTAGCATGGCGAGAAGCGTTGTTCTTGCGGGTACAGCCCGTTGCAGTGGATGCCTACTTCCACCTCGATGGTGTACTTGTCAGGGCTTAGATCTAGTTACAAGTCCTCTACAGGTGGATATTTTTTTGCACTTTCGTGAACAATGGCGACCGACGAGCACTGGAAAGCTGATTGAAAGAGCGGTCTCAGGGGCGCGCACCCATATTTACCGACGAGACGTTCCGGTCGATCGTCAGGCGATCGTCGATCCGAACAAGGAACTGTGGATTTTACATCCGCGCGGTGCGCCAATTCCGATTCCGAATGAGACAAATCTATTCCCGCGCTCTGATCCAACACGACTCCAAGTGCTACTTCTGGACGGCAGTTGGTGTGAAGCATCGCGCTTGATGCGCGATGTTGAAGGGTGGGGGCGTGCGGTCAGCTTGCCACTTTCCGGTCAGAGTCGGTATTGGTTGCGTGAACAAAAGGGCGAAGCCAGTCATTCAACAATCGAAGCACTCATTGGATTGATGACGCTCTTGGGATTGGAGGAAGCCGCGACCCGTCTGAAATTGCACTTTGAGTTGCATGTCTTTGCGACATTGCGTGCTCGCGGACGTAAAGCAGAAGCAGAAGAATATTTAGAGACGTCGCCGATCCGCCACGCCGTGCCGGAATTACTCGCTCGCTTGATGGCACGGCGACCCAACGAAACTTCGGTGCCGAGGGTAAAACCTGCCGAATAGGGGAGGTATACGAAATTAAAAGAAAAGAAAGGGACCGCTCAAACGAAGACTAATAGTGTCTGGTTAATCGGTTGAATGCGGTGATGATTACGAAGTTTGTCAATATAGACGTCAGTCAACGGTTGCCCCTCTGGAATTAAGAGCATACCCCCCAGCGGTATAAATGCCACGGGCAAGCACCATTCCTGGATCTAATTCCGACAAGAGAACTTCCCGTTCTTTCCGAGGAACAGTGGCAGAAGGCAAGGCCCTTAGAAAAATACGGATCGCCTCAGGATCGTATTTCCAACCACTTCCCAGACGGACTTTCTCGAGGGCGGCAGCCGAATTACCGAGGCACTCCGCGTAACCAACCGCGACCCCAAGTAATCGGACAAATCATGGAATAGCGTCTCCAATCAGGCGATCGGGATACCCTCGCCCATCAAACTGTTCATGGTGACCACGGATGATAGATCCAACATCTTTGAGGTGTGCGACAAACTTAGCGAGTTCTTCGCCGATGGCAGGGTGTTGTTCGAGTAGGATTCGTTCGACATCGGCGAGAGTTCCGGGCTCTTGCTGCCATTTGCGAATGAGAGCGCGGGGAATACCCACCAAACCAATATCATGAAGCAAAGCGGCTATTTCGAAAGTCTGCCGCTCGTCATTGTTAAGTTTGAGCACTTCTGCCATAGGTCGACAGAGGGCGCAGACTCGCCGTGCCTGAGTGACGAGAGTGGGATGAAATGTCTGCATAACCTTGAGGCAAAGCTCGACGGAGTGGTGCAGATTTTGATGCAGCGCGGCGTTCAGTTCGGCAAGGCGCGAACTCTGTGCCGCCTCAATGACGATTCGCTCTTGTAGTTGGGTGTTGAGCCCGACTAACTCTTCATTCATGGCCAGTGTTGTTGCCTGAAGAACAGTGTTGCGGGTGATTAATTCGTGGCGTTGGACGGCGTTCTTTACCGTGGCAAGTAATTCTTCGCGCAACCAAGGTTTAACAATGAAACGATAGATTTCCCCTTTGTTGATCGCATCAATGACTGTATCCAGACTGAGCACCGCAGTGATCAGAATGCGCGTCGTGTCTGGTTGTATCTGCTTTGCTTGAGCGAGAAAATCAAGGCCAGTCATGCCCGGCATTTGAAAATCAGAAATGATGACGGAAAACGGCTATGCTTTGACAACTTGCAACGCCTTTTCCGGAGTCGAACAGGTCGTCACACCGTAACCTTCTCGTCTCAAAGTCTCCCTCAAAGCAACAAGAACTATCTCTTCGTCATCGACGATCAAAATCCGCTTAAGAGAGATGTTTGATTGTGAATAAGAGGGAGTCATCGAGTAGGTCGATCAAACAGTTCGCGCATTTTTTGCCCGAACGCCGGTTCCGGGAGGTCAGACGGAATAGTGAGGGATACAGAACGAATCCACGAAGCATCGTTCTCATCGACATTTCGTCCGATTATCTGAAGGATCGTTTTTATGGGAGGGCGTCGTTCTTTGAGCTCTTGCAGCAATTGCCCTGTCTGTTGATCTGAGTAATCAACTAATTGCAGAAGAACCCCATCGAATTCGTAATCAAAAGAATCGAGAAGCTGAGGAACTTTTTCAGTTTGAGATTCAGTAACAACAAAAAATCCACAGCGCCGGAGGAATTCGGCCGTGGTATCCAGAGAACGCCCCAGTGTACCGACCAATAGTATACACCGTCGTCGAGGTTCGATCTGTTCATTGACGCGCTCAATCTCAGCGAAATCAGCTTCTGGCAACCAAACTCGAAAGAGTGTTCCTGATCCCTCGGTGGAATCGACGGAGATAGCTCCATGATGCTTTTCGACAAAAAGACGCGCGTTGTAAAGACCGAGCCCAGACCCTTTGTTCACTGGTTTAGTCGTAAAAAAGGGATCAAAGATTTTCGGAAGATTCCGCGCAGGAATACCCAGACCGTTATCCTCAACGGCGAGGCAAATCGCTGGCAATCGTGGGAAGTCACCCTGTAAGTAGACTAATTTAGGGACTTCTGTGTAGTGATAGGTCGTGCAGGAGACTTTTCCCGTATGAGGCATCGCGTCCACCGCATTCATTGCGAGATTGAGGAACACCTGACGTAATTCTACTGAATCCACGTAAACCGGCAGAGGCTTCTCACAGTGGGACACACTAAATTGAATCCGGCGCGGAATAATCTTTCGAACTAGGTCGCTTAAATCCGTCACAAGGCTATTCAAATCTGCGTAGTCGAATACACCAAGCTTGCCCTGATGAAGACTCAAAACTCGGCGTATTAACTCGCTGGCCTGCAATGAATTACGTTTAATAAGGCCAACTCTATCATCGAGTTCAATATCCTCATTTTTTTCTGGTTCTAGCGTCTCAGCGAGTGCGTGAATGCCAGCTAAGATATTTCCAAAATCATGAGCCAAGCCCATGGTGAGAGCAGCTAAAGTATCACGCCATGCAGCAGAACTGAGTCGACGCTCAGCGATCGTCTGACGCGACACATCCAACCAGACTCCTTCAAATCCGAGTAAGAGGCCACCTTCACTGCGGAGGGCTTGGCGATGTTCGAGTATGTAGGCTACCCGACCGGTGCGAGAATGGCGAATCCGGAAACTGGTGCTAACAGTGTCACCCGTTTGGATTGCCCGACGCACGTGCTGCCTCATTTCATTGACATCAGCTTGATGAATCACCGCCTAAAAAGTCTCTGGCCGCGCCACCCAATCAGATAGCGGATAACCAGTCATTTCTTCTAATTTAGGGCTACCATAGTGGAAGGACATATCTGTCCGCTGACTAAAGATCACTCCCGGCCAACGACGCATTAGATTATCTAACTGAGCTTCCGATCGGAGTAGACGGAGGCGGAGAGAGCGCCCCATTTCATTGGTCATACCGCCCTCAGCCGAACCCGCTTCTTCCAACTCCGATCGAGGAGCCGCTGTTGAGTCTAAATGGACAAAAATTTCATTTGGCCGATTTGCGGCTGTGATCCGAATCCAACCCATTGAAGTGATCTCAGTGCCGGGCAACAGTAACTGGATAAAAGGATCTGTAGTGTCAAGCCACTTAGCGATTACGTCTCTCCAGGGTGGGTTTATCTTCCCGAGAATATCGCAAAAAAGTTGATCCTCTAATGAGGAAAGTGACTCGGCAAACCAGTCACTCAATGCTGCATTGCAAGAAAGAAGTCGACCGTCTGGCGACAAGACAGCGAGGCCTGCATAAGCCAACGCGATTGGAGGGAAGCCTCCTTTGCCTCTTTAGTTAAATTGCGACTTGTTGCCATCCTATTTTGCTCGACCTAAGGTAAGCGTACGCCGAACATCATGGTTCCCAATTCGCCTTCCTTGGGTTTAGCCTGAGCGGATGAACTCAATTGAACCGTCTCGGAAGCGGCGTGGTCTTGCTGAAATCCAACTACTAATCACTGGATTTAAAAGCTCGGGACTCTCGAA
>SIAZ01000156.1 GCA_009695405.1 Pedosphaera sp. | reverse complement strand
CCGAAATCTTCGACTACATTGAAATCTTCTATAACCGCCAGCGCCGTCACACCTCCCTCCGAGGCCTTTCACCCGCTCAGTTCGAACTCAAAAATAACTAACCAATAACTCCCTTTTCTCTGTCCGTTTTATCGAAGCAGGCCCACTTTAAAAAAGCTACCAATGCCCGCTGATCTGCAGAACTAAGGCTAATTCCATTGGCGGGATGCTTGGCTAGATTGGGGTCGAGGGTCGGACTTCGTTTCACCCCACCGCTATAATGCGCCACCACTTCTTCCAAGCTGGCGAAGCGTCCGTCATGCATGTAAGGCGCAGTTATGGCGACGTTACGTAAGGAAGGCGTCTTGAATCGCCCTAGGTCGAAAGAGCGTCCGGTAATTGCCGCACGGCCGGTATCCCGCAGCGACTCGGTCAGATCGAGTCCGTTATTGTGATAGGCAAAATCGCTGAAGAATATCCCTCCGTAGCAATGAAAACAATCGGCCCCAAACTGTTCGCGCCGAGGGTCATATTCAGTCTGGAAAAGTTCAAATCCACGCTGTTCTTCCGACGTTAGAATCTCTTCGCCACGAGCAGATCTATCGAACTTGGAGTCACCCGAGACCCGGGTAAGAAGGTATTGCTCCAAGGCCCGCGACACGCGATCGACAGTGATCAATGAAGTTCCGAAAGCGGCCGCGAAAGCGGGGCCGTAACCGGCGCGCTCCAATTTTGAAACGACATTTGTTAAAGACTCATGCATTTCAATGAGGTTGCCAATGGGTTGAAGAACCTGCTCCCGAAGCGACGCGGCTCGGCCGTCCCAGAAAAATGTGGTCTGCCAAGCAAGATTCTCCAGAGACTGGGTATTACGTGTTCCTGCGATTCCCTCCGCCCCTAGGCTGGTCCGACGTCCAGCGTCGACAAAAGCCGAGGAGGCCTGATGGCAGGAGGCGCAAGATTGGCTCCCATTGATGGAGAACAAATTCTCTCCAAACAAGCGATCTCCTAATCGAACCCCTTCCTCGGTTAATGGATTATCTCAAGGTAATGCAGGGATAGGAAAGAGGCGAGAGAATGTAAATGGATAAGAGGTCGCGTTGGGGCCAATTTCAATCTTCAGCGCGGGCACCATAGCAACCGCAACGGGCGGCGCAGGAGAGTGATCCCATCGAAAGGCGCGAACCACATTAGCCGCAAGAAGACTAGCAAAAGCATCATGGGTTCGGGAATGGGTTGAGGTGTCCTATGTCTAGTTGCAGCTTTTTAACCGCACCAAAAATTCGCGCTACATCCAGCACAAGTGGAATCACTGAGGACACGTCAACTCCCTCCCTAATCGGTATTTCGACCGGCATCACCAGAGCATCGGTAGCCAAGTGAAAGGAATACCCATCGAGGGGACCCTCACTCTGCCGCCAATTGCCTTCCAAGGCCATAAACACGTAGCCACCCTGCCAACCCCAGTGCAATCCATTTACAGAGGGGTTCAGTGGATCAAGGGCAGCAAATTGGGTTGGATTTGCGTGGTTCAGATGCGATAGAAGTCCGACTCGAAAACGTAACGCAGCACTCGTTCCCAAAGGCGCCGGTGGAAGTGTTAAAGACGTCCGGTCAGAACCAACGCTGATATAAGCTACTTGCTGGGACAAAGGGGATTCTGAGCCATCGAGTTTAACCCAACGGAAGTCCGACACTAAATAATCGAACCGGGTCACTGACATCATTGGACTTCCAGCGATGACAGTTTCCAATTCCCCCAACCGAAGGGGTCGTTCTCCAAACAAATGCCGAATTTGAAGTGTCATTGCCCACGCATCGGGTGTCGCCAAAAAAAACTGACGATGAACCCGATGCGTCTGCTGAACAATATTAACAGTGATCCCATTTGATCGAGAATCGAAAGAGCCAGAGACGTCAGCGGAAAGTAAATCCGTTCGAAAGAGAGAAAGTCACAGACCCCATTCCTGGCGGGCCTGGGAACACCACCGCCGCTTTAACAGATCCAGCAGCAGCATTGGCGGGGAGGCTAAAGTTAGCGGTCACTGTTGTTGGGCTTGCTCGACGGACGGACGTTCCGATCAGTGTACCGAGTAGCGCGGAAGAAGGTATTATCTCCGGAGGAGGCGCCATACCACCCAAGGTGAAGGTAACAGTCAGGGTGGTACCAAGGGCTGCGGACTGCGGACTGACCGCAGCCAAGGGCGGCTCTCTAGGTCCCATTCCTCCGCCTCCTTTCGGCCCAGGGCCACCGCCCCCGTTACCGTTATCCCCAGTTCCTACTGCCGAATCATAGGCGGCAAGTTCGGTTTGACGAATACGGTAAAACGAATGCGGAGCGGCAATCGTCGCAACACTGTTACTGCCAAAGGTACCGGTAAGCGCAACCGCAGGTGCATTTGTTGTCCAGACCGCTAGGTTCGTCGACGATTCGATTTGGTAGCTTCCACCTTCCACCGCGGTCCAACGTAAAGTCACTTGAGCGCCTGTGCTAGGAATGACAGATGAGACGAGGGAAGAAGTGGCCCCACCCACGAAGTGAGTGCTAACCGCTTCCGAGAAAGTAGTGACTGCGGTTCCAGTCGGGGAACCGTGGAAAGCGCGTCCAATATTATAAGGGAAAACAGGGGTTCCATCAGCGGCAATGGTTACAAAATAAGCATACGTTCCTTCCGGATATTCTGGGGTAACACACCACCGACCATTCGAGACATCTAGATCAAAATCGACCCCTTGAAGGTAGGCTTTGCCAGTCAACACATTAGTGAGATCACCCAAGAAAGCATTGTCCTCCAGATAACGGCCTAAGGGATAAGCGGTCGACACAGCGGGCCCTCGCTGGGCAGCACTGACCCCATAAATCCGCTGGGCCCACACGGGAAGTGTCGCGCGATCGGTGAGATTGTCAGAACCGCGTTGCCCGTTGCGAAGTTGGTACCCTGAAAGCATGCGACTCAGACCACCGGATCCATTGGTCATTGAATAACCATAAGGACCATAAATTGGGAAGCCGTCACTGACCCATCCGAGAAGAGGTGAATGACGTTCAACCGGTGTTGAAGCCTCCTTGTAAGTTTGGGTCGCTGAATTGTAGGTCATATGATCACCCAACAAGTAGCGGAGTGCTACCGGACTTGCATGATAATGGTAGGTGCCAGTGGGTTCTTGATGTGCCATGGCTGGGTCGAAAGTAGGTCCCTCATTCACGTAGGCTTCGCGGTTCCAGTAACCGTTTCCATTAGGGGTCTCGCTTGTTCGATTCCAGACAAATGCATCCCGACTATCAAAGAGGGCGACGCCGTCCACCAAGTAACCAATGACGCCGAGTCCAGTGAGAGCCTTCGTAACCGGAACGTTAGAAACCCGCGGAAGCCGATAGAGAATTTTACGATTCACGGGCAGGTTTGGGAAGTTACCGTTTGCCCAAGGCCCCATGGTATGACTTCCGAGGCCAGTGGTGCGGATATAAACCCAAAGAGGCGAAGAGGAAAGTTCCTGAACACCAGCATACGCAGGCAAAGCTTGGGTTTGTGTCCCATTACTCCACGTGCTCACAGCATTGCCCGAAGCCTTATTGGCGGGGGTCGTATAAATTCGGGCATACTTCCCTGAATTTGTGGTGAACCATGAGTCAAGTCATGGATCTCCAGCGAGAGTCGTCGCTACAAAGACTGTCAAAAATGCGATTGGGAATTTCATTTAATTTTAGTTAAACTGAGCCTGCATACGGGCCTTAGTTAACTTTAAATAGGTGAAGCCTTTATTTTGCTAGGGGTAAAACTTGTAAAGGAAGAGTTAAAAAGCGCCTTAGGAAGGGGGGACACCCTTCGCCAAAGCAACGGTCCTTGAACTTTTCAACACTCTAATCCATCCTATACGTACATTCTTTTTGTCGTGAACGTTCGTTCCACTTTCTTGTCCGTTGCCCTGAAAGGGCTTTCCCTGTTGGGCCCCCTTTTAATCCTGTGGACAGGGAGAGCGGCAGGTCCGACCAACGCCGTAGCAGCGAAGTCCAGCCTAGAACATTGGGCATGGAAAGCTCCTATTCGACCCTCGCTTCCTTCAACTCACGATAACCGCTGGCCTAGCACACCTATCGACCGTTTTATTTTAGAGAAATTGGAATCAGAAGGACTTAGACCTTCCCCAGAAACAGACCGTATCACCCTACTACGGCGGATCCATTTTGATCTCACCGGGTTGCCCCCAACCGCTAAGGAAGCAGATCGTTTTGTTGGCGATCGTTCGCCATCGGCTTGGTTACGGACGGTGAATGAACTTTTGGCTTCGCCTCACTTTGGCGAACGCTGGGGACGACATTGGCTCGATGCTGCCCGCTACGCAGACTCCGACGGCTTCGAAAAAGACAAACCACGGTTTGTATGGGCGTATCGCGATTGGATTGTGAACGCCTTGAACAACGATCTCCCTTATGACCAATTCATCATAGAACAAATCGCTGGCGATCAACTCCCGACAGCCACCGATTCGCAACGGATCGCCACTGGTTTCTTGCGAAACTCTATGCTGAACGAAGAAGGCGGAGCGGATCCGGAACAATTTAGGACGGAAGGTCTCATCGACCGGATGGACTGTATCGGGAAGGCAGTCTTGGGAGTTACAATCCAATGCGCCCAATGCCATAACCATAAGTTTGACCCCATTTCACAGGAGGAATACTACCGTCTTTTTGCCTTTCTCAATAACGATCACGAGTCTTCCATGACCGCTTACACACCTCGTGAACAGCAACTGCGCGATACATTGTCGCGTCAAATGCACGAAATAGAAGAGGGCTTACGTCATACGACTCCTGATTGGGAGAAATCGATGGCCGCTTGGGAAGACTCTATGCGAGGGAACCAACCGAAATGGACCGTGGTGTTGCCAATTTATCACGGTGAGAATGGGGAGAGATTCTACTATTATGAGGACGGTTCTATTCGTGCAGCCAGTTATGCTCCAACACAATGGACCGCCCACTTTGAAGGCACCAATCTGCTGCCTTCGATTGGAGCTTTTAGGCTGGAGCAACTGACCGATCCCAACTTGCCGGCAGGAGGCCCCGGACGGTCTGTGTTGGGAATGGCGGCCCTCACCGAATTTAAAGTCGTCGCTGAAGATTTAGCCCTGCCCACCAATCGAATCACGGTGAACTTCCTACGGGCGACAGCGGATTTTGAGAATGCGGAAAAGCCGCTTGAATCGGAGTTTGACGATAAGTCAGCTAAAAAGCGGACCTATGGCCCCGTAGCCCATGCGATTGATGGAAATGAGACCACAGCTTGGGGAATTGACGCGGGTCCTGGGCGCCGCAATCAGGCGCGAAAAGCCGTTTTTGTCCCAGATAAACCGGTCGCTTTCCCCGCCGGAATGCGGTTAAAATTTGCGCTGAGTCAAAATCATGGCGGTTGGAACTCTGACGATTTACAGACCCATAATCTGGGGCGCTTTCGCCTTTCGGTCACGACCAGCACTAATGTGGTGGCAGACCCATTACCCGCAACGGTCCGTCACTTTATCGAAAATATTCCAAGAGACCATCGAACACCCCCGCAGATGGGTGCAATTTTTAGCTATTGGCGCACTTTAAAGCCTGAGTTTAAGGAGGCCAATGCGCGTATTGAAACCCTCTGGAAACAGTGGCCAGACGGGACTCCCTCCCTTGTTTTTGCTCGTCGTACCGGCAACGGTCCGGGTGAAAAACGAGCTCCGACTCGCCTCTTTAAGCGGGGGGACTGGCTCAAACCCGAACAGGAAGTCACCTTTGGCACTCCTGCCGTTCTGCATCCTTTGCCTGTTGATGCTGATGATTCCCGCTTGTCATTGGCGCGTTGGCTTACCGATCCCCGTTCTCCCACAACCGCGCGTGTGGCTGTTAATCGACTTTGGCAACACTACTTCGGGATTGGCCTCGTTGAAACCTCTGAAGACTTTGGTGTCCAATCCGCCAAACCTTCCCATGCAAAACTTCTCGACTGGTTAGCTGTCGAACTAATGCAACCTTCCACTCCTGGGGTGGCATCATGGTCGATGAAACACATCCATCGCCTCATACTGAACTCCGTCGCTTATCGACAGTCGAGTCGAATGACCCCGGCTGCATTTGAGCGAGACCCACACAATCGACTTCTCGCTCGCTCTCCCCGCCTTCGCGTCGAGGGGGAGATTGTCCGAGATGTCGTGCTGTCGGCTTCTGGGCTTTTGAATCCCGCCTTTGGTGGACGCGCCGTTTATCCTCCCGCACCCGCTTTTCTCTTTCAACCGCCGGCAAGTTACGGTCCCAAGACTTGGAAGGAAGAAAGCGGTCCAGAACGGTATCGTCGCTCTCTCTATACCTTTCGTTTCCGCAGTATTCCTTACCCGGTGCTGCAAAACTTTGACGCCCCAAATGGAGATTCCTCTTGCGTACGACGCCTTCGATCCAACAGCCCTCTTCAAGCATTGACTTCATTAAATGAACCGCAGTTTGTTGAAGCGGCACAGGCTCTAGCCCGCGCCACAGTCATAGAGGGCGGAAAAACCGACGAGCAAAGAATTAGCTATGCTTTTAGACGTGTGCTAAGCCGCAGCCCTAATGCCCATGAAAAGCGTGTTCTCCTCAATCTGTTGGGGCGTCAACGGACCCGGTTGGCCGAGGGCTGGGTGAGTGCTGCGGAACTGGCTACTGGAAAGACAGAGACCCCTGTTGATTTACCGAAAGGAATTACCCCGGTCACTTTGGCCGCTTACACTTCGGTTTCGCGGGCTCTCTTGAATCTCGACGAAACCTTCACCAAGGAATGATCCCCGCCATGAGTCAAACAAACCCTTTACAACAGGCTTTTCAGGAAGCGCGCGCCTTTCAAAGCCGCCGTTGGTTCTTCAAGGAATGCGGGATAGGACTTGGCTTGGCCGCCCTTCATTCCCTGATGGGGGACAAGGCGAGTGCAGCACCCTTAGGGAGTCATCCGATGGCCGCTAAAAAGCCACCTTTTCGAGCAAGGGCCAAGCGGGTGATCTATTTGTTTCAAGCCGGTGCGCCAAGTCACTTGGAGCTCTTTGATAATAAGCCCGAACTGGTAAAATGGGACGGCAAGCTACCACCCGATGAATTACTCAAAGGCTACCGTGCTGCCTTCATCAACCCCAACGCCACTTTACTCGGACCTAAGTTTAAGTTTGAGCGACACGGCCAATCCAGAGCTGAAATTTCCGAGATTATGCCACATTTAGCCTCGGTTGCTGACGATATTGCCATCGTTAAATCGATGCACACTGACGCCTTCAATCATGCTCCAGCACAGATCTTGATGAACACCGGCTCGCAGCAATTTGGTCGCCCTAGTTTTGGTGCTTGGACGACCTATGGATTAGGCTCGGAAAGTAGTGACCTACCTGCGTACGTGGTTTTTTCAACCGGTGGGAAGGGAAGCAGCGGTGGAGCGTCTAACTGGGGAGCTGGTTTTCTTCCGGGAAGCCACAATGGAGTCCTTTTTCGCACTGGGGGCGATCCCGTTCTTTATTTATCCAATCCCAAGGGCGTCGATCGCCCGCTGCAGCGCGACACACTCGATGCTATCCGTGAACTAAATCAAGAGAGGCTGGGTCGAGTAGGGGATCCCGAAATTGCCACCCGCATCAATGCCTTTGAGATGGCTTATCGGATGCAGGCAAGTGCGCCTGATTTGATGGATATTTCCAAGGAACCGCAACATATGCTGGACATGTATGGTGCCACTCCAGGCAAAACCACCTATGCCTCGGCCTGTCTTCTAGCGCGTCGTATGGTGGAACGTGGCGTTCGGTTCGTGCAGATTTTTCACGAGGCTTGGGATCAGCACGGAGACCTGACTCGCGGACTCAAAAACAATTGCGCCGCTACCGATCAGGCGAACGCCGCTCTTATTCGGGATCTCAAGGCACGCGGGTTACTCGACGACACCTTGGTTATCTGGGGTGGTGAATTCGGCCGCACCCCGATGGTGCAAGGGGGTAATGATGGCCGAGATCATCATCCTAACTGTTTTTCGATGTGGTTTGCCGGCGGCGGTATCCAACCAGGTATTACCGTCGGCGAATCCGATCCCTTCGGCTTCAATGCCATCACCGACAAAGTCCATGTTCACGACTTTCATGCTACCATGCTCCATTTGCTGGGATTCGATCATGAGAAACTCACCTACCGCTTCCAAGGTCGTGATTTTCGTCTCACCGATGTCCATGGTGAAGTAGTCAAAAAGCTGCTGCGAACCTAGTCCAATCGAAGGTTGCTCCAACTCAATCTCTCGCCACTGTGAAAAAGTGTGTTCATCCTGCTCAGGGATGAAGGATTCACTCACTCCTCACAAGGCTATGGATGCCCTTCGCCATGGGTGCCTCACACTGTTGCTGGTGACGCTGGTGGCAATCTTATCCGGTTCGGCCAGTGCGGTCTTTCTCTTTACTTTAGATCGAGTGACCAACTTGCGACATCAGTCGCCTTGGTTTCTTTATTTACTACATCTTGCCGGAATCTTCGTTGTCTGGCTTTACAAAGATTGGGGTGGCAGCGCCGCACGTGGCACTCCCCTTTTATTAGACGAAATCAACCAACCTGATGCCGGCGTACCCTTTCGGATGGCCCCGCTGGTCCTCTTGACCACCCGTGCATTCACAAGTTGACGGTAAGAATCAGTTCCATAGGAGGTGATCGTCCTTGTTTTTGACCAAGACGCAGAGTTGAAGGAGATGGGTAAGGCCGGGGCGGCTCCAGAACTGACCACAGCCCCGGAGACGGCGCTGAAACTGTTTGCCCAAGGACTCCACCGCCCCGCTGCCCATCGGGGCCCC
>SIAZ01000155.1 GCA_009695405.1 Pedosphaera sp. | reverse complement strand
CTCCTCAATCCATCTCCGTAACCACTCCACTTCCTCAGATCCCATCCGTCGCCCTTGCAATACTAGTTCTTTAAGCACGCCCTGCTTTATGAGCTCTTTGCCACCGGTAGTCCAGCTCATTCACCGACAACTTGTGAATGCACCGGTTGCCGAACTCCTGCCTTGGAACTGGAAACCGGCGAAAGCCTAATCCGGTCGGTCGACCTTTCTTCCCCGCCTTCGATCGCGGAATATCCTACTTTCGGCAACTAGGGAACCATGAGGTTGGGCGTACGCTTACAATCGGCCAGCAATCCCGGTAGCCCATGAAATGTATTCCGCGGCAGCACGGGAAATTCATACACCCGCTCGCTCAGCGGCATTGTCAGCGATGACAGCTCGATTCCGCTGCGCGCAAACTCCGCGTCATATTGAAACGCCGCCACGTCGCGCCCTTCGTTGAGCGATGCTGCACCGATTGTGCGTCCCCAGAGCTGGACCTTTGCGATCATGCCGACTCACCCCAAGTCCATTTTTTCGACCCGCCCGGCGCGGATTTTTTGCCTGTCGCCCGCTGGCGTTTCCGGCCCGCCTGCTTTAATTGCGTCATCGGGCTTTCTATTGGCTCCGGGATAAATGTTTCGAGATTCTCCACCAGCTCGAGCGCCCGGCACACGCGGATAAATCCCGACAAATGCGTCGCCGCCGCACCCAACTCCAACCGCTGCACCGTCCGCAGGCCAAGTCCCGCCTGTTCCACCAACTGTCGTTGCGTGAGGTTGCGCGCCAACCGGAGACCGGACAGCCGTTCCCCGACTAATCTCAAGAGGGCTTCATCCGTCATCTTTGAGTCGATCCTCATACGCGCCTAAAATGACGTATTATCCCATAAAATCAAAATAAAATGCCATATATGACGCGTTAATTATATTGATTTAAGCGCCACAAATGGTGTTTTAATGAACTTACAACAGAACGATGTGCTATATTAGTGGCGCGATTTGAAACCGCGCCATTCCGGAAATATCAACACGGGTGGCGATTATCGTCGCCATCGCACTCGTCATCGTGCTGCTCATGGTGATGTTGCTATTCATGCGACTATCTCCGCCATGCTCAACTCCCCGTTCAGCAGCGTGCCATCTGGGGTGGCGAGGAGCGCAGAACGACATGGACGGGTTCGGTCGCCGGACGGCCTCGCGCAAGCGCCCCAATTGCACCCCACTCGCCAAACGAATCCCGTTCCGCCGCCGATTTCACTGGGCGCGAGATGCGGCCCGTACCCGACCGCATAGCCCAATTCCTCGAAGCATTCGAGGGCGGCGTCTTCGACAATGGATTCATTGAGGGACAGTCGTTTAAATGAGTCGCTCAGCCTTGGTTACTTTTACCCTCCGTGGCAACTGAGCGAGGATAGACTCAAAGTCACTAAAAACACGGTCTATACTAAAGCGGGCTCTAACGGTTTCCAGTGCCGCACTCCGCAGGCTCGCGGCGCGGAGAGGATTATCATTTAAGAGCCTCAGGAGTCGAAGATAGTCATTAACGTCACCGGGAGTGGCGAGAAGACCGTCGTGATCCGTAGTAATGATGCTCGGGACACCCCCAGCGCGTGCCGCGATAACAGGGGTTTCAGTTGCCATAGCTTCGATGATGACACGTCCAAAGGGTTCAGGCCGGGTGGAAGTATGGAGGAGAGCATCTAAGCCTGAAAGGGCGTTGACACTATTGGATTGGAATGAGGTAAAATGAACACGCTTGGAGAGTCCTGCCTCGGTAATTTGTTGGCGCAGAGCATTTTCAAAAGGGGCATCCTCGTTAAACGCTTTTCCGATGATGACAAAGTGTCCCTTTTGTTTGGAGTCGCACCAAGCCTGTGCAATGCGTACAAAGAGATCTTGGCCCTTCCAAGGGGTAATGCGACCGATGACTCCGAAAAGCGGGTGATCCGCTGGGATTTGAAGGTTTTGCCGCAGATCGCTGGATTTGCTGCGGGCATAACGGTCGAGAAGAATCCCATTGAGCACAGTAGTGATACGGGCTCGGGGAATACCCTCAGCGACGAGAGCCTTAGCGCCAGCGGCCGAGACCGGCAGCAGGTGCGTGGCAAGTTTTCGTGCCTTGTAAGAGAAGAGTCGTCGGATGGGCCAACTAAAAAATTCAGGGATAAGGAGATCGTTCACCCACCAGATCGAAGGAATCTTGAGAGGACGCGCCGCAGCTCCTGCGGCGAAGTGGTCTTTGTTGGTCGGAGTCAGGACTGCATCAGGACGCACTTGGTGAAGCAATTGATCTAAGCGCCGAGTGGCATTCCTTAATTCAAGAAACCCTCGAATCTTGGCTAAAGGAGCCCATCTACGTCCAACAATCCTTAGTTCATTTAGTGCAGGAGCAAAGCCGTAAGGAACCCGGCGGATACCAGAATCCGCCAGAGCGCGATCGAGGGGACTCTTGGGTGCGCAGGCGACGGTGACATCCCAAGTTGTTGATACGTTGGGATGATTGAGGAGTTCGACCAGATTGATTTCGGCCCCGCCAAGGACTTTGCTCACATGGTCGGCGATGAGTATACGCCGTAGCGACATAGATAGAGAGTAGCGTTTAGAGAAAGGGAGACCAAGTATGGTCGAGAGAAGTGCGTCGTCGAAAGGTTTAGGTGTAATTTGGAGTTATTGGCAGAAAACCGAATTTGCGGCAGTGTTTGGTTTTAATGCATCTAGAAATTTTAGATTGGACCATCATTTTTGGCGCGTTTGCGCTCTATATTGGGATTGGATTCTTCGCAGGGCGTTCTGCAGGGACGAGTTACGAGAGCTATTTTCTGAGTGGCCGTACCATGCCTTGGTGGTTGCTAGGAACTTCGATGGTAGCGACCACCTTTGCCACCGACACCCCAAATTTAGTGGCGGGCATTGTGCGGCGTCACGGGGTGTTTGGGAACTGGATTTGGTGGGCCCTCCTTTTGACCGGCGCGAGTACCGTCTTTCTTTTTGCAAAGCTATGGCGTCGAAGCGGAATGCGGACCGATATTGAATTTTACGAGTTGCGATATTCTGGAAAACCAGCCGCTTTTTTGCGCGAATTTAGGGCGGTTTATCTAGGGGTCTTTTTTAATGTGCTGGTAATGGCTAATGTGACCTTGGCTGCCATTAAAATCGGGGGAGTGATGTTTGGTCTCGACCCAGTTAAAACCATCGCTATCGCCTCTATTGTTACGGTGGCCTACAGTATGGCTGGGGGGTTAACGAGTGTGCTTTTGACTGATTTGGTTCAATTTGTGATCGTCATGATTGGTGCTATTTGGGCTGCAGTTTTTGTGACTCAACTTCCGCAAGTAGGTGGATTGACGAAGCTACTGGCAGATCCGCGTGTGGTGGCTAAAATGGATATTGTTCCTAATTTTTCCACTGCAGATCCGGATCTGGTGATGGCGGTGTTTGCGATTCCGTTGTTGGTGACGTGGTGGAGCAGTTATTATCCGGGAGCAGAACCAAGAGGGGGCGGTTATGTGGTGCAACGTCTCTTGGCGGCGAAGAACGAAAAGCATGCCCTAGGTGCGTGTCTATTCTTTAATGTGATGCATTATGCTTTGAGGCCATGGCCGTGGATTCTGGTGGCTTTGGCTTCACTAGTGGTCTTTCCTGATTTGGCGTCATTGCGGGATAAATTTCCTCATCTCGATCCCAAGATTATTCAGGATGATTTAGCCTATCCGGCGATGATGACCTTTCTTCCTTCTGGCCTGATGGGGTTGATGGTTGCTTCATTAGCTGCGGCCTACATGAGCACGATGTCTACCCAGATGAACTACGGTTCTTCGATCATAGTGAATGATATCTACCTTCGTTTTTTTCGTCCGAAAGCAACCGATGCTGAGCAGGTATGATTGGGTCGATTGGCGACCCTCGTTTTGATGTTTGCGGCGTGTCTGCTGGCCCTGCAGATGCAGGATGCTCTGTCGAATTTCAAATTGATGATGCAAATCGGTGCGGGCACCGGTTTGGTTTTGATCCTTCGTTGGTTCTGGTGGCGGATCAACGCAATAGCGGAGATTGTTGCGATGATTTCTTCTTTTGGTATGGCGTTATTTTGGCATTTTGGCAGCCCCAGTTTATTGCCGGATTGGATGCAGATGTTGATCGGTGTGGGAGTGACAACTGGTTTTTCAATCGTCACGGCTTTGATGACTGCGCCAACCTCTGAGACGCGATTGAGTGACTTCTATCGACGGGTGCAACCGGGCGGACTGGGTTGGCAGGTTGTTGTGGAACATGGAGAGCATCAACGGATTCAGATGAAGGACGTAAGTGGGTCAAGGCGATCCGATATCTTACCGGGGGTGATTTGCACGATTTTGTCGTCTATCGGTATTTGGGCATTGATCTTTGCCGGTGGTTGGTTGCTCTACGGGCGTTGGGTGCAGAGTTGTGTTGCGATCACAATTGCGGTCTTCTGTGCAATCCGATTACCAGAGTACATAAAGAAGTTAAAATTTCTAAATTGAGTGACATGTTCCCTTTGGTGCAGTGGAGGATCTTATGCCGATTCAGGTCACCCGACAGGGAGGGGTCCAAGATCCTTGCAAAGTAGGGTGTATAGGCCACTTAGTGCGGCACTTATCCATTGATGGAAATCAAAAATTTGAATCTGAACTGCTCTGAAAATTTAAGGTGGCACTTGATAATGTTATGTCTCCGACGGGGATTTGATAGTTTCAGCTTGCCCAGAGGCTTCAGTTTTTCTATAGCCAGTCAGCCTAAAGAGCACAGTTGGACAGTTTGTTTGAACGCATGATCTACACTCATCCGGAGGCGATCCTTTGAATCGCCCGTTTACTCGCCACCAACAGGGGCAACCCCTACATCGTATCAATGGTAAAATCCGTGCACGGGATGTCCGTGTTATCGGGGTAGATGGCAGCCAAGTAGGGGTCGTTGACTTAGCTATAGCCATCAATTTGGCGCGCCAAGCAGGGGTGGATTTGGTGGAGGTGGCACCGAACGCCGTCCCGCCTGTTTGCCGAATTATCGACTATGGCAAGTTCAAGTACGAATTGTCCAAAAAAGAGCGCGACAGTAAAAAACATCAACACCTGAATATCGTCAAAGAAGTTCAGCTGTCGCCCCGTATCGATCCGCATGATTTGGGAATTAAGTTCCAACACGCGGTGGGATTTCTTTGCGAGGATATGAAGGTCAAGGCAACCCTACGTTTTCGTGGACGTGAGATGGCACACACCGAGATCGGCAAAGAAGTGATGGTTAAGTTTTTAGATAAGCTGCTTCCTTGGGGTGCCGCTGATTTCCCACCGAAGTTAATCGGTCGAGCGATCAATGTAATGATCAGTCCGTTGCCCAAGAACCAGCGGGCTAAGGATCCTAACGAAGAGTCAGCACCGCCGATTGATGATCAAGAACCGCCTCAACCGGAGACTTCTGAGAAGCCTAAAAAGGGTAATTCGAAGCCGCCTATTCGTGTTTCAACTGAGGCGTCTGGAGAGCCCGTGTTCGGCCAAAACCCGTTTTCGGGTTTAGATACTCTGCCCGAAGCCCCCTTGGAACCAACCCCTTGAGGCGGGTTCTATGATGCTTCGCTGACATGGCTCGGTTACGTGCAATCGCTGCGGTTTCCGAGAATGGAATTATTGGAAATGGGGGAGCGATACCGTGGCATGTCCCTGCGGATTTTCGATGGTTCAAAGAAATGACTCTGGGTGGGGTTTTGGTTCAAGGGCGAAAGACCTTTGAATCAATTGGCCGCCCTCTCCCCGGTCGGGAAACATGGGTACTCAGTCGGACCTTGAATCCTGTTGATGGAGTCCGTGGATTTGCAGAGGTGCAACATCTTCGTGCGGCGGTGCGGAGGGAGTCACGGAGGGTTTGGTTGTGTGGAGGCGCGGATGTTTATGCCCAACTTCTTCCCGAGTGCACCGATCTTTTTTTGAGTCGGATCCATCGGACTGCCGAAGGCGATATTCTCTTTCCCTCGTTTGAGAGGGAGTGGGTGTGGATTGCTGAAGTCTTGAGGACACCTGAATTCCACGTCGAGCACTGGGTGCATCGATCCACTCTTTTGGCCTGAGTTCAGTGAGAGTAAGTGCTTCTTAGAATCGGAAATACATCCAATCGGTAAGAAGACGATTTCCGTCTGATTGAAGCTGACCTTGACTGCCGTGGTGGCGGTTTAAGTTTAGTTCAATGGCTAGATCTAAGGTTTGGAGAAACCCTCCAAAGCCTGAGTTAAACGAGAAGAGAGAGTTATAGGTCCAATTCGCTATCCGTGCCCCCGAAATTCTGGTGAAGAGCAATCGGGTACAGTGCTGTAACGGGGCAAGATAGATTCAGGGGTGGAATTCGTGAAGTGAGCCAATGAACTGTTTCATTGCTGGGGAGAGAACTTTATTTTTCTTGTGAATGAGTCCGACGGGACGAGTGAGCACGACATCGGAAAATTCGAGAGCGACGAGGGTGTTTTTCGACACTTCTTGGGCGACTGTACCGGCAGGAACGATGCTGATCCCGGCTTCGATTTCCACAGCCCGTTTTACCGTTTCGATATTGTCAAATTCCATGACATGACGGACGACAATACTACGTTCACGGAATTCCTTATCGATCGCTTTCCGAGTTGGAATATCCGGTTCGAAGCCGATAAACTTTTGCCCTTGAAGCTGTTGAATTTTGAGGTTTTTTGACTTAGCGAAGGGGTGACCTGGATGGCAGATAACCACTAGCTTTTCTTCCCGCAGAGAGACGAGTTCTAGCTTTGAATCCTTGACTGGATAGGCGACCAGTCCGAGGTCGACCACATTGCCGAGGACATCATCATAGACCTGATTGGCTCGGTGATATTCCACGTGAACCTTTACAGTGGGATGTTTTTTTAAGAACCGTTTGACGTAGGGTTGAAGGTCGTGAAGCCCAATGCTGTAGATGGTTGCAACTCGGATCGTGCCGGAGATCACATTGCGAACTTCTTGAAATTGATTAACGAGGGCTTCGAAAGATTGGATAATCTGTTTTCCATGTTCGTAAAGAAGTTCACCCTCGCGAGTAAGTCGGAATTTCTTTTTGCTGCGTTCTATCAGCAGAGCCTTAAGTTGCCGCTCCATTGAGGTGATTTGCTGACTCACCGCACTTTGGGTAATGGCGTTAATCTGGGCGGCTTTTGTAAAAGACTCTGTCTCAGCAAGATCGCAGAATACTTTGAAGGACTGAATTTGCATCTATCAATAGTATAACTAATTTTCAAAACTCTGGAATAAATTTTAATGCCGTGATCAGGAAGGGCGTGAGTTGGGCCGATCTTTGTGCTTTCATTGGGTGTGGCAAAACCAGATCGATTCGAACTCCCAGACGGCACTCCTGTCTCAATTCTGTATGAGGACCGCGGAGTTCTAGCAATTGATAAGCCAGCGGGTTGGATGCTTGGGCCTGACGATGCCGAGCATCATGAACGTAATTTACACCGTGCCTTGGTCGATGACATCGAGTCAGCAGAATGGTGGACCGCTTCTCGAAATCTTAAATTTCTACGATTCGTTCATCGTTTGGATGCTCCGACAACGGGGGTTCTTCTTTTTTCTAAAAGTCAGGGTGGAATGGCCGCCTATTCTCGGGTGTTTTCCGAACGGTCCGTAAAGAAGGTCTACTTAGCGGTCACTGATTCTGTTCCTAAACTTAAAAATTGGATTTGCCGAGAACCCTTAGGATCCGATCCCCTAGAGCATGGGCGTCACCGCGTAGATTCTGTGGATGGCAAGGAAGCCGAGACTTCCTTTGAAGTGATCCAAGCGCGGGAGCACAGAGCTTTGATATTGGCACGGCCGGTGACCGGTCGAACGCATCAAATTCGTATTCATTTGGCCCATTCAGGTTGCCCAGTTACGGGAGATATTTTGTATGGTCGCAAGGATATGTATGGTCTTGCGTTAAGGGCGATTCGTCTAGAATACCCCGATCCATTTCTGAAGAAACCCACGGTCATTGTGGCACCAGTGGATGAGTTTTGCCGACGGCACGGATTTGATCCGGCATCCGTACCGGAGGAGGTTCGATCCCGCTTTCTGCGTCGCACTCCGAAACCCGGCAGCGGAACTTCCGTCAAGGTCGGGGCGGTAACAGTGCCGGAGAAGGTTGTGCTTGGAAAAGGAACGTCAAAGAATCCGGTCAGTGGAACTGGGAATTTGAAGTCGAAAATGCCCTTGAGAACGGCTCAACCGGACCGGACCACCAAACATTCGGCTCAGCGTCCCGGAAGTGAGCGAGACGCGGAGCGGTCCACTCGCCTCGATTCGTCCGGCACGCAGAAGTAGAGCGTGGCTAAAGACAGGGGTAATTTCTTCGACGTGATGAGTTACGAGGACAAGGGTGGGGGCGTTAGGTCGAGCGGCAAGGCGATCTAGGAATCCCAGGAAATGTTCCCGCGCCACGGGATCTAAACCGGCGCAGGGTTCGTCGAGAATCAATAAGCGAGGGTCTGCTATGAAGGCGCGAGCGATCAGGATTCGTTGACGTTCGCCCTGTGATAGGACAGCCCAAGGGCGTTGAGCGAGGTGTGCAGCATCGACCTGTTCCAAGAGATCGCGGGCCTTCAGCGCGTCGGAGCGCTTGGGTTTCCCCCAGTAATCGATGATGGAATAGCGACCGCTGACCACTGAATCAAGTGCGGGTTCGGTCTCGTTCATCATTTGGCGTACCGAGGAACTAACGATACCGATTTTGAGGCGAAGTTCGCGCCAATCGCAGGCACCGTATTGTTGATTGAGAAGTCGGATTTGTCCGGCAGTGGGCATCAGATACCGGTGCATTCACAAGTTGTCGGTGAATGAGCTGGACTACCGGTGGCAAAGAGCTCATAAAGCAGGGCGTGCTTAAAGAACTAGTATTGCAAGGGCGACGGATGGGATCTGAGGAAGTGGAGTGGTTACGGAGATGGATTGAGGA
>SIAZ01000154.1 GCA_009695405.1 Pedosphaera sp. | reverse complement strand
GCGAGAGATCAAGTCGGCCGTCATCTACCGCTTGGAGCAACGGGTGGAGAATGCCAAGGGCCGCGGTCTGCTGCTGGAGAAGTACGCGGTGGCGACGACGCCGGAAACCTCACCTCTGGACTTCGGCGCAGCCGTGCTGGCCGAGTCCCGGCGTCGCGGGATGGGTAGTGCTGAAGTGGTCTACTTAGTGATGGACGACGCGGTCTGGCTCTGGTCCTTGGCCCAGGACCGCTTCCAGAGCGCGGTGAAGACCCTAGATTTTCATCACGACCAAGAGCACCTTCAGGTGGTCGCCGAGGCGTTGCACGGAGTTGGAACCGAAGCCGCCAAGGCTTGGTTGAAAGCAACGCTGCACCAACTCCGACACGGCCACGAAGCCCGCGTGATCAAGAAACTGGAGGAACTGCTGAACCCAGCCACACCCACTTCGAGAAGCACCCAGGATCAAGCAGCCATCACTCGCGAAGTCAGCTACTTTAAAGATCATGAGGACCACCTCCACTTCCGCAGAATGAAGAAGGCTGGAGACCCGATGGGCAGCGGGGCGGTGGAGTCCTTGGATAAACAGTTTCAGCGCCGTCTCCGGGGCTGTGGTCAGTTCTGGACCCGCCCCGGCCTTACCCATCTCCTTCAACTCTGCGTCTTGGTCAAAAACAAGGATGATCACCTCCTCTGGAACTGATCCTTACCGTCAACTCGTGAATGCACGGACTCTGCTCCTTACGTGTTCTTCTGGACTCAATGGAGAACGGATCGGATATGTTGGGTGCATCGCAAGCGGCAGGATCATTCAAAGGCGAGAACTCAAAGCCTCGGAGAGTGATCCCCATTCTCATTCACTCAATCTCATAGTCTCATGCAGCCTTGGCGTGAAATTTCATCAAATTTTATTCCCCTTCCTTACCCAAAGAGGGGGTGGGCGCCACTCGCCCATGGGTGATCTATCACGAATTCTGGCATTCTCCGGAAAACCTAATCCTGAGATATGCATCCCATTCAATTCGACGGCGCTTGGAAATCCGCTTTGGAAGAATTCTTTGAACCTTTCATGGACCTCTGCTTTCCCTCGATTGGCAAAACGATCGATTGGGCGCAACCCATTGAGTGGCTCGATACAGAACTCCAAAAAATCACTCACAACGCCGATCAAGGCCTTCAGCATGTCGATAAATTGATCAAAGTAGCCTTCAAAGATCAGAGCCAAAGCCGCTTCTTGATTCACCTCGAAATTCAGAACCAAAGGGAAGTTAACTTTGAAAACCGCATCTACCTTTACAACTATCGTATTCGTGTGTGTTACGAGGAAAACGTCTTCAGTCTCGTCGTCTACGGCGACACCGATCCCGACTGGCAACCTTCCAAGTACAAAGAAGTCCGCCGCAACAAAAACAAAAGCACCTTTGAATTTGCCACAGTAAAACTTTCCAAGCTAGGACGTCGTCTCACCGTCGCTCGCAACAAGGGGAACCCTGTGGCCTGGGTGATTGACGCCCACCTAGCGGCACAAAAGACCATGAACAATCTCCTTGAGCGTTATCAGCTCAAAAGCGAAATGATCCGAGACCTTTTTCAACGCGGAATACCTGTCGAAAAAGTCAGCAAAATCCTCTGCTTAATTGACTGGTTGATGACCTTACCTGAAGATCTGACAAGAAGACCCAACACCGAACTCCAAGCTCAACAAAAAACAAATACCATGATTCCCATCAGCAGTTTCGAACTCGCCGTCCTTGAACAAGGCATTGAACAAGGCTTTGAGAAAGGAAACCGTAAAAAGGCTCAAGAAGATGTCTTAGATGTTCTAGAAACTCGATTTGGAGAGGTCTCTGACCTAGTTCGTGAACAGGTTCAGTCCCTCACCGACGCGATCGAATTGAAGCGACTCTTGCGCCGAACGGTCTTGGTCTCCGATCTCAATTCCTTCAGTGCAGAATCTGTCGTGCCTGTAAGTTGACTCTTCGGTTAGAGGATGAGGTTGCAGACTGATGCTGTAATTCATGTAACCCATTGGCAATCTATGGCTGGAAGCTTCCTGAGTAGTTACTGGATTTCAATCGAATCCAACCTGTTGCTGATTCCTCGATTGTTATAAACTTGAGATCTTATTTGGCTGCTCACTATGAACGAAACGCGTTCCCTATTTTCTGCCCTGATTTTTCCCCTCCTTTGCGGGATGCTTGCCGATCTGCCTATCGCGGTCTGCGGTGACGACCTCCTCCGGTTCAATCGGGATGTCAGGCCTATCCTCTCCGAAGCTTGTTTTCAATGTCATGGCCCAGATCCCGGCACGCGAAAGGCTGGGCTCAGGTTAGACACATCGGAGGGTTTATTTGGTCCCTCCCCGAAGCGAGGTGCGGCGATTATTGCAAGGCAGCCAAGCAAAAGCCCACTCTGGCAGCGATTAGTTAGTTCCGATCCAGAGGAAGTCATGCCGCCGCCCGAGTCTCACAAAGACCTTAAGCTGGCCCAAAAAGAGGTCATTCGGAAGTGGATCGAACAAGGAGCTTCGTGGCAGCCACATTGGTCTTTTCTCAAGCCTGAGAAGGGAACCTTCCCAAGAGTCAAACAAACGAATTGGGCCCAAACTCCCTTAGACACCTTTATCTTGGCCGGCTTGGAGTCCCGTGGACTGGAACCGGCTCCCGAGGCAGACCGTCGGAACTTAGCACGGCGTGTTGCCCTCGACCTGACCGGACTTCCCCCAGAAGTTGAGTGGGTAGATTCATTTCTCGCGGATAATCGAGTCGATGCCTATGCACGGTTTGTCGATCGGTTATTGGATTCCCCTGAATGGGGCGAGCACCGAGCTCGTTACTGGTTAGACGCAGCCCGTTATGCCGATACGCACGGCTTGCACTTTGATAACTATCGGGAGATGTGGCCTTATCGGGATTGGGTGATTGGAGCCTTTAATCGGAATCAGTCTTTCGATCGTTTCACCCTCGAACAGATTGCCGGTGATCTGCTGCCGGAAGCCACCGAGGAGCAACGTATCGCTACTGGATTTCATCGCTGCAATATGACCACTAATGAAGGTGGAACAATCGAGGAAGAAAATCTAGCGAACTACGCCAACGATCGCGTCTCGACAACCTCTTGGGTTTGGCTGGGGCTCACCGCCAATTGCTGTGCCTGCCATGATCATAAATTTGATCCTATTCCTCAGCGCGATTTCTATTCAATGGCGGCATTTTTTAGAAATACCCGTCAACCCGCCTTTGACGGTAATGTTAAGGATTCCACCCCAAGTTTAGTGGTGGTGAAGGATCCGGTATTGCGTGCTCGTTGGGACACTTTGCCGCCGCTGATTGACTTGGCAAAAAGAGCCTTAACCCAAGCGCGTACGAATGCCGACAGCTTGTTTTTGACTTGGGTCAGTGGATTAAAAACTTCGGACGTATCAAAAAATCTCCAACTCGATTTGCAAACACAGATCCCACTGAACACCGCGCAAGGTTCGGAAGTAACCGCTCGCGTTAATGGTAAAATACGGACTGTATCAACCTCTGGGAAAGTGAACTGGGTCGAGGGCGGGCATTCCGGTATCTCGGCCCGGTTTACAGAGGGTGGCTCTGTGGAATTGAAAGACGCGGGTGATTTCGAATTGGGAAAACCTTTCTCCTTTGGTGCTTGGGTTTTTGTTCCCACCAATGCGCCACCGTCCGGTTCCATTCTGGCTCGTATGGATGGCAGTAAGAATTTTCGCGGATGGGATCTCTGGTACGAACAAGGCACCTTCGGTACCCATTTGGTCAATCAATGGCCGGATAATGCTCTCAAAGTTCGCACCCGTAAGAGTATTGCTAAGAAAGGCGACTGGCAGCATGTCGTGGTGACCTGCGATGGCTCGGGTCTCTCTGAAGGTGTACGAGTGTACGTCAATGGCACTGGAACTGAGTTGGAGACGGGCCCGAATAAAGTCACTGGTACTCTCCGAACTGACGCTCCCTTTACCGTCGCTCGACGAACCAGTTCCGACTTTTTCACGGGTGGCTCGGTTCAGGACGTCCGACTTTATACTCGTTCCCTCAATGCGCACGAGGTTCGAGGCCTAGTTTCGATAGATGCCCTTGAGGCGTTACTCTCTGTCACTGTGGCTCAATGGAAACCGGAAGATCGCAAGGATTTCCTGGATGAGTTCTTAAACGGCTACAAGCCCTTTCAACAAGCCATCATCTCCCTTAGTCAACTTGAACGTGAACGAGATTATATCCGGTCCAGCAGCCCGGTTACCCATATTCAAATCGAGCGAATGGACACCATGCCGGTCGCAAATATTTTGTTTCGAGGTCAGTATGATCAGAAACGCGATAGCGTAAAAGCAGGTGTTTTTACTGCCTTAAACCCCTTTCCAAGTGCCTCACCTTCTAATCGGCTTGGGCTCGCTCACTGGTTGATCTCTCCAGAAAATCCACTCACAGCACGGGTCACAGTCAACCGATTTTGGTCCGAAGTCTTTGGTGTTGGCCTCGTGAAAACAGCCGAAGATTTTGGAGTCATGGGTGAGGCACCGGTGAATCAAGAGTTGCTCGACTGGCTTGCCGTGGACTTCCAACAGAATGGCTGGGACGTGAAGCGGTTATTCCGGCAAATGGTTCTCTCTGCTACCTACCGTCAATCGACTGTGACCTCGCCGACCAAACTCCAAAAGGATCCATCCAATCGGTATCTCAGTCGGGGACCTCGGTTCCGAATGGATGCCGAAATGGTACGAGACCATGCCTTGGCAGTGGCAGGCTTGCTCGTTCGTAAGCGGGGTGGCCCCAGTGTGAAACCATATCAACCTGAGGGCGTATGGGAACCCGTAGCCATGCCTGAAAGTAATACTAAGCGATATCAGCGCGATACCGGCGAATCCCTTTATCGGCGTTCGATGTATACTTTTTGGAAACGCGCAGCGCCGCCGGCCTCGATGGATATTTTCAATGCTCCGAGTCGCGAAACCTGTTCGGTTCGGCGCGAACGCACCAACACCCCGTTGCAGGCACTCGCAACACTTAATGATCCCCAATTGATCGAGGCTGCTCGGCATTTGGCTGAAGCTGTTTTACTCACCGAGAAGACCACATCAGACGACTGGGTGGATCAGTTAGCACGTCGGATTTTAAATCGCCGACTTCGACCTACAGAAAAATCAGTTGTCACCTCTAGTTTCGAGCTTCAGGAAGCTTTCTATCACGCGCATCCTGAAGAGGCGACGCGTTTGATCGGTGTCGGAGAACTGAAGGCAGAGTTGAGCCTCAATTCCTCGCGATTGGCCGCACTGACCTTAGTCGCTAATCAGTTAATGAATTTGGATGAGGTTTTGAACAAATAAGGCGAAAAACTGCTTAAAATGAGTCTATTTACCGACTACAAACTCCTTGAGAATCGGCGTCAATTTTTTGCACGTGGTAGAAATGTGATGGGGTTGGCCGCCCTATCCCATCTCATCGGCGACGTGGGTCGGTTAACCGGAGCGAATACCGAACCGATGGACCTTCAGTCCGCTCATTTTCCCACCAAGGCCAAGCACGTTATTTATCTGCATATGGTGGGAGGACCGTCCCAGATGGATCTGTGGGATTATAAACCAAAAATGAATGAGTGGTACGATAAAGACCTCCCTGAATCGATTCGCAAGGGTCAACGACTGACCACTATGACCTCGGGGCAATCTCGATTTCCTATCGCCCCATCCAAATTCCGTTTTAGCCAAGCCGGTTCCAATGGACTTTGGATGAACACCGAGATGTTACCGTGGACGGCTAAAACGATAGATGATCTCTGTCTGATACGGTCGATGCACACAGAAGCTATCAATCATGAACCAGCGATCTGCGCTATGCAGACTGGGAATCAAGTGCAAGGTCGTCCCTGTATTGGTTCTTGGGTCAGCTATGGCTTGGGAACATTGAATCAAAATTTACCAGCCTTTGTGGTGCTGGTCGCTGAGCCTAGTAATAAAGAGCAGATTCAAGCCATCTCGGGCCGCTTATGGTCCAGCGGCTATCTTCCTGGCGAACACGCTGGAGTTTCCTTTCGTAGCGCCGGCGATCCCATTCTTTTTCTTAATAACCCTCCTGGCGTCCCCGATCATTTACGGCGTGCTCAGTTAGATGGTTTGAAGCGCTTAAACGAAATCACTCATCAAGAGATCGGTGATCCAGAGACACACACACGGATACAGCAGTTTGAAATGGCCTTTCGTATGCAGACGAGTGTGCCGGAATTGACGGCGGTCTCGGGTGAACCGGACTCCACTTATCAACTTTATGGAGAACAAGCGCGTAAGCCCGGTTCTTTTGCCTATTCTACCTTGCTTGCTCGACGCTTAGTGGAGCGGGGTGTCCGATTTGTGCAAATTTACCATAATAACTGGGATCATCATGGCAATGTCGCGGGGCGAATGCCAGCGCAGTGCCGAGACGTCGATCGAGCCTGCTACGGGCTAATCCAAGATTTGAAACAGCGCGGATTATTTGACGAGACACTTATTATTTGGGGCGGCGAGTTTGGTCGGACAATCTATAGTCAGGGCGGAGTGGCGCGGGATAATTACGGGCGCGATCATCATCCTCGCTGTTTCTCGATGTGGATGGCTGGAGGTGGATCAAAGGGCGGGGTTGTTTACGGGAAAACAGACGATTTCTCCTATAATATTATCAAAAATCCAGTCCACATCCGAGACTTCCATGCGACCGTGCTTCATTTGCTCGGGCGAAACCATCGACGGTTTGCCTATAAGCACCAAGGCCTTGACCAACGCTTAACCGGAGTGGAAGAAGCGCGGGTAATCGGTGATCTTGTCGGATAAATTCCTTAGACGAAAGGTGTTCATTGATAAAGCTTTAAATATGAAAATATAGGTTAAGAGTTTTTAAAACTGATTGGACTCCTGAGGACGCTGGTAGCAGCATCTTCACGAATTAGTTCGTTCTTAAAAACTATGCTTAACTCTAAAATCTTAATAGCCTTGGGTAGTTTGTTGGCGATCTCCATCGCACAAGCTGCCATTCCTACAAACGCACTCCCCTCCTCAGTAGTATTGCCAACGACTGGGTCTAAAATTCGAGGATTCATTGTCCGAACAGCTCAGGCTCCCACCGATACGCTTGTTGCAAATAATAGCGTCCGAGCTTTGCGCCAAATCAATGGCAACCTCACTGATGCCGCCGGCGTCCGCGTAATCAATGAAGCAATCCCCGGCGAACAGATTTCTCCGACGGCGGCTTGGTCAGTTGAAACAATCAATTTCGAACTCGGGGATTCGGGTAGCCCTGTCCCTGTCGACGTTACGGATATCGAAGGTAACGTTGTTCGCACCTTCGACACGGCCGCGCTCTTTCCTGGCATTCCCGGTGCCGGCGGCCATTTTGCTAACTTCGCCGTTGAAGCCGTCGGATTTCTCAAATTACCCGCTGGAATCACAGTGTTCGGAGTGAGTGTCTCATCCGATCGAACCGATGTTAATGACGACGATGGCTACGCCGTATTTGTGGGTGCTAACCCACGCGACTTCTTTGGAACAAAAGTCGGGGAGTATGATCGCAATGCGTTCAAACCGTTCGCTTCTAATCAACGCAATGAAAACACTTGGGTTGTCAATGCACCCACCGCGGGGTTGTACCCAGTTCGATTGCTTTATTGGCAGACCGGGCATGGGGCAAATCTTCAGTTCTACACGGTGAACGAAGGTGGCGAACGTATTCTAGTTAATGATCCTAACGATGAGCGTGCCATACAGTCGTTCATCGATTCCACTAGCCCTATTCCGTTTGCGGCCTATGTCGCCGAAGCCACCCCTGGACCTGGTTCCGACGGTGTTGCTGCTGCTGCTCCCATTACGGTTACGATTGTCGATGCCAAAAGCACAGTGCAAACCGCCGAAGTTGGACTCTTCCTCAATGGCACTAAAGTGGTTCCCCAGTCTTTGTCCAAGACCAATGGCTTCATAAGCTTAGTTTATGCACCCAATGCGACCCGTACGACTCGCGACAACCTTGTGCGTCTGGAGTACGCCGATTCAGTGGCTGTCAATCGCACCAATTCGTGGAACTTCGGCATCGTTACTTCCGGTGGTTCTTCCACTACAGTAACCGGTCAGTGGGACTTTGAGCCGGGCGATCTACGAGCCAGTGTAGGCCAAGCGTTGGCCTACTTTGATTCAACCTTCGACGGACCTACCGGTTCCACAGCGGACAAAACCTCCTTCGGCACTGTGAGTTCCTACGGCTTGACGGCTCTGCCCGGTGGCGACGCCAAAGTGCTCCGTGTTCCGGGTACACTCGATCGCAAGATCGGCTATGTGATGACC
Source organism: Pedosphaera sp. (assembly GCA_009695405.1). GTDB lineage: Bacteria > Verrucomicrobiota > Verrucomicrobiia > Limisphaerales > UBA9464 > SXXZ01. The sequence continues at coordinate 644 of SIAZ01000154.1, read as the reverse complement.
CATGGGATCTCCCCCAATGGCGGCGGAACTCGAGTGAACCAATACACCTTGATCATGGATGTTTATGTGGCCTCCAGCGGCCCCGGTGCTGCTTCCCTCTGGCAGACCAGTTCACTCGCTAACAGTGACGATGGCGACCTCTTCTGGTAGGGTAGCAATTTCGGTCAAGGGGGTGGTGGCTACAATGGGCGTGGTACCTTTACCGCAGGCGCTTGGCATCGAGTGGTGGCCGCCTATGATATGGCAGTAAATCCGCCCGTTGTTGTCAAATACGTCGACGGTGTAAAACAGGACGATTGGACCGCTAACCAAGGACTGGATAGCGCCCGTCGCACTCTGCAAGTCACAGCGATTCTTTTCGGCGATGGTGATCAAGACGAACGCCGAGAGATGTTCGTAAACTCAATCCAGATTCGTTCTGGTAAATTAAGCGATGCAGAATGTTTCTCCCTCGGTAGCCCCGGTGCATTCACAAGTTGTCGGTGAATGAGCTGTACTACCAGCGGCAAAGAGCTCAGAAAGCAGGGCGTGCTTAAAGAACTAGTATTGCAAGGGCGACGGATGGGATCTGAGGAAGTGGAGTGGTTACGGAGATGGATTGAGGAGCATCCCGCGTGGAGCCGGAAGCGGATCGCAAAGGAACT
>SIAZ01000153.1 GCA_009695405.1 Pedosphaera sp. | reverse complement strand
AGTTTCAGCGCCGTCTCCGGGGCTGTGGTCAGTTCTGGAGCCGCACCGGCCTTACCCATCTCCTTCAACTCTGCGTCTTGGTCAAAAACAAGGACGATCACCTCCTCTGGAACTGATTCTTACCGTCAACTCGTGAATGCACGGCCTTTCACCCGCTCAGTTCGAACTCAAAAATAACTAACCAATAACTCCCTTTTCTCTGTCCGTTTTATCGAAGCAGGCCCAGGTAACTAGAACGTAATTTAAAAAGTTAAAGTAGAGGGATCTAGGATTAAGAAAGGGTTACGGAGCGGGCCAAATCTGATAGAGGACTAGATAGACTAGCACGCCGGTGATCGAGACATACATCCAGAGAGGCCAAGTCCATCGCGCGATTTTGCGGTGGAGCGCTTCTTTACCGGCGAGACCACGGCGGAGAGTTATCAGTGCGAGAGGAGGAATGCTGGCAGCCAGAAGGATGTGACTGAAGAGCATAATGTAGTACGGGGTCTTGAGAAAATCGGGTCCTCGGAAAGGAGTGTGCACCGATTTAAGAAGATACTTATGCGTCAGATAAAGGAGAAGAAAGAGACAAGAAACAGCGAAAGCCGTGAGCATACAACGACGATGAGCGTCGCGTCGGCCTGCCCGAATTAGAACCAGTCCAGCAATCAGCAGGACAGCTGAAATACCGTTGAGACAGGCATTGATGAGTGGCAGGAGGGAGGGATTCATTTGGATTGGTTCTTGAGTCGGGTGACACAAGCTAGAACGTCATTTTCAGCGTCAACGGACTCTCCGTGAATGACACCACGAAGTGTGCCCTGTCGATCAATAATGGCAAAGGCGGACGAGTGAATGAAAAGATCCTCTAAAGGATCACCCAGTTTACCGGAGTCGATAACAGTGAATTTCAAATCTTCAATAGCGAGACGGTAGAGTTCTTTTTTTGTGCCTGAAAGAAACCACCAGTGATCTGGGTTGCATTCGTATTGGGAACTGTAGCGGTTGAGGACATTCGGCGTATCAAATTCAGGATCAGCGGTGAGTGTTACCAAGCGAACATAACTCGGGAGGATAGCTTGGAGTGTCTGCATTTGGCGGGACAATTTCCGGCACTGAGTGGGGCAGCGAGAGAAGATAATATTCGCAACCCAGACCTGATTGGAAAGGGCGGTGAGGCTGACCTGAGTTCCTACTTGATTGGTCAGCGTAAAATTGTGTAGTTGGGAGATTTTCGGAAGGGGAGGAAGCGAGGGTTGGCGAACGGATTTAACAAAGGACAGGAAGACTGTTATTAAGCCGACAAACAGAGTTCCCCAAAGGAGGGAGGTGAGGCGTGAAGATGGCATAAAAAAGGCCTCCGGAGATGACTCCGGAGGCCGATCCGGTCAATGAGAAGGCGAGTTATTCAAAACTACCGCCGCCGCCGCCCGCCTTGGATTTCTTTTCGAACCAAGCCGTATAATCAGCTTCAGAGACCACCTTAAAAACACCCTTCATGGTAGAGTGAAGATTACCACAGAGTTGAGCACAGGTGATGGTATAATCGCCAATCTTTGTTGGGGTAAAGGTTACCGGAATGGAGAGTCCTGGGACTGCATCCTGAGTGACACGCATGGAGGGGATCTTAAAACAGTGAATGACATCCATGCTGGAAAGCAGAGCGACGACAGGCCTGTTCACCGGGAGCAAAAAGAGTTCAGAAGCGACAGAGATATCATCCTTGCCCGCGGCATCAGCGCTATCGAGTCCGAAAGGGTTTCCACGATTAGCGAACTTGATATCTTGGCGTCCCCATTTGCCATCAAGACCGGCAAAATGAGCTGACCAAGCAAACTGCTGGGCCATGACCTGCATTTCGATCGGCTTATCTTCGGGCTTAGGAGGATTATCGACGGCTTTAGCCCAAAGAGGGATAGCCAAGCCAATGAGAAGTACTGCCTCGACAATAGCGACGCCGATTTCGGCATAAGTGGGAAAGTGGCTACGAGCACCAACATAGTCCGCCTTCGGATTAGCACCCTTGCGAAAACGAAACATAACGTAGAAAAAATAGAGCATCCATCCGACAAATAATACTGCCATCAGGAGGTGGACGTAAACAATCAGGTCATCGATACCCTTGGCGTGGGCGGACGCTGGGTCAGGCATGCCGACAAGTTTGAGAAGTGGATTCATTACTTTCTGAGGTCTTGAGAAATAGGGTTGGTGGATTGAACGCAAGAAGGATCCGTGGAGGGAGTTGTCTCGGTCAGGCGGGATCGGCGTGCGATGAAGACAAAGAAACTGCCGAAGGCAATCCAAGCTCCAACAACAATAGCCAGCATGACAAAAATACCCGCATTCATGCCTTGAGCGAGCGGAGCGTCCGTTTTACCGAAGCACGCCGCACACGCAGAGGCTTTTTGGGTGCAGGCACCGAGAAGGCCCACGGCAACAATCCAAGGAGAGTTCACAGATAGCTAATATTTTTGAGTTTCCGGAGAAAGAATCGGCCGTAGATAATTAACCCGACAACAGCCACTCCAGAGGCGAAACTCCAAGTGAGGTCGGATACAATTTGTGATTCCCTATAGTTGAGAAAATTCCATGCTGACAGGAAGGCCATCAATGCAACGGAAGCGATGATGAAGACGAGATGAAATGATTTAAGGGACATAGATCGTCTTGTGGGTTGAATTGGTGGGGAGATCGAAGCTACCCCAGAGAGTGAGTCCCATCAGGCCGGTGAAGAAAAATGCAGCCAAAAGTAACACGCTATAGACGAGCTTTTTCTCCGACATCAGATGCATGAAGTAAGCCGCTACGAGGAAAGCTTTGATCGAGGCAATGAAAAGTGCGACGGCCACAGTCATAGCCATACTGCTGAAGTCCACATAGTACATCAACACCGTGAGGAACGTCCCCACCAGGAGGGATCCAAAGATGATGATGTAGGTTTTAATGTGACCAGCGATGTCGTGAGCATGGGAATCGTGTCCCTGCGCCTCGTGACCTGAACCGTTGGTAGATGAATGTTCGCTCATTTTAAGGGGTAGAATTGAGAGTCAGAGTAGGTAGACGACCGGGAACAAGAAAATCCAAACGAGATCAACGAAATGCCAAAAAAGGCCACCGACTTCAATCCGGTTAATAAATTGCTGCGGATTATCCTTCCACATTTTTGCACCTGGGAAGGCGAAGTAGGCGAGGACCAAAGCACCGCCGAGAACGTGAAGACCATGTAAGGCGGTAATCAGAAAGTAGACGGCGAAGAAGGGATGGGTGGCCGGTGTGTAGGAACCGAGGAATTGGATGTCATCGGTGGCGATTGTTTTATTCTCATGAGCGTGATTGCTGTGGCTCTTGACATGTCCGTGTTTATCTCGTTCAGGATCTACGGTGATGGAGATTTCCTTAACGCTTTCAGTCGTCAAACGGGCGAGGCTCCATTGGTCCGAAAAATTCCAAAATCGAGGATGCTTCCCATTGACCTCGATATGACCCGTCACCGCTTTCCCTGACTTGAGTTGAACCACGTAATGGCTGAACTTATCATTGTATTCAAAGGATTTGATTCCAAGGAAGGCGAAGGCGCAAAGCACGGTGATGACCATGTAAACGCGAAAGTGACTAAACTTGTTCATTTGCAGCGAGGCCCAAGCCATAACCACTGTAACAGACGAGGTAATGAGGACAGCAGTATTAAAGGTGCCTATAGGGATGTTCAGCAACCCCCTCGGCCAGGCGAGAGCTGTCTCCGGCCAAAATCCGACAGGGGCACTCACCCTGAGGAGAATGTAGGCGGAGAAGAGAGCACCGAAGAGCATGATTTCAGAGGCGAGGAAGAGCCAGATGCCAACTTTGGCGTTGTAGAGACCTGTATCGGGTCGCGCCTTGTAGATGTAGGGAATTTCCATTTGAAACTTAAAAAAGGATGGTCAGATGTCGCTTAAGGCTTCTGTGTTTGGGGAGTGAAATCAGTTTTAGATCCCAGAACGCTGTATTCGTACGGACCACGGTAGGCGACAGGTTCCGAAGTGAAATTACCGTGTGGCGGAGGAGTCGGAGTGGACCATTCCATCGTGGTGGCGTCCCATGGATTATCGGAAGTCACCTTCTTGCCCGCGAAGATACTGTAGAAAAAGTTGTTGATGAAAGGTAATTGGAACAAACCCAAGCCAATCGCAGACATTGTGATCATCTTATTCAGGCTGAGGGCGGTTGGGTCAACGCCGGCGAAGTAAGTGGTGCCGCCGTCGTACATACGGCGAGACATACCCTTAAAGCCTTGGATGAACATTGGAGCAAAGACGCAATTCATAAAGAAGAGGGAACCGGCCCAATGGATTTTACCCAAGGTTTCATTCATCTGCCGTCCAGATATTTTTGGAAACCAATAGTAGATACCCGCAAAGACGGCGAACATGGTTCCAGGCGCAACGACGTAATGAAAATGTCCAATGACATAGTAGGAATCATGCAGGTAGACGTCAGAGGCATTGAAGCCGAGAGGGAGTCCGGTGAGTCCACCGATACCGAACATGGGAAGGAAACTGAGCGCGAAGAGCGAGGCTGAATTAAAGCGAATGGATCCGCCCCACAGAGAAATAAACAGAGCGGTCAAAATGATCACCGAGGGTATGGAAATCATCATGGTTGTGGTTTGGAAGAAAGTAGCAATCTTAGTACCCATACCGGTCAAGTACATGTGATGTGCCCAGACGATGAAGGACAGAAATCCAACGGACATGGTTGCATAGACCATGCTCTTGTAGCCCCACAAAGGTTTGCGAGTGTTGTTGGCGATGACCTCTGCGACGATGCCAATGGCGGGCAAGATCAGGACGTAGACCTCAGGATGTCCGAGGAACCAGAACAAATGTTGCCAAAGGAGGGGACTACCGCCACCGGAGACACCGAGTGCTGCACCGTCGACAACTAATCCCGCTGGTAGGAAGAAAGAACTGCCGAAAAGATTGTCCATTAGTTGCATAATGCCCGCGGCTTCCAGGGGAGGGAAAGCCAGCAGAAGCAAGAATCCAGTGATGAACTGGGTCCAGACGAAGAAAGGCATTCGCATCCAACTCATCCCTCGGCAACGTAGTTGGATAATCGTAGCGATGAAATTCACCGATCCGAGGAGAGAAGAAGTAATCAGAAAGACCATGCCAATCAGCCAGTAAGTCTGTCCATCAAAGCGGTTGACGAGGTCGGTAACAGAGGCGAGTGGGGAGTACGAAGTCCAACCGGAACGGGCGGCGCCGCCTGGAGTAAAGAAGGAGGCGAACATAATCACACCCCCAAGAAAATAGGCGTGAAAGCTCGCCATATTAAGGCGAGGAAATGCCATGTCTGGTGCTCCGATTTGGAGTGGGGTGACATAGTTACCAAACGAACCGAACAGAATGGGCACAATGGCAAGGAAGACCATGATAGTTCCGTGCATAGCACCGAAGGAATTGTACAAATCACCCTGCATAACTCCACCCTTAGCGAGGTCATCACCGAGGAATTTCTGCAGAAGAGACCCTACCAAGGGGACAGGTTGCCCAGGATAAGCCAACTGATAACGCATCGCTAGCATCAGCAGGAATCCAAACAAAAGGAAGATCAGGGCTGAAACGCCATATTGGATACCGATAATCTTATGGTCGGTACTGAAAATATATTTACTAAAAAAACCAGGTTCATGATGAGCGTGGTCATGACTGGCGTGGTCGTGACTATGAGAGTGTGGCTGTGTGGCTGTTTGCATAAGGGGATTCGGATTAGGAACCGCTTTCCGGTGACGTCGCAGCAAAATTCAACACCAAGGAAGGCGGAAGTGGTAAATGAAATCTTGGAAAAAAACGCATTAAAGAGATCGGAGCGACCGACATAGGCTTTGAGGTCTTTGTCCGGTCGACGACCAGCATGGTCAGAATGATCGGTAGATAAAGAATTGAGAACCAGAAGAGATGTCTTGCGGAGACTGTACTGAGTTTAAAAGCGAACCGGATAGCAAAGAAGAGAAAGAATCCACCAAGAAGGAGCGCGGCAACGAGATAAATCCGCCCACTCACTGCCTGAAGAAAGGGGATGAGACTAACAACAATCAGGGCGAGAGTATTGCGAATAGCGGAGGCTGCGGTACGGCGGCCATCTGGATCGATACCAGACAGCATTTTGAAACCGGCCCGCGCATATTCCTCCCGATAAAGCCAAGATATGGCCATAAAATGGGGGAGTTGCCAAAAGAAGAGAATCGCAAAGAGGGTCCATCCTTTGGGCGATAAAGTTCCAGTTGCGGCTGTCCACCCCATCAAGGGAGGTAAGGCCCCAGGAATAGCGCCGACTAAGGTGTTAAAAACCGTAATTCGCTTGAGCGGTGTGTAAGCGAATAAATAAGTGGAGAGAGTCATCGCCCCAAGAAATGCGGTCAGTGGGTTCACGGCCCACAGAAGCCAGAAGAGCCCGATGAGCGATGTGCCGACGCCCAGTGCGAGCACGCTCAGTGGAGACATCTGACCGGAGGGAAGAGGGCGAGAGGCGGTTCGGCGCATCAATGCGTCGTGGTCGCGTTCGATCCATTGGTTCAAGGCAGAAGCCCCAGCAGCTAAGAGGGAAGTTCCAACCAGAGCATGAAGGCAGAGTGTCAAATCGATCCCACTTGGAGAGCCCAAAAAGAAGCCCATGAGAGTGGTGAGTAAGACCAACAGGGTAAGACGCGCCTTAAACAATTCGCGCAATAGTGAACCGAGACTAGCGGGTTCTAAGGCGACCGAGGCGAGAGGGCCTAACTGTGTGGAGCTCTGGGCGGTCATGTAACGGGATGGGGATGACCGACAGAGGTGGGCGTTACTCGGTTGGAGCTCTTTTGAAAGGAGGAAACTGAGCTACAACGGTTTGAACAGGTAAGTGAGGCAACCCAAAAGGATATTAGTCCGGTGGCGAGCGATAAGGTCCCGACAGCGACGTGGGCTGTGGCAATGTCGGCGGGTTTATTCCAGTAAACCGTAAGAACACCGAGGACAAACTGAACCCCGACGAGAGCTAACCAGATTTGAGAGAGTCGCCGCAGAAGATGGCCTTTGGGCAAAAGTCGGGTTTTTAAAAAGAGAGTCAGAACCGCTAAAGAAGCGGTGATAGCGTTGATTCGATGAAGAACATGTATCCGAATTTGAAATGCCGTAACCGGTTCAATTTCATCGCGTTGTCTTGAGTAGCGAGCTAGGTCTTCGGGTGCCAAATCAGGCCACACTTGACCATAAGCAAGGGGCAGATCGTGAACGGCAAGTCCGGCGTGTTGATGCCGCATCAGGAGGCCGAGCAGGAGTTGGCCGAAGACAAGTGAGAGACTTAGTGCTGGAAGTGTGATCGAAAAAGGTATTACTGGGTGCCAACTAGTTGGTTTCCAAACCGAAGACAGATGGATGGCTAAAGCTGAAACCAAGGCAAAGAAGAGTTGACCGAGACATCCATGAATGATCCCGAAGAGAACCCCACCCGTGGTGCCCGCAACGGACCACTGATCGAGAACCACCCGTAAACCTCCGAGGCTGCCTTGGGCTTGAACGAGCCAAAATGCCAACCAACTCAGACGGATCGCTATTTTGGAAGTGGGCAGGCTTTTCCAAGGGCAAGCGGCCGCCAGTAAAACAACACTGCCGATACCCATTAAAAAGTGCCCTTCACCCTTCCAGCGAATCCCGGCATTTGTAACGAGAGTTAAGCCCATTCCAAATTCAGCTAGACCAATAATAGCTAGTGTTTTACGAGCTTCAACACCGCCGATCCATCGAGTTAGAAAGACGACTAAAAGGCCCACCGTTGATGCCCAGAGACGGTGGGTGTGTTCGTCAAAAATGCCCCCGGTCATCCACGTGGAGACGGGGAGCGCAAACATATTATAGCCGAAACTGGTCGGCCAGTCAGGGACGGACATCCCAACGCCCTTTGATGTCACCAAACCTCCGATGCACACCAAGCCTAAGGTCGCTAAGGAGACAAGGACAGTGAACCGGAACAGGGCTCGACTCTGATTTGAATGGACCATTGAGGGATTGACCGCAACCAACCGAGGATTACTTAACTGCCAAATCTAGATTTAAGGTCGCTTTGCCGCCCTTGATCTCGATATCGCCGGTGACAGTGCCCGACTTTAGGTGGTTAGCTTCGACGGTATATTTACCATCGGGAAGATCGCCACTGATGGTGAAGTTACCATTCTTGTCCGACACAGCGAAGAAAGGATGGTCAAAAATGTGAACATATCCAGACATCCAAGGATGCACATTGCAGATCAGTTTGACGGCAAGTTCAGCTTTATCGAAGGATTTACCATTTACTTGGCCGACAGAGGCTTGAGCGAAGTTGAAACCCTTATTGACCTTGGCTTGGCAGTTTACGTTGTGCATGAACGCGTCAGAATTCTTGATGTCGATCGTTTGACCGACCATAGCCACAGAGATGAACGGCTCGTACATGCAACCAATCTGATCAATCACCGGTTTGGTGGTGGGGACAGCGTAGGTTTTGCCTGCCGGAACTCCGGTCTTGATGTAAACACAGACGTTAGCGAGTCCTTTATCGGCCCCGACCAAATAGGTACGCGTCATCACTGGGGTCTTATGAAGAGGACCGCAGTTTTTTTCAGCTAAGATAGGAGTAATTTCACGGGCCGGAGGTGCGTCGCCTACCAGCTTAATTTTTCCTGTGACTTCCGCTGCCGAGGTGCTGTCAACAGCCAAAGAGACCGCGAGCAGACCGACTTTTAGTGTGTTTTTCATAGTTTTACTCTTCGTCACCATCGCTAAAAACAAATAAAGCCTATCCTCCAAAACCGTCGGGTCAAGCAGCTTGTGAAACTTTTCACAAACACGAATTGACTCAAAAAGAATGTTACCGAAGGCGAGGTGAAATGGTTTGAGGAAACCATACGTTGACTCAAAAAGGGTGTTACCGAGCTATGGACACCAAAATGAGTCAAAAAACACGAACCGAGGTGCTGGCCAAGAGGCGTGATCG
>SIAZ01000152.1 GCA_009695405.1 Pedosphaera sp. | reverse complement strand
AAACGGGAACGAGGGAGGCCGGACTGCCACCGGGCCCCGGCTTCCTTCGCTTCCAAATTTCAGGGGACTTTGGGTAACACCACTTTTGAGTCAACCGGAGCATTTTCCGGCCTCGTCTTGGGTAACACCCCCTTTTGAGTTACGGCGGTTGGCAAAAGGGTGGGGCCTCCGGTCCAGCAGTCATCCCCAGCCGACCGAATGAGTCCCTGATCTTTCAAGCGGTGCATTGGTCCGATCAAGAACGTCGACCACCGGGAAAGGTAAGAGTCCAACTCAGCGAAACAGAAATTAGTGATCTAAAAAATTGGATTGAACACGGTGCCTTTGACCCTCGAATTTCCCCGCCTGACGTCAAGGTGCGAGGGAATTGGGATCAGGTTTTTGCCCAACGCCAAAACTGGTGGAGCTTGATACCGGTTCGTCGACTCCCGCCGTCTCACTCAGTTTCCACCGACAAACCACCTAAAATAGTCGACCTCTATTTGCAGGATAAAATGGCCAAGTCGCGTCTTATTCCCTCCCCTCGCGCCGATGCTATGACTCTTCTTCGTCGTGCAACTTTGATCCTCACTGGACTTCCTCCTACCTCAGCGGAGGTGGAAGCCTTTACGCTGGCTTCGCGGAAGAACCAGGCGAAAGCCTACTCGGCACTTGTCGATCAATTATTAGCGAACCCTCAGTTTGGTGAACGTTTCACCCGTCATTGGCTCGACGTTGTCCGCTTCACCGAGACGCATGGCAGCGAGTGGAATTACGATGTGGCTTATGCTTGGCGATATCGGGATTATTTAATCCGCGCTTTTAATGCCGACCTGCCTTACGACCAATTCGTTCGCGAGCACATTGCCGGAGATTTGTTAGCAAAGCCCCGTTGGAATCTGACTGGTCACTACAATGAATCCGCCATCGGTCCTGCCTTTTATCGTTTCGGCGAAGTGAACCATGATAGTTGCGTCACCTTTGGATCGATTGGTTATGATATTATTGATAACCAACTCGATACCCTTACCAAAACGTTTCAAGCGACGACGGTCGCCTGTGCCCGCTGCCACGATCATAAGTTAGATGCCGTTTCTACCAAGGATTACCATGCGCTTCTCGGTGTCCTGCGCAGTTCTCGGCCGGTTCAGCAAACCTTGGATGCTCCGGAGGTCAATCGAGACGCACTGATCCAATTGCAACGATTGAAGCAAGAGGTTCGCGCCGAACTTGCTACTGTTTGGCAAAACGAGGCACCCACAGTGGATGTCCGAAAATTGCAAGAGCTGGTCGCTGATCTAAAGGATAAAGCACCCCCTATCAACCATCCCTTGCACGCTTGGTATGCCGTCACCCGGCCCGAAGTCCAAAACATAAGTGACGAGTGGTCTAAGTTGGGTGCCACTAGGACTGCAGAAGCCAACCTTCGCTCTGAATTTAACCGCACAAACTTCGCCACTCTCGCCGACTTTCGCCTCGAACTACCCAAGGATTGGCATACCGATGGCATGGGACTAAGAAAAGGCGTGTCAGTACATGACGATTTTCTGATTTCGCTGGAGGGCGACTCCGTTCTCAAAGGGGTCCTCCCCTCAGAATTGTTCACCTATGCCCTGTCCGATCGACTGAACGGGGCACTCCGGTCCCCTGCTCTGCAACGCAGCAAAAGTAAACTCAGTTTCGAAGTACAAGGAGGGCGTTATAGTTTGGCACGAATTGTCTTTAATAACTGCCAACTGAATTATAACCACCAACATTCTCTACACCATAACGAGTGGACTTGGGTCACGGTGGACTTTCCTGAGAAAACCGACCAACTCCATCCCTACGCGGAGTTGTTGACCTTCTGGGATAACCCTAAATTTCCGGATATACTCGGGACACTTGGTAAAGACTCAGAAAACCTGCGAGGCACCTACAAGGAACATTCCAAAAACCCCCGCACTTGGTGGGGTGTACGACGTATCGTTCAACACAATACCGTAGAAACACCTCGCGAGGATCTAAGTCCTCTTTCTCGTTTATTTTCTCAACCCACGCCCTCCACAAAAGAGGAAGTCGCTAGCCGTTACGCATCAATTGCTAAAGCCGTCGTCGCCTCATTTGCAGCCAATCGCGCCACCGATGATGATGTCCAATGGCTCGATTGGTTGGTGAAGAATCGACTCCTTTCTAACCGGACAAATTCCACGCCGCGTTTGACCAAAATTTTAGCCAGCTATCGGACAATTGAAAAACAGATTATCTCGCCCACAGTGATCCCAGGAATGGCCGATAAAGGATCAGGTTTTGCTCAACCTATCTTGCAACGGGGCGACTATGAAAAGCCGGGTGAATTGGCTGAACGCGGCTATATCCGAGCCCTAACGCCTCGCGATTTTAAGGGCGATTTTCAGGGAAGTGGTCGTGCAGGTGTCGCCCAACTCATCACTCGATCCGACAATCCACTGACCAGTCGAGTCTTCGTCAACCGAGCTTGGCAATGGGTCTTTGGCAAAGGATTGGTCACCACACCGGACGACTTCGGCCATTTGGGTGAAGCCCCCTCGCACCCAGAGCTTTTAGATTATCTCGCCTCCCAATTTATTTCCGATGGTTGGTCGATCAAAAAATTAGTTCGCACCTTGGTCCTAAGCGAAGCCTTTCAGTCTGCTAATAACCCCACCGAGAAAGCTCAACTCCAAGATCCTGACAACCGCCTGCTCTCCCATTACTCCGCTCGCCGTGCCGAAGCTGAGGTCATTCGTGATAGTCTTCTAGCGGTATCAGGTCGTCTGGATCCGCGACTTTACGGGCCGAGTGTCCATCCGTATCGTGAAAAAGCGGATCCTGATAAACGGCTTTACACCGGTCCCATCGATGGCCACGGACGTCGAAGTCTTTACTTAAAGGTACAATTGATGGAATCACCCCACTTTTTAGGCGCGTTTAATTTACCGGGTGGCAAGGTCACTCAAGGGCGTCGAGACGCTTCAAACGTACCGGCACAAAGTCTCGCATTACTAAATGACCCTTTCGTTTTAGCCATGGCTGACCTCTGGGCCGGGTTACTACTAACCGAGCGGCATCGCGACAATTCTGAACGTATCGAAGCCATGTTCAAAAGTGGATTGGGACGGCCTGCCAGCCCAAAAGAACTCCACCAATTCACTCAGGTTCTGCGGACTTTAGCAGCAACCCATGCAGTTGCCGAAACGGATGTCCTGAACAATCGCACCGTTTGGAAAGACCTGGCCCACACGCTGTTTAATTTAAAGGAATTCATCTTTATTCCATGAGTCACCCCTATTTTCAAACGTCCCACCAAAGTCGACCGACTTCCAGCCTCCGCCCCAGGACCTTAAGTCGTCGAGACTTGCTTAAATCGAGTGCCACTGGATTTGCTTGGATGGCCTGCTCAGCCTTAGCTCAGGGGCAGAGTGCCAAGTTAGTCGATTCGACGACGTCTCCCCACCTTCCAGCGAAAGCCAAAAGTGTGATTTTTCTCTTTATGGACGGAGGGGTGTCTCACGTGGATTCCTTTGATCCAAAGCCAATGCTCGACAAAAAAGAGGGGCAACCTTGGAGCGGCGACGCTTCGCGCAAGTGGGTTAAAAGCCCATGGAAATTCTCGCAGCATGGGCAAAGCGGGACACCAGTCAGCGACCTATTTCCGCACATTGCCACTTGTGTCGATGACATTGCCGTCATCCGCTCGATGAAGGCTGACTTACCCATTCACTCAACGGCGGTTCTTTTGCTCCATACTGGCAACAATTTAGCCGGTCGACCTAGTCTCGGTTCTTGGATGAACTATGGTCTCGGGAGCGAAAACCAAAATCTGCCGGGTTACGTCGTCCTTAGCTTTGGTCACGTTCCCGTCGGCGGTTTGGAGGCTTTTAGTAGCGGATTTCTTCCGGCAAATCATGAAGCCACTTTTATTCGGGCTGACGGACAACCTGTTGATAATCTTGCACCTTCGGATTCTGTTACGGTGCAACGAACCAAGCTCGATGTGTTACGCCAGCAAGATGAAGCATTTGCTGCTCGCTTAGGCGGAAATGATGCTGTGGAAAGCGCGGTACGAAATTATGAACTGGCGGCTCGAATGCAGTCCTTAGTGCCCGATGTCTTAAACTAGAGTCGCGAAAGTCAATCGATCCGTAAACTCTACGGCCTTGATGATCCTGACCTCAATACCCGACTTTATGCACGTCAGATGGTGCGGGCTCGCCGGTTGGTGGAAAACGGAGTGCGTTTTGTCCAAGTCAATTGTGCCTACGGACTTTCTAACGGGACTTGGGATCAACACGGTGGACTCAAAGCAGGCCATGAGAAAAACGCCCGTCAAACCGACCGCGCTGTCGCTGGGTTGATTAAAGATCTCAAACAGCGGGGACTACTGGATAGTACGCTTATTTTGTGGGCTGGAGAATTCGAGCGCACGCCCCACGCGCCGAGTCCTGACGGTCGCGATCATCACTCAGAGGGATTTTCGGTTTTCTTAGCCGGTGGCGGTATTAAAGGGGGCACGGTCTATGGTGCAACCGATGAATTTGGTATGAAGGCCGTCGACAAGATTGCCGACTTTCACGACCTCCACGCCACCGTATTGCACCTCGCCGGTATTCATCACGAAAAACTAACCTTTCGCCAAGGTGGTCGTGATTATCGCCTTACTGACGTCCACGGGAACGTCATCCAAGGCGTCATTGCCTAAGGCCAAGGCTGGATCAATTCGCGCGATATTTGATCGCAAGCGTGCGCCCAACCTCATGGTTCCCTAGTTATCGAAAGTAGGATATTCCGCGATCGAAGGCGAAGGGAGAAAGGTCGATCGACCGGCTTAGGCTTTCGCCGGTTTCCAGTTCCAAGGCAGAAGTTCGGTAACGGTAGGGTTCTTTGCCTGTGGAATACGCCGCAAATCATCCGTCAACCCTGCCACCGGATCTAACCCGTATCGTCGTCCAGTTATTAAAACACTGTAAATCACCGCACTCCGCCATCCTGCATCCGGGTGCCCAATGAAGAGCCAGTTCTTCTTCCCAATACAGGTAGGGCGAATGACGTTCTCAACAAGATTATTATCGATCTTATAAACGCCCTCTTCCAGAGAGCGCTGCAATGCCGTCCATTGCCCTAGGGTGTAGCTGATCGCCTTACCTAGCGGGCTTTTGGGTAGGATCAGCGAATTAGTTCGCCCAAGTTCTAAGGCGATTAGTCGCTTTGGTTCTTATCGGATCATCGCTCAAAGCATTGTGAAACTTCTGCCGCGCATGCGCCCAACACGCTAACCGTTTGAGTCCCGGTCGATCCCATTCCATCGCTCCGTAAAGGGCGTACCCATCACTTTGGATTGTTCCATTAAATGTCTTCAGTATTTCGTCCCCCCCAGCTCGTCCTCGACTACTGCGAAAATCAAAGAGCACACCGCCTTTCGGTCGTCCGTAAACCCAGAGCCAACCCAAAGCGGATTTACCTCTCACTTCCGGATCCATCACTCGCACCGGAGTTTCATCTACATGAAGATAATTGCGGCCGATTAAATCCGTCCGGATCGCCTTGTAAATCGGTTCGAGCGCTACGGCGCTTGCACTGGACTTAATCCTTGCAGCAGTTGCAACCGTAGACAGGGCGAATGGTCCGACGACGAATTAACTGAGCGGGAATAAGCTCTAAACGTTCCGAGGCTTCTTCGCGAATCAGGCAGCGATCTTTACCACAAAGGTTGCACGTTTTGTCGACTGGCTCCAAACGCCCTTCAACGACTTGGATATTTTCCGGCAAAGCGCGGCGCACCGGCTTCTTGCAATCGACCTTTTCAATATCAGCCGGCACAACCACATCTTCAGTGACCGATGGTTCGGCTTGAACAAAGACGGTAGACGAAAGTTCGAGCTGATTTTCATCCACAGAAATCTTCTCCGAACGAGATCCATAGAGTTGTTGTAACTACTCAGGAAGCTCCCAGCTTGAAATTGTCAATGGGTTAAATAGATTACAGCATCAGTCTGCGAAGGCATCCTCTAACCGAAGAGTCAACCTACAGGAACGACAAGTTCTGCACTGAAGGAATTGAGATCGGAGACCAAGATTGCTCGACGCAAGAGTCGCTTCAATTCGATCGCGTCGGTGAGAGATTGAACATGTTCACTCACTACGTCAGAGACCTCTCCAAATCGAGTTTCTAGAACATTTAAGACGGCTTCTTGAGCCTTTTTACGGTTTCCTTTCTCAATGCCTTGTTCAATGCCTTGTTCAAGGATGGCGAGTTCGAAACTGCTGATGGGAATCATGGTATTTGTTTGCTGTTGGGCTTGGAGTTCGGTGTTGAATTTTTTAGATCTTCAGGTAAGAACATTAACCAGTCAATTAAGCTCAGGATTTTGCTGACTTTTTCGACAGGCATTCCGCGTTTTAAAAGGTCCCAGATCATTTCGCGTTTGAGTTGATAACGCTCAGGTAAATCGGGCATTGTCTTCTGTGCCGCTAAGTGGGCGTCAATTACCCAAGCCACAGGGTTATCTTTGTCGCGTGCGACAGTGTGTCGGCGCCCTAGCTTAGAAAGTTTTACTGTGGCAAATTCAAAGGTGCTTTTGTTTTTGTTGTGGCGGGCTTCTTTGTACTTGGAAGGTTGCCAATCAGGATCGGTGTCGCCGTAGACGACGAGACTGAAGACGTTCTCCTCATAACGTACACGAATGCGATAGTTGTAAACGTAGATGCGATTCTCGAAGTCAACTTCCTTTTGATTCTGAATCTCTAGATGTAACAAGCAGCTACTTTGGTCCTGATCTTTAAAGGCTACTTTGATTAATTTATCGACACGCTGAAGGCCTTGATCGGCGTTGTAGGTGATTTTTTGGAGTTCTGTATCGAGCCACTCAATGGGTTGAGCCCAATCGATCGTTTTGGCAATGGAGGGAAAACACAGGTCCATGAAAGGTTCGAAGAATTCTTCCAAAGTGGATTTCCAAGCGCCGTCGAATTGAATGGGATGCATATCTCAGAATTAGATTCTCCGGAGAATGCCAGAATTCGTGATAGATCAGCCATGGGCGAATGGCGCCCACCCCCTCTTTGGGTAAAATGGGAATAAAATTTGATCAAATTTCGCACCAAGGCTGCATGAAACTATGAGACTGAGTGAATGAGCATCGGGAACAATATCCGAAGCTTTGAATTTTCGCTCTTGGATGATGCTGTCGCTTGCCATGCACCCAACCTAATCGATTTGTTGTCCATTGAGTTCAGAAGAACACGTCCGTTCTTTTACGAAAAATTTTGCACTAGCTAGCTAAGTAGGTACGAGTTGCTTTTCTAGAGCCTGAATCCGGAATTCTAAGGGCCAATTTTCATAGCGCAGTTGATCGGGAAGAAGAATCCAAAAAGCTACGACATCCTCGAGGGTCGCAGGGCTTTTTTGAAGGGCTTTTTCCACACTGTTTACTAAGCAATAACGGTGCCATAATCTCCCTTAATAACGGGAGATTTTGCCTCTTTTTAACCTGAGTTAGGCCTCTGAATTTTATCTTAAAAAGAGGAGTGCCTAGGATGGGTTTCTGAGTCTTGTTTACCGAGGTGATTGAGCCATGGACTTACCCGCGTTTGACTCAAATTGATTCCGCTCAGGAGCAGCGTCAGTTGTTCATTTGAGAGCTCGATAACTCGCTCCGCCGAGTCTGGCTAGGCAAGAGTGCCTGATTCTAGGCGCTTAGCGCAACGCCACCAACCCGACTTATCCCAGAATAGAATTTTGACACCATTACGACGCTGATTGCTGAAGACAAAAAGGTGACCCGAAAGAGGATCCAATTGAAGCGAACTGCGAACAACCCCGGCCAGTGTATTGAAGGACTTGCGAAGATCGGTCTGACCGACCGCGAGGTAGATCCGAGTGTTGGAGAGAAATCTCAGCATCTGGAAAGAATATCAAGAATGGACCGTCAGGTTGAGGGGTCCAAACCTGGGGGCAGTCGAAGTGCCCAACCGGATGGGGCAACAATTTCCGGCCCGTCGGCAGAACTCGCCGAGGCTGACGGCGTGCGGTGCAGGAGAACGAAGGCCGGACTGTTTTGGGAGGCGATAGAATGGGTTGGTTGCGGTAGCTGTGTTGGATGAGTGATCCGTAGTCAGCGATCAATTGAAAGAGGATGAACACCCAGACTCGCAGCAAACTCAGTCTTCGAGAGTCCCGAGCTTTTAAATTCAGTGATTAGTAGTTGGATTTCAGCAAGACCACGCCGGTTCCGAGACGGTTCAATTGAGTTCATTCGCAAAGGCTAAACCCAAGGAAGGCGAATTGAGAACCATGGGGTTCGGCGTACGCTTACGACTAAAGGCCAAAGCCCTTCGGGAGATTCACGGAATTGGCGGCGTTATTCCGTCATCTGAAGACAAAATATCAACAATCATTGTTTGTGCCCACTTCCTCCTTTTTTAATTCGACGGTTTGCGCTGCGAGTGCCATGAGCAGGCCGGCGAAGCACTTCTTTAATCCCCCGTGCCAGATGATGGCGAGCAGCACCATGATTCCTAAGGTGACCGGGATCGCGAGACGATTCGGAGGTTGGCCCCCGACGTAAATCAGCGCGAACACGTCGAGCATAGTAATGACACCAATCGTTTTATATGAGGGGCCGCCGAGATCAAATGGGCCCATTTTTTTCCAACTCTTGCCGTAGGCGAGAATGCCAGCGGCCGGCGGCATGACGTAGGAGATATAAAGGCAGAGGGGGCACTCGACGTTTTCCATACGCCGATTCAGATGAAGAAGAATCGACCTAGCGTTTTGCTCACGGTGCTTTGTTCGGAGTCCGACATGGATCGATTCACAGAAAAGCTCCTCCGTGAGACAACAGCCTTCGGTGTCCGGCGCTCCACCTTGGAACGTCACAAGTTGGTAAGCGTACGCCGAACCCCATGGTTCCCAATTCGCCTTCCTTGGGTTTAGCCTGAGCGAATGAACTCAATTAAACCGTCTCGGAAGCGGCGTGGTCTTGCTGAAATCCAACTGCTAATCACTGAATTCAAAAGCTCGGGACTCTCA
>SIAZ01000151.1 GCA_009695405.1 Pedosphaera sp. | reverse complement strand
TGAGAGTCCCGAGCTTTTGAATTCAGTGATTAGCAGTTGGATTTCAGCAAGACCACGCCGCTTCCGAGACGGTTTAATTGAGTTCATTCGCTCAGGCTAAACCCAAGGAAGGCGAATTGGGAACCATGGGGTTCGGCGTACGCTTACATATGAACGCGCACACACCTTTGGCCAAAAACGTGGACCTACCCATCGCTGGGCTCCTCCGTGACCTGAAACAACGTGGAATGCTCGACGACACACTGGTGGTCTGGACCACGGAGTTCGGGCGCACGCCCTTCAAGGAAGCCCCCGGCCAAGCCGGCCGCGAACACCATCACTGGGTCTTCTCTTCGTGGATGGCCGGCGGGGGCGTAAAAGGCGGAACGGTATATGGCGAATCCGATGACGCCGGCATCCGCGTAGCCAAAGACGAAGTGCATGTGAACGACTTCCACGCCACGATCCTTCACTTGCTCGGATTCGACCACGAACAACTTACCTACCGTCACAATGGCCGCGACTATCGCCTCACCGATGTAGCGGGCCATGTGGTGAAAGGGGTTCTTGCCTGATTCATTGAGCGTGGAGATCGCTATTTGCGATTCCGCCAGCGGCACCCGCTCGGTCGTATTGGCCAGTAAAGAACTCCTCGTTCCCAAGACTTCCGACACGATCGACAACGATGGCGCGGGCTGAAGTCCCGACGGGCACTGGATCGAGAGATCCGATAGGTAAAGACCTTCAGAGGACACGCAGGAAGTTCTGTTCGCCAACTAACGATCTACCCTCCTTTACCATGAATCTAGGCTCACTTAACCGCCGTCTATTCCTCCAAAAAAGCACGGCCCTTGCTGCGGTGCCGTGGGTAGGCTCAATCCCCGCTCTCGCTGCTGATTCGATGCCGCAATCCGTGAAAGAGTTGTGGGCCGGCTTTGATCCAAGCGCAGACTCACTCGAATCCGAGCTCATCCGCGAGTGGAAGGAGAACGGCGGCGTGTTCCGACATATGCGTTATTTGATTGGCCACTTCAAAGGCAAACCAGCGCGCATGGCTGCCATCTACGTTTTTCCCGAGGGTACGAAAGAAAAACTCCCCGCAGTGATGCACATCCATGGCGGCGGTCAGCGGGCATTCTTGCATGAGGTGAATCTGCTTGTTGGACGTGGTTATGCAGCGCTGTCAGTGAACTGGGGCAGCAGTGGCAGCGGCAAACCACCTATTAACGCCTCGGAGAGATCAAAGCTAGATGATCCAAATACCGATTGGGGCACGGTCGATCCCTCGCAGCTCAATGTTCAGGGTTACTATACGCTGCTGCCGGGACCGGGCAGTTCTTTGAAGACCGCGAGCATCCTAAGAACAACAATTGGTATTTGCTCACGCTCGGTTGCCGTCGCGGGCTCACTTTTCTCGAACAACAACCGGAGGTCGATCCTCAGCGACTCGGAGTGCATGGCTACTCCATGGGTGGCAATCTCACGATGTATGTCGCCGACTCTGATGATCGCGCAAAAGCCGCAGTGCCGAGCGTGGGCGGTCAAGGTTGGCGCTGGAAGGCGCATGAATTCATCGGAGGCACAGCGCGGCAGGAACAGATCAAAGGCGATGCTGAGGTCTTCCGCCGCACAATGAGCTTCGAGAGCTACGCACCGCTCATTCGCTGCCCCCTGCTCCATCGCAGTGCCACCAACGACTTCCATGGATGGATGGACGACGTGTATCGCACGAATGCGCTGATCGAAGACCAACCCAGACGCTACAGCTGGGCGCCACATTGGAACCACCAACTCACGCCCGAGGTGGCGGTGACGCTGCCGCTATGGTTCGATCATTATTTAAAAGGCGGCCCTTCGTTGCCAGAAACGCCTCGAAGCACACTCACTCTTGCCCCAACACCCATGCTGCGCGTCACACCCAATTCCAAATCGCTGCCCGTCGCCCGAGTTGAGATTTTCTACAGCGTCGATTCTGATCCCCGCGCCCGCTTCTGGCGCAGTCCAAATGTCATTCGCGAAGGCGACGATTTTACTTCAACCTTTCCACTGCACACCCACGAACTGCCACTTTTTTCCTTCGCAAATGTCGTCTACAGCTTGCCCAAGCCCGAATCACTCGCGGCCATTCCAGGCTACGCCAAACCTGTGACCGAGGTCTGCATCAGCAGCCTGCTCTACTCGCTCAGTGCACCCGAAATTAAACAAGCCCATCTTCCACTCACCGCGAAACCGACCCCACTCATCGACGACTTTTCCCACGGCTTGCGTGACTGGTATGTGCTCAATGCAGGCAATGCAACGCATCAGCAACACTGGACACGCAAAGTTACCGATCCCCTCTGGCGTGGCACAGACGGATCGACTCTCCAAATTACGCTTAAAATGCCTCAAGCGAACCACATGAGTTTCGTGCTTCAACAAAACAAATGGCGCAGCTACTGCCGACGGCGCCGGACCTTCGTCTGCACGAAAGAAATCGAAGGCTCTGAAGTCGGACAAACGCTCACGCTCGCGCTGAAGGACTTCACCTCACCCGATGGCTCACCAGCGAACTGGGTGGAAATCGACCAACTCGGCCTCTGCGCCCATTTCGCCGCCCAAGGCATCTCCGCCAACCAAGCCAAACTTTGGAAAGGAGCCGCACCTAAGTTTCTGCGTCTGGCTTGGAATGGCAGAACCAGTTGATGGTAACGGGCTCACCAGCTACAGCAGGGAAAGACCTTCTTATGCTCGAAACCAAGATGAACGTGGCGGTGCCACAACCAGCGTAAAAGCTTTCCCCGAAAACGCCGCGCAGCTGATTTAGACGTTAACTTCAAAAAATTCAAATCTGTGCCTGTTCCGAAATATCCCAAACACCGAAAGCATTAAGGAATCTGGTAGGTCAGGTCGAGGGCTCAGGCGATCCTCCAAAATCTCGCCTCCCCACTCTTAGAGGAGTTCAGACAACCCTAGTTCGGTCAGCATCCAATCCACACTGCGCGAATAGCTATGTCTTATATTCACATCTTCTGTATCGCGAACCAATTTCTTCATTAAACAGATCAATCTTGGTCGCCACACCGGATCGAGCGCTGCCTCGGGAGCTGTCCGCCCTTCTAAGGCCAGCAAAGATTCTGCATGCAGGCCAATCCTGTTTCGCTCTAAAACGATTTTATCTAATCTAGTATTTGGCAGAAACCTTTGCAGATTTTGAATATCGAAGAGCTCTGAAGGAACCCCTTGCAGCAGACCCGAAGGCAAAGGAGGGACGGTAGAAAAGTCCTCTAATGCTACATCTGGAACAAAACCATTCGGCCCAAATTCTACGCTCATCCGGATCAGCTTCGCTTGAGATTGCAGGATTTTCTCAAAGCAATCTTGCAGGTTATACAGATCATCGCGGTCATCGGCTTCCAGACGAACTCCTTTAGTTTCTATCAGGAGGATTCCAAAGTTATCGTCTTCGTTATCCGAATCAGTCTCATCTAATGCTTCAGTTTCATCCGATATTTTATCCTCTTTTAGCCGATTTATCGACTCACTCTTAAGGCAATCAAAGGTAAAAGCAGCAACATACCCACTAGCCATTGCCCGAACGTTAAGTGGGATCTCCGAAAATTCTATCCGCTCTCTAATTAGAGCCAAAATTTTCTCGTCTGATATTTCCAGTGTATAAGCTGCCGAATGATTGGCTTGCATATAAGCCTGGTCTAAAAGTCGCGATCGTTCGCTGTTGACAGCATCAATACAGTCGCGCAATCGCACTTGGTTTTCCACAAGCCAAGGCTGCAATTCTGGAAGGGTATCAGGCCCTCCTAAATGGCGCACAAGGGTCGTAAACCACTCAATCGGTTCGATGGTAGCTGGTTCCATAAGGAACATGGCCGCGTCCAATACATAAAGCTTTCCGCCCAAAGGATAGGCAGCAGCGAGCACCACCGTGAAACGGGGCAAGCCTTTGAGGGGTATCCCCCAATTCAGCCGCTGCGCGCCGAGTTCTGGGTTTAACAAGTCAACTCCGCCAAACTCGAAGGAGGATACTCTGGTATCGATCTCAACGAGGATCATGCGGGCTTGAGCCTTGGCCTTTAAGAGTAATCGCTCGTCGTTTGTGGTTTTCGGAAACCCCCGTTTCTCTAACCGCTCGATCAAAGTGCACCCGTCGGAATCCCGCTTAAAAAGAGTCATCCAATCCTTCCACTGATTGAAAATAAAAGGATCTTGGTTATCTGCAGCGGTCTGCATCTCCAATTTAAGCCGAGGATTTTTGCGGGTTTCCTCAAGAACTTCTTCTCTAAAAATAGATTCTACCTTGTCATTTAATTCTATGAATCGATCCCGATTCACGGGTGCGAATGGACTAAAGACGCAGTCGATGGGACAGACGAAACGATTTCCGCGACCTTCGGCACATTCCACTGAAGTGATCGCGTGCCCAATAGCGGGACACTCCCGACTTTTAGAGTATTTACTCACGTAGGGAGTCTTTAGCCAAAAGCTCTCGAAGGCGAGAAAACAGATCGGCCAAAGCTGTAAGTTTAGGTGAAAACTAAGGTGGGCGCCACTCGCCCATCGACGTCGTCAGAAAATGTGTTGAAATGGTCAATGACCCAAAGGTCGTACTATTATTCTAACCAAAAAAATCATGGCCCGTTATCAACACTTCGAAGAACTCCCCGCCTGGAAGGAGGCTGCCACGCTCTACAACAACGTGCTCGATCTCATCGAGTTTCCAAATTGCCCGATCCCAACCGGATGCCGCAATCAACTGGATCGCAACGTCCTCGCTGTCGGTTCTCATATTGCTGCTGGTTTCGAGGGATTCGGCACGCATCAACTCCTCAATCATCTGGATGCTGCCCGCGAGGCTGCTACGGAAATTCGTTCTCTTCTAGCCATCACTTGGGACCGACCACGCTTCAAACCGGCTACCGAGATTCTTCAACGCATTCGGACTTCAACAGAATCGTGTTCTAAACAATTGACTGCTTGGGTGGCAGCTATCGAAAAAGGTCCCGCACCTAATCGTCGTTCGGTATCAGAGGACCCTCCTTTGGATCTCGAATCAACAGAACCACCCCTTCGACAGGATCAACGCCCTCTACCCTCTCCGATGGAATCCTCGGATCGCGGACGATCCACTGCCTCCTCGGCAACTCAGATTAATCCACTGCGCCCTATTTCTCGCCCGGCAGCGACTCGCCCAATTCGACCACCGGGCGGAGCCTAGGTTTGTTTTCGTTCTAAACGAGAGAGCGGCTCCACTTCGGCTAATTCTTATCTCAGACGATTATTTTACGGATGTGCCTCCTTGCGTCGGCCTAACAATGCAAGGAGTCTTTTTCGAACATCTCACGTTCCTACTATGGAAATAACAAGTGACTCCCTTGAATCGGTGATTCTCATTATCGCCGACATTAGTGGATACATGCGTTACATGACCGCCAATGCTAAGACACTCGCCCATAGCCAAGTTATCATTACTGAGCTCATAAAATCCATTATCGGCCAGATGGAATTGCCGCTGGAAGTAGCCAAGCTAGAAGGTGACGCTGTGTTTATGTTTGGTCGTAAGCAAAGCGGCTCAAAATCGTGGTCTGATTTTAAGCCAATTACTGGATCAAAATTAATCACTTTTTTCAAATCGTTCGCCGACAAGTTGGATGAATTAAGACGTTCTACAACCTGCACGTGCCAAGCTTGTTCCCACATAAACACCCTTCGGTTGAAGCTTGTTGTCCACAGTGGCGATGCCCTCTTTCACCGCATCTTCAACTTCGTCGAACTCGCCGGAGTTGATGTTATCATCGTCCACCGACTGCTTAAGAACTCCATCGCCTCGGATGAATATCTCTTGATGACTGAAGCTGCTCGGCTTGATTTAGAATTCCCAGATTCCATCCACCTGATCCAAAGCTCGGAGTCCTACGATAATATTGGTCGAGTCAACACGCTCATTTATAAGCCCAACGAAGCCACCGACGCCTCGGTAAAAAAAGGTTCTGTTGACGCTCGGTCGCCTGATGGATTCTCTCTGCGGTTCAGGCGGTCATGGAACTTATTTTATAAGTTCTGGATTGCCTCACTCATGCCTCGCTCATATCCAAAGACTTTTCATCATCTCACCTCTAATTCGGGCGTTCTTGGAAAGTATAGTTTCGCTGTGCTCACTTTATTTTTATCACCTATTTTTCTTCCTGTCGGAACGGTATCGGTCGCGCTGCATTCGCTGAAAAAATAGGGATAGATTTCAAAAGGAACGACTAAAAGACGCTGAGGTCGAGCATTCTGCTATCTTCTGGCGGATGAGACAGGGGAGTTGATTCTAAGGGGTCAAGTTTGGCAGCCCTTAAAGAATTAAGGAGCTTTTTATTCGAACAAGGCTACGTTCAAGAAAGCCCTTTTCCTTGCTTTCTTATGTCGATTAACCCTAACCCGTTTTTTGGAGGTCTAAAGATTTTTGGGGAGTCAAGCGGCCGACTTTGCGACGGAGTAACGCGGCGCGATTTTTTAAAGATTGGCGGCCTCGCCTTTGGCGGCCTCTCGCTTCCGCAGTTGATCAAGGCCGAACAATTCGCCGGGATTCGTAAGTCGCACAAAGCGGTGATCATGATTTATTTGGTCGGTGCGCCGCCGCATCAGGATATGTTCGACTTAAAGATGGACGCGCCACTGGAGATACGTGGGCCTCATCGGCCTATTCGCACGAATGTTCCCGGTATTCAGATCTCCGAACATATGCCGCATTGCGCCAAGATTATGGATAAGCTGGTTCCTATCCGTACGATGTATGGATCACCTGGGGGCGATCACGACTCCTTTATTTGCTATACTGGCAGGCCCATTCCGAAACAACCGCCCGGCGGATGGCCCTCCCTAGGGGCCACTCTTTCCAAATTACAAGGCCCTACCGATCCCACCATTCCTCCCTTCGTCGGTCTTTCTCCCACTGCAGGACATCCCCCTTACGGATCACCTGGTCATCCCGGATTTCTCGGTCCTATTCACTCGGCTTTCCGGCCCAATGGCCCAGGTATGGACGATTTGGGTCTCAACGGTGTGACTCTCGATCGACTCGCCGACCGCAAAGCTCTCTTATCGGGATTCGATAACTTCCGGCGCGACTTCGATCGAAGTGGCGTCGTCGAAGGATTCGATTCATTTCAGCAACAGGCTTTCAATATTCTGACCTCGAGTAAACTCATGGAAGCCCTCGACCTGAGCAAGGAACCTAGCGCGGTCCGTGAGCGTTATGGAAAAGGGGATCCGAAAAATTACGGTGATGGCGCTCCGAGGAATTGTGAACACTTTCTCATCGCTCGACGACTGGTTGAAGCAGGCGCACGTTGCGTCACTTTGAACTTTGGTCGTTGGGATTTTCACAGCAACAACCACAGTGAACTCCTGACCCATCTCCCTCTCTTCGATCAAGCCATGAGTGCACTGGTTGAGGATCTTCATGAACGTGGACTCGACAAGGATGTGGCTGTGGTTGCATGGGGCGAATTTGGTCGGACGCCTCAAATTAACCCCGACGCGGGTCGCGATCACTGGCCACAAGTTGGCTGCGCGCTACTTGCCGGCGGTGGAATGAAGACGGGGCAAGTAATCGGTGCGACAGACCGATTGGGTGGAGAAATCGCCGATCGCGGTGTCCACTTTGGGGAAATCTTCGCAACGCTTTACCACCAACTCGGCCTCGACCCAAATCAAATTACACTTCCCGATCTGACGGGCCGACCCCAGTACTTAGTGGACGGTTGGCAACCGATGCGTGAACTTATCTCCAGTTAATCGCAGTGCCCACCGTTTCTAGAGCCAGTTTCCAGTGCGAGGAGCGTCTCTTTGATAATATGATCCGTGACAGACTCTTTTTAACCAAACCCAAGGGGATAATCCACCTCCGCTGAATGGATCTGCGTCAAAATTTGTATCTAGGTAAAGTTAAACTGTCCCGTAAATCTTACGCAACATAGCCCCATTAAAACTGCGGACATTCCCTTCCTTGGTCTGAACCTTAAGGGATCCGTCCACAATCTCCACAACCACTCCAGAGTAGCCTCTAATATCGACATGTTTGCCGAAGGCGCATTGCGGAAAATCAAGCTGAGTCGCATATTGGCGAATGGGACGCAGAGGCGCAACAAAATCAGGCTCCAAAATTCGTTCTCTTACCGGGCGGACAACTCGGCTTTCTTCAACGATCGTCTCCTCAGAAATCGAGGTCTTTGAGATTTCATCGACGCGCGTCGATTGGGGAATTGCAGCCGGCTTAGTCCGCTCATGTGGAGCAAATAATGTCCGGAGTCGACGCGCATTAAACCGTTGAGTGGTTTTGTCGGCAGCAATGACCTTGATGGAGTGACCGATGATGTCGGTCACAACACCGTCAAATCCATTAATGCTGACAAAAAGACCAAGAGAACACTGAGGCCAATCAGTTCGTTCGGTCATTTGGCCGATTGGAACGGCTGTCCCAGTAAAATCAAGAATCGGCGCCTCCTTCTTCGGGGTAGGAAAAAACGGAGTTTCTCTGTCAGGGACCGACGTTTCATTTGACTGCATCAGTCGGGAAGTATTCTTCCTCAGCACCCGAATAGACAATGGAATTTTACGAATACTCGCCGACTTTTTTACCTCACCGACTCAAAATCTTCACAGAATCAATCACCTAAAGTGAAATTCGAGGCTGCACTAATTAAAAACTTAAGGCTCCGACACGCCTATCCGTAACCACACCAGTGATTCGTTTCTCCCTGATTTTATTGCAGAAACCATCGGTCGCAGGGGCACTAATTGAAAGGCGATCACCATAAAAAACGGAGTCTCGATGCGCACAATACAATGGTAACCTTTGCTCGAAAGTTCGATTCCGACCCTCGCCTCCATAGCGTTTTCCTGAGGAAAATGAGGGTTTTTGGTCTCCCAGACCGCGTTTATTCCCTGTTCGTCAGTAGATTCGTCAGTACGAGTCTTGGATTTGCACCTTCCGGTACCTTCCACACGGTGGCTGTCAGACAGGGCTAACCGGATCTCGGCCATTCTTCCAA
>SIAZ01000150.1 GCA_009695405.1 Pedosphaera sp. | reverse complement strand
GATCACGCCTCTTGGCCAGCACCTCGGTTCGTGTTTTTTGACTCATTTTGGTGTCCATAGCTCGGTAACACCCTTTTTGAGTCAACGTATGGTTTCCTCAAACCATTTCACCTCGCCTTCGGTAACATTCTTTTTGAGTCAATTCGCCCCAATCGGTTGTAGTGAAAGCCTCTTGAATTCCATTGTCGTCACCTTCATTTTAAGTTAGTCTTTTCTCGCTCCGGAATGCAGTTTTCGACGCTCTTCTTTCCGGTTTTTCTATGGCTGAACAAATCCTTCCTGACGACACATACGACGGTTCAAAAATCGGTACCCTTGAAGGGTTGGAAGCAGTCCGGAAAAAGCCTGGCATGTATATCGGAGGGACCGATGAACGGGCTTTGCATCACTGTGTTTCTGAGGTGTTGGATAATTCCGTCGATGAGCATTTGGCGGGGCATTGCCAGCGCATTGAGGTTACTATTCACGTGGATGGTTCGATTTCTATCCGAGACGAGGGGCGAGGTATTCCGGTAGATATTCATCCAGTTAAGAAAATTCCTACGGTTGAATTGGTCCTGACCACCCTGCATTCGGGTGGAAAGTACGGTCAAGGAGGGTACAAGTTTTCTGGCGGAACCCACGGAGTCGGTGCTAAATGCGTGAATGCGGTGTCGGAGTGGTTTGAGGTACAGGTAAGTCGTAATAATAATATTTACCGGATGGGTTTCAAGCGGGGCAAACCGATTTCCGCTTTAGAAATCGTTGGTAAATCGATTTCAACTGGCACCTTGATTACCTTCATGCCGGATCCGGAGATCTTCCGCGAAACAGTGATCTTCAAGGCCGACCGTATTTCCCAGCGCTTGAGGGAGTTAGCTTGTCTCAATTCGGGATTAGAAATCATCTTTCAGGATGAGCGATTACCGGACTGCAAGCCAGAGGTGTTTTATTTCAAGGATGGCGTGGAGGAATTTGTCCGAGAATTAAACAAGGACCGTTCGGTCCTGCATCCCAAGCCGATTTCCATTCGGAAGGAAGAAAAGAAGAAAAACGACGAGAAGGATATTGAGATCCATTCGGAAATTGTCCTACAGTATAACGATAGTTTTAACGAGCAAGTGCTTTGTTACACCAACACCATTCATAATCCGGATGGAGGGGCCCATTTAACTGGCTTTCGCAACGCCTTAACCCGGTCGATCAATCAATATTCTAAGGCGAATTCTCTGTTGAAGGATAAGGATCCTCAAATTACTGGAGACGATGTTCGCGAGGGGTTGACCGCAGTCATTTCGATTAAGCATAGCGATCCAAAATTTGAGTCTCAGACTAAGGTTAAACTCATTTCTCCGGAAGTGGATAGTAGCGTTGGATCAGCGGCCTACGAAGGGTTAATGAACTATTTCGATGAGAATCCGCTGGTGGCTAAGAGAATCGTGGAGAAAGCGCTGAATGCAGCGAGGGCTCGGGAGGCCGCCAAAAGAGCGCGGGAGGCGGTGCGTAAATCAGCACTGACGGGTGGAGGTTTGCCTGGAAAACTGGCTGATTGTTCCGACCGTGATCCAGTGAATACAGAGCTTTACATCGTCGAAGGCGACTCAGCCGGAGGATCAGCCAAACAGGGCCGAGACCGAAAGTTTCAGGCGATCCTTCCTATTCGGGGTAAGCTCATCAATGTGGAGAAAGCGCGTTTGGATAAAGTGCTTCAGAATACCGAAATTCGCACAATGATCACCGCGATCGGTACCGGAATTGGTGAAGGAGATGGGGAAGGGGCCTTTAATCTCGATCGTTTACGGTATCACAAGATTATTATCATGACCGATGCCGATGTGGATGGTTCCCACATTCGAACACTTTTGTTGACCTTCTTCTATCGGCAGATGGGGCGGTTGATTCGGGATGGGTATGTTTATATCGCCCAACCGCCTTTGTACTCGGTGACTCGAAAGAAGCGAACGGAGTACGTTGACGATGATTTGCAGCTTAACCGGATTCTTCTGCAGATAGGAACTGAGGAAGTTCGGTTGCGCACAGTAAAGGGTGGTGTGGAATTTACGCCCAAGCAGTTGGAGGAACTGTTGTCGATCCTTGAGGCTTTGGATAAGCACGCGGTTTTCATTCAGCGACGCGGTGGGAGTTTCTCCGAGTACATTGAGAAACGGGGTGTGGATGGAGCCTTACCCGATCATATGCTGAAGATTCGGGATGGAAACGAGGAGCGTGTGCATTTTTTTATTACCGCCGAAGAAATGGAGGCATTCAAGATTCTACATCCCGATCTTTATGGTGATGTGGAGACGCGGGAGAAGTTGGAGAAAAAGGGAACCACCCGACGCAGTGCCTATCACAGTTTACATTTAGAGGCCAAGGCGGTGGGTGAATTGTTAGCTCTGCTTTCCAAGAAAGGGTTGCCCGTTGAACAGTATTCAGTTCAGAACACGCCTCTCTTTGAACTCGTGGAAGGTGAGGGAGAAAAAGCAACGGTAACGCCTTTGTTTGCCGTCCCAGAGATCCTCAGTTCGGTCAAGGCGGTCGGCAAGAAAGGCATTCAGATTACTCGGTTTAAGGGTTTGGGTGAAATGGACGCTAAAGAACTTTTTGATACGACCATGGATCCTAAGCGGCGCAAACTATTACGAATTGATCTCACCGATGCGGTGGAAGCAGAGCAGATGTTTACTCGTTTAATGGGGGGTCAGGTTGAGCCCCGTCGCCAATTCATTGAGGATAATGCCCTCAACGTTCGGAATCTCGACGTTTGATTTTTATTTGAACCGTCCAATTGGGATTGGATCCTCGTTTGATCCGAACCAGAAACGGTCACCCACTTTTAACTTTCTTAGACTATGGCTGATGAAAAGACTCCAGTGCCACCCAGTGGTGGTGCCTATTCGGTTGGCGAGAAGATCAACAAGATCAATGTGGCTGAGGAGATTAAGGCCTCGTTCCTTGATTATTCCATGTCGGTGATCATTTCGCGCGCTTTACCCGACGTGCGCGATGGTCTAAAGCCGTCGCAGCGACGGATTTTGTATGCAATGTATGAATTGTCGCTTTTCCCGGGTCGCAAACCCTACAAATGCGCCAAAATATGCGGTGACACCTCCGGTAATTATCATCCGCATGGTGAGGCGGTCATCTATCCGACCTTGGTCCACATGGCTCAACCTTGGGCGATGCGTGAGAAACTGATTGAGGGCAAAGGAAACTTCGGATCGGTTGAAAATGATCCGCCGGCGGCGATGCGATATACTGAAGCGCGATTGACCCATTTGGGGGCCGCTTTAATGCAGGACATGGAGCGGGACACAGTCGATTTTGTCCCGAACTACGACGAACGGATGACCGAACCCACGGTGTTTCCTGCGGCGTTTCCCAACCTGATTGTGAATGGGGGGACCGGCATTGCGGTGGGTATGGCCACTAATCTTGCGCCTCATAATCTCGGCGAAGTAATCGAGGGCATCTGTGCTCAGATTGATGATCCTAACATCACCAATGCTCAGCTTCAGAAGCTGATTAAAGGGCCTGATTTTCCGACGGGCGGCATCATTTGTGGTCTTGAGGGAATTAAAACCTATTTTGAAACGGGGCGAGGTAGCGTGAAGGTGCGGGGAACTATCGGCATCGAGCAACTAAAGGGGGGGCGCGAACAATTGGTGATCACTGAGATTCCTTATAATGTCAATCGAGCCGCTCTTGAGACGCAAATTGCGGGGTTGGTGACCGAGAAAATCATCACGGAAATTTCGGCGATTCGGAATGAGTCCGATGAGAATTGTCGTTTGGTGATCGAGTTGAAGAGGGATGCGATTGCGAAGGTGGTGATCAACAACCTTTATAAACACACCCAACTTGAGGTTAGCTTTAGCGTTAACGCTTTAGCCATTGATCGAGGTCGCCCTAAGATGCTCACCGTCCGGGCGATGATTGCTGCGTATATTGATCATCGGCGCGAAGTAGTCTTGCGACGAACCCGCTTTGAATTGCGAAAAGCGGAGGAACGGGCCGAGACGCTTGAGGGGTATATTTGTGCTCTTTCTAATCTCGACGAGTTCATCCGTATCATTCGCGCTTCTAAAAATCGAGAGGAAGCCAAAGTTAAACTGTTGGCCTTTGAATGGACTCAAGCCCAAGTGGAACGGTGGGGCATTTTGATCCGCAACGAGACACGCCTCGTTCGCGGTCGCTACGGGCTTTCTGAACGTCAGGTGGATTCCATTTTGGATCTTCGACTCTACCAGTTAACTGGGTTGGAAATTGACAAGGTTCTTAAGGAATACGGGGAATTAGTTGAGAAAATAAAGGACCTGATGGATATCTTAGCACGTGAATCGCGTGTGATGGAGATCATCAAAAAGGAACTCCGTGAGATTAAGGATCGGCATAGTAATCCGCGTCGCTCGCTGATTGTGCCTGATGAAGGGGAGATCGCCATTGAGGATCTTATTGCTAATGAAGGAGTGATTGTGACGATGACCCATAATGGGTTGATTAAACGCACCAATGTCTCGAGTTACCGATCACAGAAAAGAGGTGGCAAAGGGGTGATTGGCATGTCCACTCGTGAATCAGAGAAGCCCGAGGATATGGACTTCATCGAGAAGTTATTCACCTGCAGCACCCATGATTATCTGATGTTCTTCACGAATTTGGGTCGCGTTTATGTGGAGCGAGTCCATGAGATTCCCGATGCAGGTCGAGCTTCTAAGGGGCGTAATATTGTTAACATTCTCGAACTGCGTGAAGGCGAACGGGTGCAAACGATGGTGCGAGTCCTTTCGAAGTATGGCGCAAATCGTGAAGACCAAACTTGGCAGCAAAGTCATGAACTGTTCTTCGTAACTCGTACGGGGACCGTCAAGAGGACTTCACTCAGTGATTTTCAAAATGTCCGAAAAGGTGGCATCATTGCCATTAGCCTCGATGAAGGGGATGATCTGATCGAGGTCTGTCTGACGACGGGTGAGAATGAGGTGGTTTTGATTACTCGAGATGGTATGAGCATCCGGTTTGCTGAAGGTGACGTTCGCTCGATGGGGAGAAACGCGGGTGGAGTCCGGGGTATTGCCTTAGAGAAGGGGGATTGCGTGGTGGCACTTGCACTGGTCTCACCTGACTCCGGTTTACTGGTTGCTGGTGGCAATGGCATTGGTAAACGGACATCCTTCGACGAATACCGACCCCAAGGTCGAGGTGGAAAAGGAATCATCACCATGAAAACTGGGGATAAAACAGGTCGAGTGGTGGGTGCATTGACGGTGGTGGATTCCGACGAGTTAATGTTAATCACCGTCAAGGGCCAGATGGTTCGCATTCCGGTCAAAGGAATTCGTGACGTGGGTCGAAACACAATGGGGGTCAAACTCATCAATCTGGCCGATGGCGATCTTCTTCAAGCTATTGCGCCGGTTATTAGTGAATTTCAGGAGGACGCAGCGACAACGGACGGAGGGGATGCTCCGGTGCCTCCGGTTGACTGACTTGAAATGATTATCAAGGGGCGTGCTACTGAAGGATGTAGTACGTCCCTTTTTTGTTTAGCCTTTGATCAATTTAGCAGATAATTTTCCTCTGATTTCCGCGTCCTCTTTTGAACTAAAAAATGACCCTCGACCGTTTCAAGTGCAATGAAGTTCCAGAGTGGCTGAGGCCCTCTCTGAAAGAGGCGTTTAAGGCCCTGCCCGAGTCTTGGATTTCTAACATTAGTCAGCATCTACCGGGAGGATTTCGAAAGAAGGCTCAGATTCTGGAACAGATCCGAGTTCGTTTATTGGATTATGCTTTAGTGCCTAAGGATTGGGCCTCTGAAATTCAAAGGGTTTTACCCTATTCTCGGCTCATCCAAATACTTTCTCCGGAGGGCATCGAACCGGCTTTGTCGACGCTGGCTGCTTTAGGTGGAGTTGAACATATTGCACTAACTCTTTGGATGGATTCTCGCCAAGAAATAGTCGTTTTGGCCGAAAAAGTTCGCTTGTTGACTCCCTCGTCGATTGTTTCATTGGCGGAGGCTCAAAAGCAGTGGAACCAATTGATCGAGGTTCATTTTTTTGCTCCCTTCGGAATTTCGCCAATCACATCGACTCTTCCGTCTCAGTCTCTGAAGTCGGCTTCGGTCATTAGTTTGCCTTCGCTCGCGGTAACACAGGGGTCCAAGGGTAAAGAGGAGTCTGAGGCCGCCCACCTGCAGAAACGAGTGAAAGAACTGCAACGAAAGTTCACTGCGGCAGAGGTCGAACAGGGCAAAGTTTTGTCGGTGAAGGAAGAGGAAATTGTCAATCTGAAGGGGCGGCTTGCTGAATCTATTGAGGCAAGACGCCTCCTCGAGTGGGACTTCCACCAAAAGATTCGAGATGAAGTCGCAAAGAGTTTGACCGCTCAAGCACGACCTTGGTTGGCTCGGGCTATCGCTGTGGAGGAATCGACAACGGAGGTAAGCCTTTCAGAGAACACTTTGAAGCGTCTTTTAACCGATGCGGAGCGTGCGTTGCACCGGCAGCTTCAGTCAGACCGTCATTGCGGGAATAACGCGCAGATTCGGGAGGAAATTCATCAACTGGAGGAGATGCGTTCGAGGGTTCAAACGACTGTTGAAGAATCATTAAATCCATTGGGCGATTGGCCCCGATTGAGGGAGAGATTGGACGCGGGCATTCGTGAGCGGCGTCAAGTGTTGAGAGAAGTTCCCTCTGGAAAGCCTTGGGCCAAGGATTTGGCGGTGGAGATTGCGCTGGCACGGAGTGCTGAAGAGTTGAACGCTGTGACAGAGAGGATGACCGCAATGGTCGCGACTCGATTGCTAGATGAGGAGGGGCGATCTTGGTTATTGCAACGGGCGACCGAGCGTCGGTCGGCATTGCAAGATCCTTTGCGCCCAACTGTGGCGCCTGCGTCAGTGAAGCTCAGTGCAGTTCTTCAGGGAAAGTCGGCCGGTTTTATTTTGGTCGATACCTACAACTGGATTGGCAAAGCCTTTGCCGAGTTGGGAGTGTCTGGGGACAGTGCTCTTTTCCCTCAGACTTTTCAAAGTTTGCGACCGTTGCTGAAGCAATTAGGCCGCCAAGCTGCCTTAGCCCGCATCCGATTTGTTACCGACAGCCCTCGGTCTGACCGTGACTTGGTGTTAGGATCGGTCGAGATTGAGTGGTCGGGCGGAAATGGAGAACATCGAGCGGACACCGTGATTGGAGATCATCTGAGGTATTGGAAGTCCGAGGCGGTTCGATTGCCTCTTTGGGTCGTCAGCGCCGATCGAGCTGTGTGCCGAGATGCGCGCGCAAGTGGGGCTACAGTAGAGGATCCCGTCGATTTTAGCCGCCGCCTTAGTCACACCCTAAATTCATTGAATGATCACCCGAATAAATAGGCAAATGGACAGGCTAGAAGTGGCTTAAGTAAGCAGAAGATCGCAGAAAATTTGAGAGTACTTTGAGTACTGGTAGTTTTTCTAGGTAGTGAAAGTCTATCGAGGTATAATACTATTTGAAAATCGACGTGATGCAGCAGTCCCACCCTACCTTCGGAAACGTTTTTTTTGGCTGAGGGTGCTGGGCGTGTGGTGGTACGGCAGTGTGCTGACAGCGGCCGATATTCGAATCGATTTTTTCGAGCAACGAATACGACCCGTTCTCGTTGAGCACTGTTATGAGTGTCATAGTCAATTTGGAACTCGACGGAAAGGTGGGCTCCTCTTGGATTCAGCGGCGGGAGTTGTGAAGGGCGGTGACTCTGGTCCGGTGGTGCGGCCAGGAAATGCGCAGGAGAGCCCTTTAATTCGCGCCATTAGGTACAGAGATAAAGAACTTCAGATGCCGCCTAAAGGTCACTAGCGGAATCTGTGATTGCTGATTTGGTTCGATGGATTGACGACGGTGCTTTCGACCCAAGGGAGGGGCAAATGGGGGGCGCTAAAGTGATTACCTCCCGAACCAACACAGCGCACTGGGCCTTTCAACCAATTAAAGCGATAGGAATTCCAGAGGGCAAATCAGCACATCCGATTGATCGTTTCATTGAGGAACGATTGGCTCGGGTGGGGTTGTCGATTGGGGCCGAAGCAGAGCGTCGGACATTGATTCGGAGGGTGAGTTTTGATCTCACCGGTTTGCCACCTGAGATGAGTGCTAT
Organism: Pedosphaera sp.; assembly: GCA_009695405.1. Classification (GTDB taxonomy): domain Bacteria; phylum Verrucomicrobiota; class Verrucomicrobiia; order Limisphaerales; family UBA9464; genus SXXZ01. The sequence goes on along the minus strand of SIAZ01000150.1, from coordinate 964 downwards.
CCATGCTTTTTTGAAGGATACTGAACCCGGTTCTTATGATCGATTGTTGGACCGATATTTAGCATCGCCGCAGTACGGTGAACGCTGGGGCCGTTGGTGGTTGGACGTGGCCCGCTATGCGGATACCAATGGGCAGGATGAAAATAAGGTGATGGCCAATGCTTGGCGGTATCGGGACTGGGTGATTCGATCTTTTAACCGAAACCAACCCTTTGACTCATTTATTATTGATCAACTTGCCGGGGATCTGGTGTCCACCAATGGCGTGGATGAGAGGTCGATTTTTGATCGGTGGACGGCGACAGGTTTTCTGGTGCTAGGCCCAAAAATGTTAGCTGAGCAGGATAAACCAAAACTGCTGATGGATTTGGTCGATGCACAAATCGAGGTAACGACTCGGGCTTTCCTAGGGCTGACTGTCGGTTGTGCTCGGTGTCATGATCACAAGTTTGATCCTGTTTCTGCCCGAGACTATTACGCCTTAGCCGGTATTTTTCGGAGTACGAAAACGATGGCAAATCTTGACTTTGTTTCAAAATTTAACGAGCGCCAGATTACTGACCGTCTGGCATTGGAAGCTCGAGAGTCCCATTTTCGGCAGGTTGAAGCGGTTAAAGCATCCCTAGATTCCGCGCTGAGACAGGCCAATCAGTCACTGCTCGATCGCTGGCGGACGCTGCTTCCTCAGGTGGTTGATCGTAGTCTCGCCGGTCACTCGGTTGAGGATCTGTCTTTGCCAAATCCAGTCGCGCTGAAGCGTTTAAAGTCGGTGCTTTTATCCGAGTCTCCATCCAATCAAATCGGTCGAGATTTACGTCAGGGCGTTTGGCTGGCGGCTCATAGGACAGGGCGGGAGTCTATGATCAGTCGGAGGGCGAGGCTTGGTTGGCGATGGTAGAGTTCAAAGAAGTGCGCCAAGGGTTGGCCTTGCTCGAAGGGGATCAGGGCCAAGAGGACGTTGCGG
>SIAZ01000149.1 GCA_009695405.1 Pedosphaera sp. | reverse complement strand
GGTTGGCCCGGGTCTTGAGCTTGTGGAGCATCCAGATGGGCATACGCAGTGAGATCGTTTCCGAACTGGGCTGGAGATTCGGGAAATTGGCCGCTTGGGCGGTGGACCAATCGAAGTTGGCTCCGTCGGTCGCGGCCATGGCCGGCACCGCGGCGGAGAGACCGACTTTAGCGTTGGTAGGTTTCATAAACGGTCCGTTCTTTGCGGTTCATGGGTCGGGCGGAGATGATCCGCAGTTTACTGGTGCGGAGGGTGAAATTGAGGTGGAGAGGTCGGCCGGCGTCGGTGCGACCTAAGACCCGGAACCGGAGCTCGGCTTGGGAGTGGTCAGGGTCAGGAGCGACGACGCATCAGTACCAGAGCTTTCCGGTCTCAGGGTTTCTTTGCGGCCTCGGGCTCCGGCAGTTTGCAGGACTGCCAGGCGAGGAATCGCCAAACACCCTTTTCGAGTCGGTAAGCGGCGAGGAAGGAGAGGTGAGCTTCGGTAAAGGGGGCTGCCTTACCGAGATTCAAGCGGCAACGGCCGTTCATCAAGACAAGCCCAGGAGCCACTTCACGGAATTCGCGTTGTTCGTAGGTGATGGAGTTGTATTTGGATTTACCGGACACGAGCGCCTCGGTGAATGAGGCCTTGGTGTCGGGCTTGCCATTGGAGTGAACGTACAAGAGTTCGTCCGAAAAAGTCTCGGCCAGCTTGCTTGCATCACCGGAAATCATGGCCTGGACGCGGGCATCATCGGCGATTCGCCAGAGCGCGGAATCATTGGCCGCGCGCAGGGATGTGAGGGCCAGCGAGAGGGCAAATAACGCGAACAGCGCAGTCTTCATGGTGGGGGCAACATGGGTGTCCCAATAATCGCTGAAAAGCGAAATGAGAGGTTCGTTTGCGAACCATCGAAGCCAATCGATTGAGAGGAACCAATATTTGCAAAAACGGGGAAGGGTTTCCTGATCAGTGAAGGCGTGGCAGAGCTTGAGTGCTTGAAAGCGTCTTTAGAGTCTGACCGTCGCCGGTTGCCCATAGTCTCCAGCCAAGATGCCGCGGATCGAGAGGTCCTCGTCCAAATCGGGCCAGTGCAAACCGAACGGTGAAAGTTCTATATTGGCCAACTCCTGAGGTGTCCCGCGTGCCAGTCGTGGGTTGAGGATCACCGGAAATCGAACCTCCGATCCGCTGCGCAGCGTCAGCACGATCATGCCGTTCCAGTGCGCCACGGATTGGGCTCTATCGGTCAAGGGGCTCACGCCATTTCTTGATCATCAGTTGTTTGAACTCGGTCGCAATCGCCTCGGCCTTCGCGACAGGACTCAACTTCATCCCTTGGGATTCCCGCAACTCGACACCGTCGTCCAAATCAAACACCGCCTCTTCGAAAACTGCTGCAGATATCCGTGCTGTCCGGTGGAGGTTTAAGGATTGATTTTGGATGGATAACGGCGAGCCAACCAACGTACGTCGTTGGGAGCTTTAGTATCGTTCGGAGCACTACCGAACTTATTTGGATCCATGCTAGCGGAATAGGCTTTCATCACGGGATCAACCCATTTTTTGCTATCAGCATGACCATCAGCGTAATTGAAAGTGCTGGCATCGCCGTGAAAAATAGCGGTAGAATCAACGAGTTGTGCTCCTTTAAAATCTTGGGCAGGACTGCCTTGAGCCATGATCCAAGAGCCCACGTTTTCCCCACGTGGATCATTTTCTTCGGCCCAGATAAAACGTTCACTCACACTGCTGAGCATCGAGATTTTGAGAATTTCGGAGACCTCGCCATTGAGGGTTCCGATGCCAGAAAGGCTGACGTAGGTGTAGCCTTTGCCGGCCTTGAGTTTAATGCGGGTGTCACCGGGGCAATGGATAATGCCAGGACTCGGTGCATAGGTATTGAGAGCTCCTTGGCGGTAGCCATTTTCGATCCAGAGTTGAATGCGCCTCTCGTTACTGGTTCCGGCAGGAATGACCACAGCAATGGGGCCGGACTCGTAACGCCAGGGCACGTCACCGGTTGAGTTTTTATTTTGGAGGAAGTTGACCACTCGATCTTGATTGTCGGTGCTATACATATTCCATGCCAAAGCGAGTTGGCGCTGGTTGCTAAGACAATTGGCGCCCGTGGCTTTGAGCTTAGCCCTGGCCAGAGCCGGAAGGAGCATCCCAGCCAGGATGGCAATGATGGCAATCACCACCAAAAGCTCTATTAAAGTGAAGGCGTGTGGCTTTGAGGGTGCTGTCTGGAGTTTCATGAGTGGAAAGAGGAATACTAGGGGTAGTTCCAAAGTGAAGGATTGAGTCGCCAAACTCCAGTCGCATTTTGATAGTCTGTCTCTAATTCCTGTTTTTGGCACCGCGCTCGGAGCAACAGCGCTGAGTGGGCGAAGTCGACCGCGGCGGATTCAATCGGTCTGAGGTTGAGGCGCGGCTCGCTCTATCCCACTCGTTGAACCAGGTCGGGCGTGATTTAGAAGTAACGCTCGCCGTCGGCCTCGGTGGCCAGGCCGCAGGTGGCGCTGTTAATGACTTCAGGGCTGTTGCCCGACTCGACGGCCGTGCGGGCGACATCGCCGGTCCGGGCGATTTTGCAGGTGATGCAAGAAGGGTTCCCCCCGTTGGCCACTCTGCGCACGCCGGCCGCGGCACAGCACAGGCTTCAGAGACAGTTCGCGTGAGGTGCTCTGAGGAGGTTGGCCAGAGTTGGATACCCGGTTCCGGTGAAAATTGTCTGAGTAGCTGATCTTCAGGAAGATCTTCGGAAATACGCCATTTTCGACGTTCTTTCGTTGCGCAAGAGGCTGCAAATATTTATTTTATGAACTGAAGCTGATCTTCGGAAAGATTTTCGGTTTTCATCTATTATGGAGGTTTATCAGAGCCCGACCTCGATGGAACCGCTGCTGCCGGTGGCGGGGCGGGAAACGCTCGCCAAAATCACCTGCGACATCCTGGCAGCCTCCGGTCGCCTCACCGGTCAGGTTCACTCGCCCGAGGTCCTGCGCCGGATCGCCGGTCTGGTCCGTGAGATGAACTGCTACTACTCCAACCTGATTGAGGGACACAAGACGACTCCCCGGGACATCGAGCGGGCGTTGAAGCAGGACTTTTCAGCCGACGAAATCCAGCGCAACCACCAGCATCTGGGCCTCGCCCACATTGGGGTGGAGAAGCTCATGGTCGATCGACTGGCGGGGGAAACGGTGGATGTCTACGGGTCCGAGTTCATCTGCTGGCTGCATCGCGAATTCTACCAGCGGCTCCCTGAACCGCTTCACTGGGCCAAGACCTTAAGTGGGCAGGTTTATCGGATCGAGCCGGGTCGGTTGCGCGATTTCATGGTCGACGTGGGCCAACACACGCCGCCGCAGTTCGACGCGCTTCCCCAATTCCTCAGCCGGTTCAATCAGTTCTACGGTTCCAAGGACATCATCGCAACGGATCGCCTGACCGCCATCGCGGCGGCACATCACCGGCTGGCGTGGATTCATCCTTTCGGAGATGGCAATGGGCGGGTCATCCGACTCCATTCCCAAGCCTTGATGATTCACCACGGCCTGGATGGCGGCGGATTGTGGACTCTCTCCCGTGGAATGGCGCGGCAACGGCAGCGTTACTACAACTACCTGCAAGCTGCTGACGCCGGGCGACGCAACGACTTGGATGGACGCGGAAACCTGACAGACGCCGGACTTGTGGCCTTCTGTCAGTTCTTCCTCGAAACCGTGCTCGACCAGATCCAGTTCATGAGCAGCCTGCTCGGCCTGTCGGCCCTGCGGACACGGGTGGAACGTTACTTTCAGTTCGAAACTCTCCACCTGAAACTCTATCGGGAGGAACTCATGCGAGTCGTGCGGACCCTGATTGACGAAGGCGAAATTTCCCGGACCCGCGTGCAAGAAATCTCGGGCAAGGGGGCCACGGTCTCCGCCGAAATCATCAAGCTCGGCCTGCAAGAGGGCCTCATTGAATCGCCCAGCCCTAAGGGGCCCCTGCAGCCGGGCTTTCCGCCCAAGATTCTCGAATTCTATTTTCCCCAACTGTATGTCGATCTTCCTGTCGACGAGCCGGATTCGTCTACTGGGTCGGTTGGGTGTGGGCCGGGATGATTTGGAAATAGCGTTCGTCGTCGGCCCCGGTGGCCAGGCCGCGGTACAGGCTTCAGAGACTATTCCGGTGAGGTGCTCTGGGCTGGTTGGCCAGAGTTGGGCACTGGGTTCCGCCGAAGTGAATCCCGTGCTGACCAGCCAATTCATCGAGTTGGGCAAAATGCGTCTCCAGCAAACCGGATGGGTCAGCAGTGAACTTGGAAGACGATCCAATTTTTCAGGAACTCATGGCTGAGGGTTTGGCCATGCAGCATCGATTCGCCGCGAAACCGATGTTTGCGAAAGCCGGTGTAAGAAGCTTTCTGTAATTAGCTCTCCGACTGCTCCTTCCCAACCCCTGCGGGGGAGGTGGAGCAATGGCGAGCGTAGCGAGCCGAGGTGCGTTGGACATGATGATGAGCTTGGCGGTGAAAGTCCGCTGTGGGGCCTTCGGAAGGTAACCACGAGTTGAAGACAACTGCAGGACCGCGAGGTTCTGTGGGGAGGAAGTTGGAAACGAAATGGATTCCTGAACGAAAGTGAAGCCTCGTAAGGCAGGATGAACCGGGTTTGTGTGCTTCGAAACACGACGCCCAATTTTCCGAGGGGTTCATTGTGTATTGAGGACAGGAAGACAGGAAAGCGCATCGTCTTACTCCAAGAGATCTCTTTCGATCCTTGGTGACAAGGTAGCTCGGAGTGAAGGCAACGACACCTGGGCGAAGTCGAGAGAGAAGTCGGATGATTCCGTAGTAGCGTTGAAGCGGGTGAAAGCCCGGTGAGCAAAGGGGATCATGAAAATGAGAACAATGAAGTCCGAACAACTGTTTATGGCGTTCGCCGACAGCCCGCAAGGGGGCGGCGACGAAGAGATTCCCGACCTAATGGGAAGCGCCTCGTCGCGGCTGCACAAAGCCAAGGACAAGGAATTCCAAGATTTCATGGCTGTACCAGCGGACGTAAGTCAGCTGATGGAACGAATCACCTCGGAGCTCAACCTCCAGGTGGCCTTGACCAAAGTAGTTCAAAACAAAGGAGCTCCCGGAGTCGACGGCCTCAGTGTGAAGGAAGTGGAGCAAGACCACGCCACGCTGGTGCCCCAACTACGCCGGGAACTCCTGGCGGGACACTACCGCCCTGGCGACGTCCGACGGGTTTGGTTACCCAAACCCGGGGGAGGTCAAAGAGGACTGGGTATTCCAAACGTCATTGATCGCTGGGTTCAACAGGCGATTCTGCAAGTGTTGGAACCGATTTTTGACCCCACCTTCCATGACAGCAGTCACGGATTCCGCCGTGGACGTGGCGCGTAGACGGCGATAGCCCAAGCGCGTGAACATCTGCAAGCGGGATTGACGACGGTGGTGGATATCGATCTGGCCAAGTTCTTCGACCGGGTCAATCACCAGCGCCTACTGGCCAAGCTTTCGGAGAAAATCCGGGACCCTCGGGTTCTAGAATTGATCGGAAGGACGCTCAAAGCGCGGGTGGTAATGCCCGACGGGACAAAAGTGGTAACGGATGAAGGCACTCCGCAAGGCGGTCCGCTTTCCCCGTTACTTTCCAATGTGGTTTTGAATGAGTTGGACTGGGAGTTGGAGCGGCGTGGATTGCGCTTTGTACGGTACGCGGACGACTGCAATATTTTTGTGGGCAGTCCACGCGCCGGAGACCGAGTCATGAGCAGTATCAGTAGTTTCCTTGAGAAGCGATTGCGGCTGCAAGTGAACACGGATAAGAGCGCCGTCCGCCAACCGCACGACGTTCACTTCCTGGGGTTTCGGTTCAGCCGTCACCAGGAGAAAGGATGGTTGGTGTACCTGTCGCACAAAGCGACGGATCGGATCAAAGCCAATCTCAAAGAAATGACACCGAGAACGTGGGGCCAATCCGTGGATGCCTGTTTGAAGGAGCTCAACACCTACATAGAAGGGTGGGGGGCGTACTTTCGAATCTGCGACCATGAAGCAATCCGCAGTTGGAGAGGACTCGACGCACACGTCCGACGACGGGTGCGAGCGATTGCCATCCGGCAGCAGAAGCGACCCCGGTTTCTATTTCGGCATTTGGTTCGGAATGGGGCGAGCGAAGGAACGGCTGCCAAAACGGCGTGGAGTAGTCGCGGGGTGTGGCACAAGAGTGCTCGCTTCGGGGTCCATAAAGCGTACGGCTTGGCGTGGTTCATCGGTCGCCTGAACTCGCTTGAAGGCCAATGGTTGAAGCACCACCGTCCTGCAGCTTCAGGTTCGCAAATGAGCTTTGCGTTCTGAAATATCGTCCAAAGAGCCGGATGCGAGATCCGCCAGTCCGGTTCTGAGAGAGGGGTGGCTGGGCAATCAGCCATCCCTACTCGACCGCAACCGACCCCGCAGGGGTTGGGAAGGAGCAGTCGGAGAGCTAATTACAGAAAGCTTCTTACACCGGCCCTACAAGGCGCATTGGCAACAGCTCAAAAACGGCTCCTTTGTTGATGATCACGAAAAAGGCTATACTGCCAAGTTTGTTGAAGAGAACAAGTAGTCTAGGTTGCTACGGCTGAGGGGGCTTGTTCTGATCATACTGTGCATCAGGACAAGCCACTTCCAAATGATTGCCACATCCCGATGCCCTGGTGCCGACGACTGGTGCGCATTAATCCATTTTTAGTCGCCAGCTACTGGAGCTAAGCGGTATTCGTACGCCGGGTCACCTAGTTTTGATGATCGATAAACAGATAATGAGCCTCAAATTAAATCTAATTTTTAAAATTGCCTATTTTGATTGTTTAAAATTAGAAGCCAGAAGACTTTATCTATTTAATAGTGCGTCCTCCAAAGATTCTTAGGCATTCCGCTACATCTCTGCCCTTGTGATCCTTCAAGTTTATATTTGCACCGTTTTCCTTGAGCACGGTCAATAGTGCAAAGTAATTATCAGATACTGCCTTATCTTTTAGCCCAACCTTGATGGCGGCAACATGAGCTGGGGTGTGACCGTATTTGTCTGCAATATTGGGGTCTCCGCCAGCCTTCAATAAGATTTGAACATCTTTAATGTGGCCCATCCTAGAAGCGCTAAATAACGGTGTTCGATTCATAGTATCCAGCGGGTTAACATTCGTAAAATGAGTTAATAGTTTCTCAACTGGATTGTAATCTCTGATTTTCTCGGGGGACTCTGCTGCTAAATGCAACGAGGTTCTTCCAAAACGATCGGTTACATAATCAAGTTTATCAATATCATTAAAAACAGCGGGAACTTGAGCAAGGCTTGCTTCGTTTAAATATTTTTTGCCTTGTATTAGGCCTTGCGCTCGAAATGCGGTTCCGATTGTGTATACGGCGCAAAACCCAATTAAAATGGGGCGCCAAGTGGATTTAATTACCGCAAAAGTGCTAATGTGATCATTGTCTTTATTTTGATTGCGAACTTTCCTTTTCCCTATGAAATAGTCACCTAGAAATGTGTATCTTACAAATGCGTTGTAGGACCAAAATAACATATAGAAGCTAGAGACAACAATGATGTAGGCCTTTGTAAGCGAATTAAAGATGTCTAAATTAGCCAGCAAGAATGAAAGGCTGGCAGTAAGCCCACCATGGACGTAAAATATCCAGTAGGAGGATTCGGAAAGATACTTCACTGCAGGATTTGACTTTCGAACGAAGCGCTCAGCCAGGCCAATAAAGCCAAGGCAAAATAACCATCCCGCGCAGGCTCGCATGAGAACAACAGCCATTTTAAGAACACCTCCTTCTAGTATTGCTTCGCTGACCCAGTTGAATCCAATTAATTTGAAATTCAAAAGATCGTGTACCACGCTGGGGGAAATTGAATCAACCAATGGCGTGAGTTGCATAGTAAATGGCACTAGAATGGCGCCCAGAGATAGGTTGATAAAACAGTTTCTCTGCAGGTTTTCAATGCTATCACGAAGGTTGTATAATCCAACCCCAAACATATAAAACACGAGATGGTAGCCAATATTATTCCATTCAAAATTTAATTGATTAGGAAAAAACACTGCTTCTGTCAGTGAGTGGTGAATAGGAAAACATAGTAAACCAAGCCAAATGGCAGCAAATGGTCTTTGTATAATATTCTTTAACCAACCGCTAAGCATCGGTATAATAGCTGGTGGCATTAGCCAGCGCAGTGAGACATGTGCTGCGTACATTAAGATGAGATAATAAATAAACCAGAAAGAGCCGAAACCAATTTCATCTACATGGGGTGTTTTAATGAGAAATCCGTACAACACTATATTCTTTAAGTAGTCTAGAAATGGTTGTTCCATGAGAATCCGTCTCATGATTGAAGCTTGCCCGCTGCAGGTGATCGCAAAATCGTTTAGGGGGGTGAATATAATTACGGCAAAGACAAATGGGATGAGTATTCGTTTGAATCTATCCTTTAAAAATGGCGACAACCCTTTTCGATTAATGACCATTTGAGCGAAAAATCCCGCCAAGAGAAAGAAAAGTTGCATCCGAAAGAGATGAATGAATTCAACAACCATTTGATTTAATGGGTCGGTGAAATGCTCCTTCCTCATCCAGATAACCTGGTCATCCATAAAATATATGGATGTATGAATCACTATCCCTAGTAGCATTGCTATGGATCGGACGAGATCTAGCCCGTAGTATCTTGGTTCGCTGTTGGTTAAACTTGGTTTATTCATCATTGTAATTATTTTTGATTCAGGTGGATTTTTATTATAAATTTATGGGGCTATGCAGTTGACTCTTGTAGCTCAGCATTTGACGGTGTTTGTGGTGCGAATTTGCTAGGGTTTTGCGACTTACAAGAGTCAACTGCATACGCCAATAAATTTATTGTTTAAAACGCTGATGTGATTTGCGAATTAATGTTAAATTCGGTGCATTACACCGATCCTAAACCTACTTCGTATAATAAAATAGATAATCATGGAAGTTCATCACCCACACCACCCGACACCAACGGGGGGTCGGGCCACAAATGTCGTAGTTGCAGAAGTTGGAGCGGGTGAATGGACTCGA
>SIAZ01000148.1 GCA_009695405.1 Pedosphaera sp. | reverse complement strand
CCAAGACAAAGGGTGTCTTGTGCAAAATGGGTAAACGCGCTGACATAGAGTTAAGATATATAGAAATAATATATTATATATGCAAGACAAAACACGCTCTCTCATTCACTTTTTTCGGGCTTCTAGAAAATTAGGCGAGGATCAGGGAGCTGGTTTTGCAAGAAAGTATTAGTTTGAGCCTTGAGTTGATTGCCATTGGCTAAAATTTTGTCTTAGTTCCTCCAAGTTGTGGCTTGCAGCGTCTTTTACATTCAGTGTTTTGAACTAGTAGCAGAGGCGTCGCCTTTGATGAATAAGGTGACTGACCCATTAGAAACGGACTTTTAAATGAAACGACAACGTTCTTCAGCTTCTGTGGATTATGGGTGGATGGGTGTCATCAATCGAGGTCTCGGTTGGTGCCTGTTTATCGGAATCCTTGGGTTTATTTTAGCGCAGTATGTCCCATTGATTGAGACCAATCGCCTTTTGAGGAAGACCTTAGCGGATTGGAGAGAGACGGAGTCGCAGAATACTCAAATGCACGCTACTCATTTGCGACGGATCGATGGGCTAAGGAATGATCCACGCACAGTCGAGCGGACCGCACGAGAGTTGCTGCAATTAGCGCGTCCTGATGAAACCGTCCTTCTCTTTGTGGACTCAGCGGACTCAAAGCAAGCACCGGTGGGTCGCTCGTTTATCCCAACATCCCGCTAAGAGGTTTGACCGGATCTTGGGACGGTTTCTTGTGTTCACGGCTTCCCCAGAGGAGAAGATCCGGTCACCCTTTTCACCTATGACCGAACCAGACCAGTTGCGTGAACTCTTCCGGATGCAGAAATCCTTAAATGAACGGATTGGTGTTTTTACCGATGCGATGTCTGAGGCCGATAAAACCAAGTGGGTGTTAAATTACACTCGAGCGATGAGCCAAGAGTTAGCTGAATTGACCGATAGTGTGCCTTGGAAATGGTGGGCGAAATACCAGACGTTTGATGAGCAAAATGCGCGTGTAGAGGTAGTAGATCTCTTGCACTTTGTGATTAGCCTAGCGCAGGTATTGGGGATGGATGCAGACGCCGTTTTTGCGGCTTACCTCAAAAAGAATGAGGTGAATTTGAAGCGTCAGGATACGGGTTATGTGACCAAGGATGCGGAAGACTCAAAGCACATTTGATCGAAATGGTGATTTGGATTGATCCATTACTTCATCGCTTGAACGGGCGAAGTTTTGGCACTGGAGTTGAGGGTTAGACTTGGAATCTATCCAAAGAAAAAGAGATCGTCCTTTGTGGTGAACCAATTAGAAAAAGGGATTTATGTCCCTCAGTAAGCCTCGTTTGACCGAGCAACTTAGTCGCCGGATTCCTCCCCATTATCGGGCGGATCTTGCGGGTATTTTGATTTCGGAGTCGGTTATTCAAAGACGCATTGCGGCCCTAGGACGGGCGATCACGAAGGATTTTGCCGGGCACGAGGTGATTGTTATTTCACTTTTGAGCGGCACGGTCCTTTTTATAGCGGATCTCCTTCGGCAATTGCCTTTCCCATTGAGGGTCGATTTTGTGGGGGTCTCTAGTTATCGATCTGGTACCGAATCTGGGCAACTTGTCTACACCAAGGAAATCAAACTGGACCTGCGAAAGAGCCATATTTTGTTGGTCGACGACATTTTAGATACTGGGAAGACCTTAAGGACTGTTTTTGCCAAGTTACAAACTCTGGGGCCACAATCGATTCGCACCTGTGTTTTGCTCGATAAGAAGTCGCGGAGAACGGAACCTTTTGATGCTGACTATGTCGGCTTCACTTTGCCGAACTTATTTGTGGTAGGATATGGGCTTGATTATGCAGAAAGGTACCGGAATTTGCCCTTTGTCGGCGTCCTTAAACCGGAAATCTATGGGGTGACACACTCGCTGCTAAACTCGGACAAATCGGCGAAAAATTCTGCAGTAGCACTCAAGACGAAATCTCGGGCGAATCGGGATATTTAACCTCTAAGTCTATGACCTTACATTTTGTTTTTTGGTCCTATTTTGCTGAGGTTGCTGGGATGAAAGAGACTGAGATTGAGGTTCCAGAAGGAGCCACGCTCGAGGAGGCTTTAGAGGTTCTCTACACTCATTTTCCGACATTTAGGGCGCTTAAAAATTCAACAATGGTGGCTGTGGGTGTGGAGTATTCTTTGCCCACACAACTCTTACGGCCTAAAGATAGCGTTTCCCTTTTCCCTCCTGTTTCAGGTGGCTGAGGACGATTCGCTAATCTGCTAGTAAACTTTTTGATAATGCACCGAGAACTCGTTATATCTGAAGAGGTTATTTTGGAGGGAAACACTTCTGGATTGCGGCGCCCCGAGGGTCCCGTTGGTGCGGTGATTACCTTCTTAGGTGTGGTGCGAGGCACCGAGTCGGGGCAGTCGATAGCGGGCCTTGAGTATTCGGCCTTTGTGCCGATGGCTGAGGCCCAATTTCACAAACTCTTCGACGAAGCAGATCAACGATGGCCCCTGCACTCCGTTCGGTTGCTGCATCGATTAGGTCCCGTGGGTGTGGGACAAATCTCGTTATGGATTGAAGTCGGCGCAGCTCATCGAGCGGAGGCTTTTGCGGCGTGCCAGTGGTTAATCGACGAGATGAAACGGGTTGTTCCGATTTGGAAGAAGGTGATGCCGATACTGGATGTGTCTCGAAAGAGTGCTTAGTCGAAAGAGGGATGGGGTGACCGCCAACAACGGTTGATTTTCAAGGGGGAATTTTGCCTTGGGCTAAGTCCTTCGACAGTTACCGGTTCTCAGGCCCTCATTTAAGCGAGAATTCCCTTTACCACTGTTCCGTGCAAGTCGGTGAGGCGGAAGTCACGGCCTTGAAAACGGTAGGTTAACCGTTGATGATCCAATCCGAGGCAATGGAGGAGAGTCGCATTTAGATCATGGATATGAACCGGATTTTCGACAATGTTGTAGCAGTAATCGTCGGTCTTGCCATAAGTCGTTCCCGGCTTGATACCGCCACCGGCCATCCAAATTGAGAAACAACGACCATGATGATCTCGGCCGTGATTGTCCTTTGAAAGTTGTCCCTGAGAATAAACGGTACGACCGAATTCACCGCCCCAAATCACTAGGGTCTCGTCTAATAGTCCTCGTTGTTTTAAATCCTGAATCAGAGCGGCACTGGCTTTGTCTACGTCCTTTGTCTGACCACGAATTTGTCCAGGCAAATCACTGTGCTGATCCCAACCACGGTGCATTAGTTGCACAAACCGAACCCCTTTTTCGATCATTCGACGTGCCAAAAGACAGTTCCGTGCAAAACCGCCATCGGTCGGATTATCAACAATTCCATACAAGTCTCGGATCGACTGTGGTTCTGTGGAAATATCGCTGACTTCTGGTACAGCCATCTGCATCTGATAAGCCATTTCGTACTGTGCAATCCGTGTATTGATCTCGGGATCACCAAAGGATTCGGCGGCCATTTCATTCAAGGATTTCAATCCATTTAACATGGCTCGCCGTCCGCTCTGATCAATCCCCGCTGGATTGCTCAAATAAAGGACCGGATCCTTACTGCTACGAAAGCGAACCCCTTGATGTTGGCTTGGCAAAAATCCAGGGCCCCATAAACGGGAAAAGAGAGGTTGATCGGTCTTATTACCGCTTCCTTGCGAGACCATCACAATAAAGGAAGGCATCTGCTTGAACTCGCTACCGATACCATAACTCAGCCACGCCCCGAGACTCGGTCGCCCCGGTTGTTGGCTACCTGTCTGGATAAAAGTAAAAGCTGGGTCGTGATTGATAGCCTCAGTGTGCATGGATTTGACCACACAGATGTCATCGGCGACTGAACCGATATTCGAAAGTAACTCACTAAGCCAAAGTCCTGATTTACCATGCTGCCTCCACTCAAACATCGAAGCGACACAGGGAAAAGATTTCTGACCGGAAGTCATACCGGTAATGCGTTGCCCCATGCGAATGGAACTAGGTAATTCTTCACCATGATGCTTCTTGAGATCTGGTTTGTAATCGTAGAGGTCAATGTGAGAGGGGCCGCCTGACATCGTCAGAAAAATCACCCGCTTTGCCTTCGGAGCAAAATGGAGCGAAGGCAATACTCCCAAGGATTTCAGATTTAAATCGGCTGGCTTGGCTGCAAATAAATCGGTGTCCAACAATGAAGCAAGACCGACAGCACCGATCCCAGCCGCGCCGCGACCAAAGAAGGCTCTTCGGTTGAGTAAGCTGGCAAATTCGTGACGTAGTTTGGGAGACATGCGTGGGTCTAAAGAGGTTTCAGTCGGCCGAAAAGCATCTGCATTTTCTGGTGTTTTCATGGTCAAGCCTTTGGATTACTCAGCCTTTAGTCACTGTTTCATCAAGGTTTAAAACGGTGCTGGCCACCAAGGTCCAAGCGGCAAGCTCCGCAGGAGTCCACTGCGTGCTGTACGCTGAATCACCTGCCTTGAGCAAGGCTACTGCTGCGGGTTCACTGGCTTTATATCGAGCCAATTGATCGATAAATACTGCTTGCAAGATAGACAGTTCCTTTTTCTGCGCCTTTCGACCTGTTGCCATCCGAAAAATTAAGGCCAGGCGTTCATCTTCTTTTTGTACTGCTCCCAAAACTCGCTCTGCCAAATGACGGGAGGCTTCGAGATAGGTAGGGTCGTTCAAAAGAACAAGAGCTTGCAGGGGGGTATTTGTTCGCGGACGCCGTACGGTGCACACTTCGCGGTCCGGTGCGTCAAAAGTCGACATCTGCGGAGGTGGCGAGGTCCGTTTCCAAAAGGTATACATTGAGCGTCGGTAAAGATCGCTTCCCGTACTTTGCACAAAGAATTGGGCGGAAAAATTGGCGCTATCGGCACGCTGCGAAAGTTCGCGCCACAAATCACCGGGTTGATACGGTCGGACGCTACGTCCTCCAATCGTTTCCCCTAATAACCCACCTACTGCTAAGGCTTGATCGCGGACAAATTCCGCTTTAAGTCGGAATCGGGGACCGCGTGCCATCAGACGATTCTCCGGATCTCGCTCATAGGTCTTGGCGGTCATGCGAGACGACTGTCGATAGGTCGCGCTCATTACGATTTTCTTATTCAACGCTTTTACGTTCCAACCGCTTTGCATGAATTCAGTCGCTAACCAGTCGAGCAACTCTGGGTGACTGGATTGTTCACCTTGCGAACCAAAATCTTCTGCTGACTTCACAAAGCCGGTGCCGAAGTATTGCTGCCAAAATCGATTCACTGCGACACGTGCGGTCAACGGTTGATCGGGCGACACCAACCACTCTGCTAAGTTCAATCGATCAGCCCGTCCCTGAGTCATGATCGACGGTAGGCTTGCTGGCACTCCAGGTACCACCTTCTCACCTAATTGATCGTACAGTCCGCGTAAATGCATCGGCGTCTCGCGCGGTGTTGCCAGCTCACCCATAACCATAGTGGTCTGTATCGCTTTATTGAGACCGTCACGTTCTTTACGAAGGTCGCTTAATACCTTGGATACAGTCCGGAAACTCTCCGGTGATGCTGTCTCGCGAAAGAAGGTACTCAATTGTTTTCGTTGTGCCTCGTTCAGCGACTCCGAGGGTTTGGCGAGAAGTTCTAGAATGGGCTTTTCTTTGTCGGTCGGAGTGACAGGAGATTTTTCGCGCCATGTTTTTTCCCAAATACTCTGCAAGGGAGGCAATGCGGCTTCGGCTTCATTAAACGCCATCTGTGTTTGCCTCAGACTTTCATCGAGTTGGTTTAACCGTTTCGATTCCGCTGCCGTAGGAATCTGCAGAAACGGTTTAGCATTCCCGCTATACCCATCTAAACCCGATTCGGGTACATTGTTAAAGAAAGCATAAAACTGATAGTACTCTTTTTGGGTGATCGGATCATATTTGTGATCGTGACATTGGGCACAGGCAAAGGTGAGACCTAGCCAGACCGTCGACGTCGTATTGACTCGATCGACGAGGTAAGCGTGCTGATATTCTTCCGCGATCGCTCCTCCTTCGTAATTGATCATGTGGTTGCGATTAAACCCTGAAGCTACACGCATCTTAGTCTTCTTGGATTCAAGCTCCGCAACAGTCAATCCGCCAGCTTCTTTCCCCCCAGTTCCAGCAGTCAGTCGTTCAGCCAAAATATCTCCAGCCAATTGTTCGATGGTAAAGGCGTCGAAGGGTTGGTTGTTGTTAAAAGATTCAATAACCCAATCACGCCATGCGGTCAGGTCGCGCCCCGAGTCCAAATGGTATCCATGGGTATCGGCAAAGCGTGCGGCATCTAACCAATCCACTGCCATACGCTCGCCATACCGAGGCGACTTCAGCAGTCGATCCACTAAATGCTCATAGGCATTGGGACCTCGGTCGGCTAAGAACGCTTCTATTTCGGCCAAAGTCGGGGGTAACCCGGTCAAGTCGAGGGATAGTCGTCGAATCAAGGTCTCCTTGCTTGCCTCAGGTAAAGGCCGAAGTTTGTCCTTCTCCAAGCGCGCTAAAATAAAGCGATCGATTTCATTACGAGACCAATTCGCTCGCTTTACTTCAGGTAATTCAGGCCGGCTCGGCGGAACAAAAGACCAATGGGCTTGGTACTCGGCACCTTCGGCGATCCATTGCTTCACCGTCTTGATCTGGGCGGCGGTCAACTTCTTGCCGCTCTTGACTGGGGGCATTTGGTCATCGGCATCTTGGGTGATCAGGCGCTTGAATAATTCACTTCCGTCGGGTTTACCCGGAACAATGGCTTGAGCTCCTGACTTTGAAGGCTTGATTGCCTCAGCACGGAGATCGAGTCGGAGTCCGGACTTTCGCTCCTTTTCATCAAACCCATGACACTTAAAACAATTTTCAGAAAGCAACGGGCGAATTTCACGATTGAAATCCACTTTTGCCTGCAGCAAAGCGACCGAAAACCCGAACCCCAGCAACAGCAGTCGGAAGAGTCGTCGAACGGGGTGGGTTGAAATAGGCATGACTGACAACAGTAGTACCTAATTTTCTCGTCGCGATCAAATCCTTGCTCAAGGCATTTCAGTAAATGTCTTTAACCCAATTTTATCGTAGATCAGCCCACAGCGGCTCAGTGCCATTACTTCGATGACGCGCCCTTTGTCGCTTTCTTGGTAACGTCTGCGGCTTGGAGAGCTATCGACCAGGCTTGCTCCGCTTTTCTGAGCTGAGAATCGTTTAATCCCATCGCTTGCAAAACTCCTTTTGCCATCAGTTTATTACCTTCGAAGGCCATATGAACGCCATCATTGGTCAGCACCATTTGATCCGGTTTATTCTCGGCTTGAATACGTTTCTGAAAGAGCCTGTTCAAATCTGCCATCCGTAGTTTCTTCTCCTTAGCCAATGTTCGTAGGGTGTCATTGTAGAGGGCTAACTTGGCGTTTTCAGTATTGATCAGCTTTTCATGAATCACTGTCGAGGTCAGCATCACCACTTCGATTCCTTTGCTTCTCGCCTGATCGACAATAGCGGCAATATTCTTTTGATACGTCCCACGCGCCGCTGCTTCTGGCCCATAGATTCCACCCGTCAAGGCAGCCTCATTCAGTGCAACGCCGTTTTTGCCGTGCCAGACATCATTCACCCCACAGCTAAGGGTCATCCATTGAGGCTTTTTAGAGAGGACATCACGCTCCAAACGTCCGAGCATATCGTTGGATTTGTGACCGCTTATTCCGGCGGGAACCGCTTCAGCTTTCACCTGATTCGCTTCTAATCCAGATATGACTAATCTCACGTACCCGAATGGATTACCCCAACCCGCCTCAGTAATGGAGTCACCAAGAAAAGCGATTTTATCGCCACTCTTAATGGCAATTGCGGCTGTCGCAGTTTGAAGCATGGAAAAAGCAACGAGAGAGCCAACAGCCAAACGTTGTGCTGCGATTTGCAGGGAGAGTGGGTTATTCACGAAGTCTTTTGTCCACAAATTGAAGCAAACTGAGCAAGCCCAAACTTTCGAGCAACTTCTTTTGACAAAGTGCTAGACCAGGAGGCAGTCGTCTTGATCTGACTCCAAAGCTCATGGTTTTAACTGCGGTCTTAATTCTGAAAAATAGAGCCTTTCTTGCCTCTCTTTCGGGGCTAGCAAGTACAGATTTCAGAGATTAAGTTTGAGCTGACTATGACTGCATCGATTGATTTCCGCGTATTTGGGAACAGATTAGTGCTCAGCTTTTAGGTACGCCTACGTCAAACCCCATGGTTCCCAATTCGTCCTCCTTGGCTGTAGCCTGTGAGGATGCACTCAATTGAACCGTCTCGGAAGCGGCGTGGTCTTGCTGAAATCCAACTACTAATCACTGAATTTAAAAGCTCGGGACTCTCGAAGACTGAGTTTGCTGCGAGACTGGGTGTTCATCCTCTTTCGATTGATCGCTGGCTACGGATCACTCATCCAACACAGCCAACACAGCCGCAGCAGCCAGCCCGTTTTATTGCCTCCCAAAACAGTCCGGCCTTCGTTCTCCTGCACCGCACGCCGTCAGCCTCGGCGAGTTCTGCCGACGGGCCGGAAATTGTTGCCCCATCCGGTTGGGCACTTCGACTGCCCCCAGGTTTTGACCCCTCAACCTTGCGGTCCATTCTTGATATTCTTTCCAGATGCTGAGCTTTCTCTCCAACACTCGGGTCTATCTCGCGGTCGGTCAGACCGATCTTCGCTAGTCCTTCGATACGCTGGCTGGGGTTGTTCGCAGTTCGCTTCAATTGGATCCTCTTTCGGGTCACTTTTTTGTCTTCAGCAATCAGCGTCGTAATCGTGTCAAAATTCTTTTCTGGGATAAGTCGGGTTGGTGGCTTTGCGCTAAGCGCCTAGAATCAGGCACTCTTGCTTGGCCTGACTCGGCGGAGCGAGTTATTGAGCACTCAAATGAACAACGGACGCTGCTCCTGAGCAGAATCGATTTGAGCCAAACGCGGGTACGTCCATGGCTCAATCACCTCGGCAAAGAAGACTCAGAAGCCCACCCTAGACACTCCTCTTTTTAAGATAAAATTCAGAGGCTTAACTCAGGTTAAAAAGAGGAAAAATCTCCCGTTATTAAGGGAGATTATGGCACCGTTATTGCTTAGTAAA
>SIAZ01000147.1 GCA_009695405.1 Pedosphaera sp. | reverse complement strand
ACGAACCATACCGTTGCCGAACTCCTGCCTTGGAACTGGAAACCGGCGAAAGCCTAATCCGGTCGGTCGACCTTTCTTCCCCGCCTTCGATCGCGGAATATCCTACTTTCGGCAACTAGGGAACCATGAGGTTGGGCGTACGCTTACAGTTAATCGATCACTCGCAGTCGATAGAACTGGAGCAGCATTTCGGCGGAAAATTCGACTTTCTGGCGGTTGCCATCCGCAGTTTTCGGGAAACCTTCCACGACTTTAAAAGGCCCATAAACCGAAGTTGCAGTCTCGATCGCATAACGCCTTCCATTACCACTATGCCAGTCGAGTCGGAGCTTTCCTGATGGCTCTGAACTGATCGAAAGTGCGAGCGGACTCCAAGGATCTCGTGGCGATGTTCCTCGTATAAATTCTTTTAAATTGGAATAGCCATCGTTATCGAGATCCCCTTCAGGTCCATCGGGACCTAGGCCATCAAGAGGGTTGATCCCAGCCCGCACTTCCCATCCATCCGGCAATCCATCGCCATCGGAGTCGTCACGCATTGGGTCGGTGCCAACCGCTTTTTCAGCGGCAGCATTCAACCCATCGCCATCTGGGTCAGGATCACCGGGGAGTTGAATCCGTAGTCCTTGCAAGACCCAAGTGCCGCTAGGATCTATAATCGCGGAATCTCCAATAAATCCCGAATCAAATCGGCGTGACGGAGTGGATCCGTCCCAGTTCAGTCCAACGACACCCCCCATTCTTAATTCCTGACCGAAGTTGAGTTGGCCGAGTTCAGATCGTGGAATAGAGACCTCGATAAAGTTGGCAGTCGATTCACCCGAGGATCCAGCAGCAGTTTGGATTGATCGATTAAACTGCTGAATGAGAACTCCGTTGAGCGAGGTAAAGCCGGCATCCAAATGGAAGGCGCCTTGACCGAGGGCATTGGTGGAACCCGATCTGCGAAAATTTCTTTGAACCCCATCGGACAATTCATCGTCAAGCACAAGTGCTATGGAAGGCCGAAAAGATTTAAAGGAAAGAGATTCAGCAAAATCTAAGGCGTCGACTCCCTGCCCTTCTGGGTTGAGGATGCCGTCACCAAGCCCTTTGAGAGAATCCACCCCTGGAAGACCTGGCAATTCGAGAAAGAGGTAGAGATCGGACCCCGAGTCGAGAGCCATTCCGTCGAGACCGAGGTAGAGATGAGTGGCATCTAACATCACCCGGAGTTGACCGAGATTGCTGTTTTTCCCAGTAAACGAGGGAATAGGAGGCGCGTCCAAGAAATCATAAGTTTGGCCCCAATGGTTACCATCGCCATCATCCGCTGGGCTCGTTTCCAGATGTGCAGAAGCGGCCACTGCATTATGAAACCGAGGAACGGGAGGGGATCGATAGATGATCGATTCATCTCGGATCTTCCCCTGCCAATCGATGCATTGGAGGAGGAGATGATCGGCTTTGAATTGCAGGCGTGTGTAGTGGTAAGTCGCTAAGAAAGTGGCACTTCTAGGATCGGTTTGCCCGAGGGGGTAAGACATCCCACCGCCGCCACCGGTGACGATCGAGGTGACACCGCCGAGGGGAACGAGGCGTTCAAAATCATGATCATGACCGGAGAGAGTCAACTGGACGCCGTAGCGTTGGGCGATAGGCAGGACTGCAGCGGCAAATTCAGCAGAATCCCGGAGTCCATTAAAGTTAAAATCATCAAACCGATGAATACCGGAAGTTTCGAAAGGCAGATGACAAACGAGCACTTTCCAAGGCTGAGTTGACGCCGCGAGATCGCGTTCGAGCCAGAGAGCTTGAGGGCTATTAGTGCGAAGAAGATATTGGGAGGCGAACGGTTGGAAAAGGACGACAAAATGGACCTCGCCGGCATCGAACGAATAATAGGATTGTGGTAGAGTCCCTTCGATTAAATGGTCAGAGGCGGAGGTATTGTTCGTCGGGGCGTAGAGCACATCCAGAAAGGGAGCCGTCCCATAGTAAAGATCATGGTTGCCCCAAGCGAAGAAGGAGGGGATCGATCGCATGACCGGGCGTTGGACGCTCAAGAAGCGGATATCGGCAAGGCCCGGTGAAAAGTTAGGATAGATGATATCGCCGGTATGGAGCATTAAGTCGGCACCGCTGCTGCCCATTTGTTCGGTGACGCGATGTTGCCAAATATCACCGCCGCCTGAATCGCCAATAACTTGAACGGTCAGAGGTCCGTTCATTGGGAGAGGTTTAAAAGAGAGCGGCCGAGTTGCGGCAGTACGAGGACCCTGATTGACCACAACCCGAAACTGGAGGGGGACACCGGGTTGAAGACCATCCAAAATAGCCCGATGACGCGTACCGACCGGCAGAGAGACGGTCCGTTCTGCGAGAGAGTTGGTTCCAAATTCAACGCGTGCTGAGAGCGGGAGAGGGGTGGCAAAATGAAGTTCAGCGCGGTTGGAGCTGACATTTTGTAAATAAGGAGCACGCGAAAAATTGGCCATCAATTCAGCACTAAAAACGGGCCAGCGCGAGTAGACATTATCGGCATGCAGTTGGACGGTAAGTAAATTGGTGCCGTTGAGGATCAATCCGTTATTGAGGCCAATATAAATCAGTTCTGCATTACCGGTCAGATGAGGGGTCGCATCAGAAACCAGTGATGGGATCGAATCAGGGAACCCAGAAATACCGCGACGCGCAATTTCAACACCATTCAACCAAGCAACAAATCCCCCTGCAAAGTCGGTCCGAAGAGAAAGCCACTGAACGGCAACCGCTTCAGGGATGACAAAGCGAGTGCGTAGGAGAACCCGTTCCCACCCGTTAGTAGAAGCCGGGAAACCTTCACCGTAGGCAGGCGTCCCGAATCCGGAAGGCCCGGTTAGCCAAAGAGAATCGTCAAATTCAACGGCCTGCCATCTGGGAGGTGCAACGCTTGTCGGTTTGAGACTGGTAAAACGCCATAAATCATCGAGTCCGACTAAGGCCACATCATCTCCAGCCCAGCCCACTGAGGATCTCAGCAGGAGCGCAAAAGAAAAAGAGAGCCAGCGACAATACCCCATAAAAGTAACGATACAATGACAGTAGTGGAAGGCGAGAGGTCAATGCTTTTCATAGAAATACCAGTGTGGACTTTCCAAAGTGACCACTTGCCCTTTGGGCGCTTGAAATAAAAGAAATGCGACGTTGAACTTTCGGGCGAGAGAGGGTGCCCGAGAGGGACCGAGTACGCTAATGACTTTGGACAATGCATCGGTGGTCATGGTTTGGTTCCCAATCAAAGTCACTTGCGAATGATTGGTAAGAGCCTGACCGGTTCGAGGATCAATGATATGGGAGTAACGAACACCCTTGATCTCGACGCGTTGGAAGAGGTCGCCGGATGTCACTAGGGCACGGTCGCGGAGCCATACAGTGCGTTCAGTCGGTGCATTAGAAATATCGAGGCGGCCTACCTGAATCTTCCAGCCTGATTCCCCTGGGGGCGATCCGGCCGCAAAGAGGTCTCCACCTCCACTGACAAGCGAACAGCGGATACCCCGCGCCCTAAGAACACGGGTGGCTTCATCGATAGCGTAGCCTTTGGCGATGCCACCAAGGTCGAGTCGCATTCCGAGGCGTCGGAGCAGTGCAGTGGTCTGTCCAGAGCCCGTATGAGAAAGAACCACATGAGTCCATCCTGAAGCGGTGAGTGCAGCCTCGAGGCGCGCAGGCTCAGGAAGAACACGTTGACGACGGGCACGTTTCCAAAGATCGACTAGGGGCCCAACGGTCACGTCGAAACTCCCTTCGCTCGCTGCAGAAATCCGGGCAGCCTCGATCAAAACACTGGCCAACTCCGGCGATAGTGGGACAGAGCGCCCAGAGCCTGCGGATCGAGACAATCGGCTTAATTCCGAATCAGGTTCGTAATCACTGAGAATTTGGTTCAGATCCGCTACTCGCTGGAAAGCGGCCGCGGCCGCGGCATTCGCATCTTCTGAGTTGGGTGCGTAGAGGACAATCCGCCAAGGCATACCCATGAGCGTTGCCGAATACTCCCTGCGAAATTGGGGTAGATCGGAAGTACGGCATCCCGTAAAAATTGCTAGGAGGAAAAGGAGAAGGAACCTCGAAGAAAGATGGGGGAAGCCAATCATCCGAAGAGACGTTTGCGAATTTGAATGATGCTAGCGGTACCGGTTGTACCCAGTTGATGAATGACAAGGTGGGCGGCGGCCATAGCAATCTCCATCGCTTCCTCCAAGGAAGCCCCCGCAGCGAGCGCTAGAGTGAGGTTAGCACTCACCGAATCGCCAGCGCCCACAATATCGATAGGTCCGTTGACAGGCAAAGCGGGAACATGAATTGCGACACCACGAGGGTTGGCACCGATAATGCCTAACCCGGCGAGTGTAATAAAGACAGGTTGCTGATTGGAAGTGGCCATCTCCCCAGCCGCATCAAGAATCTTCGAAAAAGTCCCAAGAGATCGACCCGCAAGGCGTCCTAATTCTGCGGCATTCATTTTCCAAACTACTTTCGGCCATCCACATAAACCGCGACGACTATCGACGAGAATTGGTAGGGCAGGATTACGACGAGCCAGAGAGTTGAGGCGATCAAGCACCGAGGCGGTAATGACGCCGGTGCCGGTCAGGTCGACTTGATCGAGTACAATCCAAGCCTGAGAATCGGCTTCCGCGGCATTGACAGAAGAGATGACTGCGGCTTCGGTCGCAGCGGGGGTGGGAGTCGTGTTTTTCAGATCCAGCCGACTGAGTTCCTCAGGGGGATGACCTTGGCGATGGAGAAGAGGCTTGGTGTAGGTAAAAGTATGGCGACCTTGGGCTGTAATAAATCCATCGAGGTCAGCACCAGACCTCGCCGTAAGAGCACGTTGGAGTTCGAAGCCTTCGCCATCATCACCACGGACACCGATACAGCGGATGCGTCCAACACCCAAGGCCGCTAGGTTATTAAGAATAGTACCAGCAGCACCAGGAAAGCAGCGGACACGGAAAATATTGTGAACTGGCAACCCAGTTTCTATAGAAATCTCGGAGGCATTAGGATCGATGTCGAAGTAACGATCCAAGCAAAAATCCCCCAAGAGAGCGAGGGTAAGGCTGGAATAACGCTGCGTGAGGAAGTCAAAGCGGTCTGAGGTCATTGAGCGAAAGAGATAAGACGGCGATGAAGGTGATGAATGAAGGCGAGATTATCACATTGGAGATAGTGCATTGCACCGCCCATCCGGGAGAAGCTTTTACAAAAGCGGAGGTAATAAGCTGGATTCGACTTGGGAGGTTCACCCTGAGTCCAATCCCATCCACCGCCGTCCTGTAAATCGACCACAAAAATTTGATGGTTTGTGACTGGGCCAAAGCCATCTTGAAAGCGGATATTGTGAGCGCAACTGAGACTTTTCTCAAAGACTTGGGGGGCCATAATCGCCGATCCGACCGAGAGGACAACCCCACCGTCGAGTTGGGCAACAGCCCCAGCGAAACGGCGAAAGTCTTCAGCGGCAGCGCGACCTAAAACAGCCCCATTAAACATGGGGTGACAGGAGATTATATCGTAGCCGATACCTGGATGAACAGTGGCCGTAATCCCGAGACGCCACGCATTTGCGAGGATACTGGCTTGTTTCCAGTTATGACTCAGGTTGTGACGACCTTCAGCGAGACCGTGTCGATCCATAGCTACGAGGAGTTCACAACACGCTGGTGCCATGGGGTCGGAAGGAAATTGAGCAACCAATCCGGCGAGTTGAGAACGTGGCGGGAGCTCACAACCATCTTCATGAATGAAACGACCGAGGCTAGTTCCCCATCCGAGTCCCTGAAGTGCCCCAGAGAGGAGAGCGAGGTGGATATTGCGACCGGTTTCATCCCATGCACCAAAGGTGCCGTCCGCCACGTTTTCCTCGACGCTCTCAGTGGAGCGGCCGAGCCACGCATATTCCCAGTCATGGATAGTTCCAGCGCCATTGGTGGCAATGTGCTGGATAAAACCATGTACCATCAGATCAGTAAGAAGAAGAGTTGCTCCATTTCTCAGAAGGTGAGCGCCATACATGAGAATGACTGGAGCCCCACGTTGACGCGCCTTTTGGATGGCAACGGCGGTGGAATCGATGAGAGAAGCCAATTCAGGAAGCACGGGAGAAGGATCCTGAGAAGGCAGCACGAGAATATCATCGACACGGGTCAGGCTCCGTCGATCAGCAAGCGGTCGAACATTTAAGCGGTTAAGATCTAGGGCGGGCACTTCGAAATGGGATAATTACCCAGCTCAGAATGGAAGCCTGCATTTCTGGGTCTGTAGGCACCGGTGAAGCCTCTCGATTCTGCCCTGATCAAATTCCAACCAACCAACAGTAAACGAGTCATTCCACTTCGACTGAATTTAAAGGCATCCGACGACAAGCGTCAACGTAAGTCCCATCGCCCCTGCGAATCGCCATGAGACCCCCGCATGGACGTCGAAACCGAGTTTAATCTGCCGACAAAGAGGTGGGCTGAGTTGGTCGAGCCTGAGGGGCCTGAGGGAAAAGACCTGCTCCAATGAAAGTTGGAAACGGGGCTACCCAGACGGATTGAGATGATTATATATTAGAAAAGGCTGTCACGGATAGAGGACTGCCTTGGGCATTGTCCCCTGCGGCGATTACCTCTCAGGCTTTTATTATTTTTGGCCTAGTCCTGAGGCTAAACCTTTCTTTCAAAGAAGAATCTACCTACGACGAACAATCTCAGAGCGTCCTTTATACCAACTTCGCAAACAGACCGCCGATCGGCTTGCCGAGTCCATCACCTGTCACGTCGAATGGGCGCCTTTCGATTTCACTGGAGGGATTTGCCGCAATACCAAGGGCGCGATAAATCGTGGCATGACGTATCGTCAAAAATCAGGCTGCGAACTGTGGTAACACAGAATGCGAAATCCGCAGCACTTTGCGAAACCGCTGCGAATGAAACATGCGTTGAGGGCGCTACGGGACCCATCGTTTACCGCGCATTCAGACATCATCTTCATCACTCTTTCAGGCATCTTCATTGATCCTCAATGTGCCTCGGTCATTGCTGTACCAACGCGGCGCCCCTTCGTCCTGTTGCTCTTGGACAATCCGCTTCTTGAGATGGTACTCAATGACTAGAAGCGTTCCCGCACCTGCACCGAAGAATCGCATAATTATTTCTACATCTCCATGGAGGAAGAGTGTTGTAAAAGCTTGACTCAAAAAATAAGAAGCCAGCACGCCAGCAAATCGACTAAAGGAATCGTCCCAATTATTTCTTCGAACTAAACCAATAACACGAAATGCAAGATTACACCCAAAAGAAATAAATCCGATCATAATAATTGCACCAATAACTCCTGTATTAACCAATAATCCAAGAGTCCCGTTATAGAAAACGCCCATACCACTATAATACTTTTCTTCTTCTCCCTGCACCATACCGCGACTTAAAATATCAATTGATTCTTGGGTCATCCCGAACCCTCGACCTATTATATAATGATCAAGAATCATATCTGTCCCGATCTTAAAAATATCAGAACGGCCATCGAGTGTCCCTCGAGCGTCAATCGCCACTTGAGGAGACACTTCAATATTTGGAAGTAAGGTCAAAGATCTTTGAATAGAATCCGGCAGATCAGTTGAAAATGTATAAGCAAATAAAATAGCCATCACGACCAGTGTAAATACAAAGGTAAATCGCATAAACGTAACAAATCGCTGCACCCAAGCGACCCCCATCATAACAGTTCCTAAAGTATACAAGGTATACCGATGACCTGACATTAGACCAGCTATAATTAAAATTACTAAAGTAGGAAGAATCCAAACACCTTCGAGAGTAAACCATTTTCTCATCGGAACTTTGAGCATAAGCAAAAAAATTAACGCAATTGCAAAACTGTGAAGTGATTGAAAACGCCGAAAACCTCCGGAGACAGCATTGACAGCAAATCCGAATGAATCCGAAGTAATATCTAAGAATGCCAAAATATATAACAAGTCGCCACGTAAAAAATTAAGTGATAATTCCCCAAGAAAAAACGTGCCCGTTAACCACATTTGAATCACGAACAACTGCTTTAAAATTTTTTCACTAGGCATGATTGAAATATAGAGCAACGGAAATACAGCGCATACAATTTGCTGAATGTATCGACGTAACCCTGCCCCTTCTGTTCCGTAAGAACCAGATTGAACACCGTGATGCCTCATCAGTAAAACAAGAATTATGCAGTATAAGAATGGAGCAATTAATAAAACCTTGTTGTTTTTAAATATATTTCCTGCAGCAGGGTTTTGGCGTCTCAAAAGATATAAAATCGGCAATCCAGTCCACGCCAAAATTGAAGCAGCTTCCCAGATTAATGGACGCCCCTTTACAAAAGGAATAATAAAACTTGAACTGATCGTCATCGAAATGAGGAAAAGGCTGATTAGCGCATGGTGAGGAAGCACAATAGCTAAAATAACCAGCATAATTAGGAATGCTGCGAGCATTTGACTTACTGCGAGCAATAATCCAATGATGATGAATGTCGCAGACCCAAGCACGACAGCTAGAGCTACTTTTAATTTGTTATCAATATCAGCTGCTTGGGAATTCATTGGATCCTTCAGTCTATCTAAACTAATTCATAGGCTCGCCAAAAACTACCGACACTTCTCTTTATGTTTCAGGCTCAGCTAACGTCTTTGCTGATTCACCTCGCACCAAGGCTCGATTAAATCCTCCCAAGGGCACCTTTAATATCGGGCTTGGTGCGATCACTTCCGAATTTACCTCGGGCGAATCCCCAGTGACCTATTCGACCAGAGACTCAGGAAGAGTAAGCTGTCCGCAATCACACCTTCAAGGTTGAGATCTAAAAAAAACTTTTTCCTGCGCTCACAGTGCGAATCTTGGTCAGAAAAAACCCTCAATCACGATTGCGCTCACGAAGTCGATAAATCTATCGGGTGCATTGGGTTGATCGAGGAAGAATGCCTGATAGAGCGCCGTAACTCAAAAGGGGGTGTTACCCAAGACGAGGCCGGAAAATGCTCCGGTTGACTCAAAAGTGGTGTTACCCAAAGTCCCCTGAAATTTGGAAGCGAAGGAAGCCGGGGCCCGGTGGCAGTCCGGCCTCCCTCGTTCCCGTTT